>NZ_JBVHFW010000008.1:312001-371941 GCF_055562135.1 Actinoplanes sp. NPDC021490
GCGCCCCGCCGCCCTGCGCCGTTTTTATCGCCGTCTGCTAATGCCCAAGCCGACCTTCTTCTCCTTTCCTGAATGTGCATTGCTGGGGTGGAGGGGTCGCATCCATTTAAACGATTCAAGCCGTTTATGAAAAGCCGGATTATTTGCTGAGTTCAATGGGCGATTGGCATGATCCAATACTGACATGGTGTAGCTGGGGTGCGAAAGAATTAGGCATGGGTCAGATGTCGTTGTTCAGCCGGGCCGAGACTGCTGCTATGCGCGATCGGACTCTGGGGCGCAGATACTCGGCGGAGCGGGAAGCGTTTCGGCGTGAGCATGAGCGGCATCGTTCGTGGGGGCTGAAGCGGCGTCATGCGGAGAAGATGCGGCGGCTGCGTGAACTTGGTCTGGCGTCGTCTGTCCAGTTGCCCGAAGCTGAGCGGCCCAGCCAGCCGGTCTCGCCTGCGCCGGAGGAGGAGCTGATGGCGCCGGTTCCGCCGTCGCGGTCGGTTTCAGGGTCTGCCCCGCCAGTCCGGGCTCGAGTTGTCGGTTCGCGGGCTGCCGGTGGACCGTCTGAGCCGGGTCGGGTCGTCGGCCTGCGTCGGGGTTCGGGTTCTGCGGTTAGAGAACGGAGCTTGGATGGGGGTTTATTGCATTTCTTTGGTTCCTGTTCGGGAATGGTTTCGGTTACAGTCGATGCCGTATTCAGGCGTCGGGTGCGGGAAACTCATCGTGCTGTGGTCGAGGTTAGAAAAGATCTCTTGGCGATGTTGGGTGGCGGCGGGCTGGTTTGTGGTGGGGGGATTGGAGCGGCAGTTTCTGTCGGGGGGCGACATGGCTGCGTTGGGGGATGTGGCAGTTGCGCTGCTAAAGCAGATGCGGCACGGCTTGAACGGGCCTTGGATTGGGGTTTGGCATTTTTGACTTTCACTTGCGCTGGAGGTTGGCAAAGAAGCCGGCCTGGCGGGGTGGCGTGTTCGAGGCAACCCCTAGGTGTGCTCAGCTCCTTGCGGGATGGGGGACCGCTTGACTCCCTCGAGCGGGATCGCCATGCGTGGTGGTCGGTGAGGATTAGCTGCTCCTCCGGAGGACGACCAAGGTCATGCCCTGAGCTGGAAGGCGGCCGCGAACAGAGACGAGAACTGGTGCGGCGCCGAGGTGGTGGCGGGTGCGGCTGTCAGACCTCCGGCCTACGCCTCAGCTCAGACCTAACCAGGTTCAGGCTGGTCACGCTCGGGGCGCGCCCAAGCCCGGCGGGATGCCGAGGCTCAACCGGACGCACGGGCTCAAGTCGGCCGCCGAGGGCCAGTGGGAGGCCCGGGTTCAACAGCGTCGCCCCCGGCGGGGCGGGCCGACTGCGGAACAGGTTGAGCGACGCGAGCATGCTCGCCGCCGCCGAGGAACTGGCGGAGCGAGATCCCCGGAATCAGCGGCCGCCAGGTCCAGCAGCGCCAGGTCTAGGTCACGGCCAAGCCCCGACCAGGCCAAGCATGCCGAGCCGAATAGGGTCCAAGCCCGATCCGAGGAGCACTCCAGCCCGGTCCAAACAGATCCCGCCCGACCCATCCGAGCAGACCCAAGCCCGTCCCGAGCAGGCCCAAGCCCGTCCCGAGCAGAGCCAAGCCCGACCGAGCAGCCCCGCACCGATCCGAGCAGACCGAAGCCCGGCCAAGCAGGCCTGGCCCGACCGAACCGACCCAGCCCGGCCCGAGCAGGCCTGGCCCGGGCCGAGGGCTAACGACGGGGCGTGGAAAGGAGTTCGTCGAGGACGGCCGCAACCAGGGTGTGGTTGTGGACGTCGACTACGCGGACGAGAGGGGAGGCCGCAATGGCAGCCAGGCGTTTGTTGCGGCAGGTGGTGGGGTTTGTGGCTGCGGCGGCGATGTTGTCGGCGGCTCGGCCTGTGCCTGCCAGCACCAGCACGGGGCGGTGCTGGGCCAGGCTGTGTTCGGCGTCGGTTATGGCTATTTCGCCGCCGTTTGCCAAGACGGTCAGGCTGGGGCGGTTGGCGGAGAGGGCCGCGGCCACGGCGGCCAAGTAGGGGACCTCGTCGCCCCACGTGTCGCCTGGGGTCAGTACGAAGTGTGAGTGGTGGTGGTCCAGGGGGGCCGCGTCGGGGTTGGGCGGGTGGTGGCCGGGATAGGTGATTGTTCCGGTTGCCGCCACGCCGATCAGGGGGAACGGGAAGCCGGCGGCTCGGGATTCGCCCAGCAGGCGCATTACGCCGGCGTTGGTGCCTCCGTCGACTGCCGCCGCCTGGTGGGTTCGGATGGCGGGGGCGATCAGGTCGGTGAAGACGGGGGCTAGATTTTCGCCGGTGAGGCCGCCTGCGCCGCCGACCATGACCAGCACGGGGGTGGGGGCGGGTAAGGCCAGTGCGGCCACGGCGGCGGGCACGGCGTCGGGGGTGGTGACGAACGCCGCGACGGCGCCGTGTGAGCCGGGGAGCCGCACCACGGTCGGCATGCAGGGAACCCTACTGGGGACCGTGGTGCGGGCACCATTCAGCTAGACGAACGTGCGCGCCAGGACGCCGATGTCGGGCTGGTCGGTGAACAGGCCGTCGATGCCCGTACGGAGGAAGGTGATCTGCTCGTCGATGGCCTTGCCGTACGCGTTCGGGTCGGTGCCTACCCGCAGGTCGGCCGGCAGGAACTGGTTTTCGGCGCGGAACGTGTAGGGGATGACCTTGAGTCCGGCCGCGTGGGCGTCGCGGACCAGCGGGGTCGGCGTGCCCAGGGTTCCGTCGGCGTTGCGGGGGATGATCTGGTTCTTGTCGGGGCCGATTCCGTCGACGTACGACGAAAGCTCCTTGAGCCCGGCGGGGGTCAGATACTGGGCGTACGTCCTGGTGTCGTTGAACGGGCTGCCCGCGGCGCTCGTCAGGAACACCAGGTTGACCTGCACCCGGTACTGCTGGTGCAGCACCTTGAGGTTGGCCGCCTCGAACGACTGGATCCACACCCGGGCGCCGCGCCGGTCCAGACGGTTGCGGCGCAGCGTCTGCACGAGCGGGGTCTCCAGCTCCAGGCCCAGCCGGCGGAAGTACGTGGGGTGCTTGGTCTCCGGGATGACACCGATGTCGCGGCCCAGCTCCTTCGACAGCCGGGCCCGCAGCTCCAGCACCTCCTGGAAGGTCGGCACCTGGAACAGGCCGTCGTAGAGGGTGTTCTCCTGGCGTACGGCGGGCAGCCGCTCAACCGCGCGCAGGGTCTTCAGCTCGGCCAGCGTGAAGTCCTCGGTGAACCAGCCAGTGACGCTGACCCCGTCGAGCGAGACCGTCTTGCGGCGCCCGGCGAACTCCGGGCGGCTCGCCACGTCGGTGGTGCCGCCGATCTCGGGCTCGTGCCGGCACACCAGCACGTGGTCCTTGGTCGTGACCAGGTCGGGCTCCATGTAGTCGGCACCCATCCGGGCCGCGAGCTCGTACGACGCGAGGGTGTGCTCCGGCCGGTAGCCGGAGGCGCCGCGGTGGCCGAACACCTCGGTTTCCTTGCGGCCCCCGCTGTGCGTGAAAGCGGGCGAGGCAACCGCCCCGGCCAGAGCGGGAGCCGGCGAGGCAACCGCCCCGGCCAGAGCGGGAGCCGCTGCGGCGACGGCGCCCATGCGCAGCACCTGACGTCGGTCAGCCACGAATCCTCCACGGGACTCGCCGCCGGCGTACCTCGCCGGGGGTCCCGTGTGCAGTCGAAGGGACTGGATCGACGCCCCGGCGACCTTGACGTGGCGGGCGCGGAAACGGATCAGGAAGCGTCTGTCCGACCCGGCTCCGGCGCGCCGGCCGCCCGCCGGTGGCCGAGCATCCGGGCCTTGCTGCGCGGTCCGGGCCGGCTCGCCCGGCGGGGCTGCGGCTCCGGGAAGACGAACCGCTTCAACGCCCACAGCCGGAACACCATGGCGATCAGCGTGCCCAGAACGATGCCGCTCACGAAGTCGGCGACCTCCTGCACGGGCCGGGTCACGTCGGGCACCCGCAGGTCGAGCACGTAACGCGAGACGCCCAGCGGAATCAGGTTGAGCACGATGGCGACGGCGCTGACCGTGAAGAACATCAGAGCCTCGTGGTGGCGCTCACGTCCCCCGCGATGCCGGAACGACCACTCCCGGTTCAGCACGTACGACAACACGGTGGCGAGCGTGGTGGCGATGGCCAGCGCGGTGACCGGCTTCTCGTGCAGGACGGTCAGCTTCAGCGCGTAGTTGATGCTCGTCGTCACCAGGAAGCAGACACCCCCGACAAGCAGGAATTTCGCCGCTTCGTGGTGTTTGCTCCACATCCGGGTCAGCCACATTCCCGCGACCGTAGTACTAAAGGACAAGCCGTTCTCGTTCCGAGGTCCGGTTCAGGCGGAGCCCGTACGCCGATGAGTTCGCCCTCCGTTCCGGCGACGCTGCATGCATGTCCAAGCTTGTGCCGGCCGGGCTGATCGCCCTGGCGCTCGTACCCTCCGTGGCCGGAGTGGCCCGCCTGGGCTCCCTGGCCGCCGGTGACGCCCCCGCGCGCTTCGCCGACCTGCCCGCCCCGGTCGTGGCCCACATCGCCGGCGCGCTGATCTACAGCCTCGTCGGCGCCTTCCAATTCGACACTTCGTTCCGCCGTACGCACCCCGCCTGGCACCGCCGAGCCGGCCGGCTGCTGGTGGTGGCCGGCCTGGCCGTCGCCGTCAGCGGCGCGTGGATGACCCTGTTCTCCGACCTGCCCGCCAACGACGGAGCCGTGGTCAACGCCGCCCGCCTCGTCGTCTCCGGCCTGATGGCGTACGGGCTGGTGATCGCGGTCGTGGCGATCCGCCGCGGGAACATTCGCCGCCACCGGGCGTGGATGATCCGCGCGTACGCGCTGGCGCTGGGAGCGGGCACGCAGGCGTTCACCCTGGGCCCGCTCACAGCGGTCAACGGCGGCATGCCCGGCGTCCGGGTTCGCGCGGCCGGCATGCTGCTCGGCTGGGCGATCAACGTGGCCGTCGCCGAGTGGATCATCAGGCGGCGCGGCTACAGGCGCAGCTCCGGCCAGTCCAGCAGGCCCTCGCCCAGATCGCGGACGGAAGCCAGCAAGCCCAGGCGGGCCGCCCGCAGGGCCGGGTCCTCGGCCATCACGAAGACCTCGTCGAAGAAGCGGGACAGGGGCTCGACCAGCGGTTCCACCGCGGCCGTGAAGGCCACCAGGTCGGTGCCGTAGTCGGCCTTCACGCCGGCCACGGCCTCGTGCAGGGCCAGCTCGGCCGGCTCGGCGAGGACGGCCGGGTCGTAGCCGGCGGCGGTGCCGGCCGGGAGGATGCGGCGGGCCCGCTGGAGGGCGGCGGCCGCCGCCACGAAGCTGGGGTTGCCGGTCAGGGTGTCCAGCTGGGACAGCATGGTGTCGACGACCGACGGGCGGGCGTAGTGGCCGATCGCCGCGCGGACCCGGTCGACCGGCTTGCCCTCCTCGGTGAGCACCTGCTCGAGACGGCGGGCCAGGAAGTCGCCGGCCGCCTCGACCACGGAGGCCGAGACCTCGACCGGCTGCTGGGCGGCCGCGGCGCGCAGGCCGTCGAGGAGCGAGAGGCCGGACAGGGCCGGGTGGGCGCGGTGCACCGCGAGCAGACCGAGCACGGCCCGGCGTACGGCGAAGGGGTCGCTGCTTCCCGTGGGCAGCCCGACCGTTGCGGCCAGGCCGGCCACCAGGTCGAGGCGGTCGGCCAGGGAGAGCAGGGCCCCGGGGATCGAGGCGGGCAGGGCGTCGCCGGTGTTGCGGGGGAGTTCGGCCTCGTAGACGGCCTGGGCGACGTCGCGCGGCTCGCCCGCGTGCAGGGCGTAGTCGCGGGCCATCACGCCGGCCAGGCTGGTCATCTCGGTGACCAGCTGGGAGCCGAGGTCGAACTTGACCAGGCGGCCCGCGCGGCCCAGCGTGGCCGAGGACAGCCCGAGCGATTCGGCCAGCGAACCGGCCAGGGTGGCGATGCGGCCGGCCCGGTCGGCCATCGAGCCCAGCTTGTCGGTGAAGGTGAGGCGGGACAGGCGGTCGCGCATCTCGGTCACCGGCATGGCTCGGTCGGCGCGGTAGAAGAACGCGGCGTCCTCGTAGCGGGCCCGCAGCACGGCCTCGTTGCCGGCCCGGACCAGTTCGATGTCGACCGGGCCGTTGGCGACCGTGACGAACATGGGGAGCAGCGAGCCGTCGGCCGACCGTACGGGCAGGTAGCGCTGGTGTTTGCGCATGACCGTGGTCAGCACGGCGTCGGGCAGCGACAGGTAACTCTCGTCGAACGTGCCCAGCAGCGGCGTCGGCGACTCGACCAGATAGCTGATCTGCTCGATCAGCGCGGCTTCCCCGGCGACGTCGACGCGGCCCTCGGGATACACCTCGTCCTGCGCGCCGGTGACGATCAGGTCGTGGCGGTCCTCCTGGTCGGCCACGATGCCGGCCAGCGCGAGCGTCTCCATGAACGTCTCGGCCGACGCGACCGCCATGATCGGCTCGGCCGCCGTACGCAGGAGCCGGGTCTTGCGGTCGGCCGAGAGCGTGCCCACCGCGACCGGCACGACGTCGTCGCCCCACAGGGCGGTCAGCCAGCGGATCGGGCGGCTGAATGAGAGCTGCGGGTCGTTCCAGCGCATGTTTTTGGCCGCGCGCAGACCGGTCACGACCTTGGCCAGCACCGGCGCCAGCACCTCGGCCGCGTTGCCGCCGACCTCGTGCTTCTCGACCGCGTGATGCTCGGCGCCGCCGAAGGTCGCGGTCGTCAGGTCGTCCACCGAGACGCCCTGGCCGCGGGCGAAACCGGCCACGGCCTGGTCCGGCGCGCCGACCTTGGGGCCCTTCACCTGGCGTACGTGATCGGCCTCGCGGGCCGCGACCGAGGGCACCAGCGCGATCAGCCGCCGGGGGGTCGCGAACACCCGCACCTCGTCGTGCTCGAGGCGGGTGCCGGCCAGGCCCTCGGTCAGCACCCGCCGCACCTGGTCGCGGGCGGCGCGGGCCTCGGACGGCGGCAGTTCCTCGGTGCCGATCTCGAAGATCAGCGCACGGGCGTCCGCGCGGGCGGCGGGCGCGGCCAACGCGGAGGCGGCGGGCAGCGGCGGCACGAGGCCGAGCGGGTGACCCATCTCGTCGCGGCGGGCCACCCACAGCTTGGCGACCTCGCCGGCCAGGCGGCGCATGCGACCGAACTCGGAGGCCCGGTCGGCGGTCGAGACGGCGCCGCGCGAGTCGAGCACGTTGAACGCCTGCGAGCACTTGAGCACGTACGTGTGCGCGGGGACCGGCAGTCCGGCGTCGATCAGCCGCTGCGCCTCGGCCGCGTAGATCTCGAGCAGCTGACGGTTGGCGGCCACGTCGGCGTCGTCCAGGTAGTACCGCGACATCTCGTACTCGCTCTGGCCGAACACCTCCCCGTACGAGATGCCCGGGGCGTACTCGATCTGCTTGAAGTGGGTCTTTTCCTGCAGGGCCATGAGGATGCGCTCGATGCCGTAGGTGATCTCGACCGACACCGGCTCCAGGTTGAGCCCGCCCGCCTGCTGGAAGTACGTGAACTGGGTGATCTCGAGGCCGTCCAGCCAGACCTCCCAGCCCAGGCCCCACGCGCCGAGCGCCGGCGAGGCCCAGTTGTCCTCGACGAACCGGACGTCGTGCCGGGCCACGTCGATGCCCAGAGCGGCCAGGCTGCCCAGGTAGAGCTCCTGCGGGTTGCCCGGATCGGGCTTGAGGATCACCTGCATCTGGGTGTGGGTCTGCAGCCGGTTCGGATTTTCGCCGTAGCGCGAGTCGTCGGGCCGCACCGACGGTTCGACGTAGACCACGCGCCACGGCTCCGGGCCCAGCACCCGCAGGAAGGTGGCCGGGTTGAGCGTGCCCGCGCCGACCTCGGTGTTCATGGGCTGGACGGTCAGGCACCCCTGAGCCGTCCAGTACGCGGTCAACCGGGCCAGCGCGTCCTGCATGGTGAGCATGGGACCGAAGTCTAGGACGGGCCCCGCGCGGGTAGGTACCGAACATGCTCGCCGGAGACCTTTACGCCTTTCAGGACCTGTTGCCGGCCGACGAGGCCGCCGTCGTGGAGCGGGTGCGCGCGTTCCTCGACGACGAAGTCGTGCCAATCGCGAACGATCAGTGGCAGCGGGCCGAGTTCCCGCAACATCTGATCAAGCGGTACGCCGGGCTCGGCATCGCCGGGCGGGAAGGCTCGTCGCTGCTCAACGGCTGGCTGGCCCTCGAGATGGCCCGGGCCGACGCGTCGATGGCCACGTTCTACGGCGTGCACGCGGGTCTGGCCATGGGCAGCATCACGATGTGCGGCTCGGCCGGGCAGCGGGAGCGCTGGCTGCCCGCGATGGCGTCGTTCGACCAGGTCGGGGCGTTCGCGCTGACCGAGCCGACGGGTGGCTCGGACGTGGCGGCCGGGCTGCGCACGACGGCCCGGCGCGAGGGCGACGAGTGGGTGCTCGACGGGCAGAAGCGCTGGATCGGCAACGCGACCTTCGCCGACCTGATCGTGGTCTGGGCCCGTGACATCGAGGACGACCAGGTCAAAGGCTTTGTCGTACGCGGTGACGCCCCCGGCTACGAGGCCACCAAGATCGAGAACAAGATCGCCCTGCGTACGGTGCAGAACGCCGACATCAAGCTGACCGGCGTACGGGTGCCCGAGGCGGACCGGCTGCAGAACGCGAACTCGTTCAAGGACACCGCGAAGGTGCTGCGGCAGACGCGCAGCGGGGTCGCCTGGGAGGCCGTGGGGGTGATGCTGGCCGCGTACGAGATTGCCCTGAACTATGCCAAGGAGCGCGAGCAGTTCGGGCGGCCGATCGCCAAGTTCCAGCTCGTGCAGGACCTGCTCGTGCGCATGCTGGGCAACGTCACCGGCTCGCTGGGCATGTGCGTGCGCCTGGCCCAGCTGCAGGACGAGGGAAAGTACCGCGACGAGCACTCGGCGCTGGCCAAGGCGTACTGCACGACCCGGATGCGCGAGGTGGCCGGCTGGGCCCGCGAGCTGCTGGCCGGCAACGGCATCGTCCTCGACTACAACATCGGCCGTTTCGTCGCCGACGCCGAGGCGCTCTACTCGTACGAGGGCACCCGCGAGATCAACACGCTGATCGTCGGGCGGGCCGTCACCGGCGAAAGCGCTTTTGTCTGAGGCCCGTGCGAGACTGCCCTGCATGTGGGGGTGGGTGCTGGGGCGTGACCCGCAACTTGTCGTCGTGCGGCGGGCCGTCCGGGTCACGCTGGTCGCCTGCCTGGGGTTCTACCTCTGCCGGTACGTGCTCGGCAGCGCGTCCATGGCGCCGTACGCGTTGTTCGGGGTGGTCGCCCTGGGTGCGCTCTCGCAGATACCGGGCTCGCCCCGGCAGCGCGCGCGCACGCTGATCGCCGTCCTGCCGGTCGGGTGGGCGCTGGTCACGCTGGGCACGATGCTGTCGTTCAACGACGTCGCGGCGGCCGCGGGCGTGTTCGTGCTCGGCTTCGCGGTGAGCTTCGTCGGCGTCGGCGGGCCGCGTCTCGTCGGGCTGGCGGCCGGCATGCAGCTCCTCTACATCCTTCCGTGCTTCCCGCCGTACGATCCGGGTTCGCTCCCGGAGCGGCTGGCCGGGCTCACCCTCGCCGTCGTGCTGCTGGCCGGGGCCGAGCTGGTGCTGTGGCCCGACCCCACGCCGCCGCCCTACCGGCACCGGCTGGCCGGCGCGGTCTCGGCGCTGGCCCTGTGCCTGCGGGCGCTGGCCGACGACCGGTCGCGCCTGGCCGCGCTGGTGCCCGAGGCGACCGAGGCGGCCGACGCGCTGCGGCCCTCGCGCCTGCCGCCGACCGAACGACCCGCCTCGGCCGGGCGCCGCGACCGGGCGCTCTCGGCCGCCGCGGGCACGGCCCGGCTGCTGCTCGGCCGGGCCGTCGACCTCTATTTCACCGACGATCGCGAGGCGGTGACCGCGCCCGCCGCGCGGAAGCTGCTGCGGGCCACAGCGGGCTGTGTCGAGGCCACCGGCGTCTGGCTGCGCGGCGACGGGCCGCTGCCCGACACCGACCACGTCACGGCGGCGATCAGCGACTTCCGCGCGGCCCGCATGAACACCGACCCCGGCGGGCTGCCGCCCGAGCGGCTGCGGTTCGGCGCGCTGGCCCTGTCGATGGGGGAGTGGACCAAGTCGCTGGTCGTCGCGGTGCGCGTGGCCGCCGGCGAGCCGCCGGGGCACCCCGATCCCACGCCGGCGTCCGCGCAGCCGGGGCAGTTCTGGTACGCGTACGAGCGAACGCCTCATCTCTGGTGGCACCGGCTCCGGGAAAATCTGACGCCCCGCTCGGTCGCCTTCCAGGGTGCCCTGCGCCTGGCCGCCGCGCTCGGCGCGGCCCGCCTGATCGCCGGGGTGCTCGATCTGTCGCACGGCTTCTGGGTGCTGCTGACGATCCTGACCGTGCTGCGCGCCTCGGCCGCCGAAACCCGTTCGACGCTGCGTCCCGCGCTGGCCGGCACGGTCGCCGGGTCGATCGTGGCCGCCCTGCTCCTGATGCTCGGGCTCGACCCGCTGGTCTACGTGATCGCCCTGCCGGTCGTGATGATCGCCGGGTTCGCGGCCGGCCCGCTGCTCGGCCTGGGCTGGTCGCAGGGCCTGTTCACGCTGGTCATCACGCTGGTGTTCGCGCAGGTGACCCCGGTCGACTGGCGCCTGGCCGAGCAGCGCGTGACCGACGTGCTCGTGGGCGCGGCCATCGGCGTGCTGATCGGCCTGTTCGCCTGGCCGCGCGGCCGCGCGGGCGAGCTGCAGCGCGCGGTGGCCACGTTCCTGGCCTCCGCGGCCGCGGTCGTGCGCGAGACGGTCGACGTCATGGCGATGGGCCGCACGCCGGGCGACGCGTTGCCCAGGGCCCGGCGTGCGGGACAGCTGGCCGAGGCCTCGTTCGCGCTCTACCAGAGCGAGGGGCACCCCACCGCGTCGCTCGACTGGCAGGCCACGCTGATCGCCGGTCATCACGCGGTCCGCGGCGCCGAGGCCCTGGTGCGCTCCTGCCCGGCCGGCGGCCTGCTGCCGTGCGTGACCCAGCTGACCGCCCTGGCCGGGGACGTCGCCGCGAGCTACGACCGTGCGGCCGGACGGCTGGCGCGCGGCGAGACCCCGGCCCGGCCGCCGGCGGTCGCCGCACCCCAGGAATGGCCGGACGACCTCGGCCAGGACCTCTACGTCATCGCCGACCTGCGGGTGTGGCTCGACGGCCTGCGCGAGGACCTGACCAACCTGACCGGCCGCCCCGAGCTCGGCGACGACCTGCGCGATCGGGTGGCCCACGTGGCGGACGGCGCGACGTGAGCGGACCGCGTTAGATTCCGGATAAACCGGACCTTGTCCCGGTGGATGCGGGACGCTGGGTCGGGTGAAGGCCGGGCGTACGGAAGCTGCCGAGGGCGTCGAGCAGCGCATCGAGACGACGCTGCACGCGTACCCGGGGCTGAGCCTGACCAGGATCCCGCCGGCGCAGCTGGTGTCGCCGCCGACCCGCGAAGGGGTCCGGGTGCTGCGCGGCGGCCGGCTGCCGGGGCTGGGCGAGCTGACCGACGAGGTGTACGCGACCATCCGCGAGCTGTGGGAGCAGGCCGGCTGCCGCATCGAGGGCTACGGCCGCACGCTCGTCGTGCACGACCCGGCCGGCTACGTGATCACGCTGACGCAGCAGCCTGGCGACGACCCGATCCTGACCGTGGCGTCCCCGCCGATCCCGGCCCGGCTCATCGACCCGCCGCTGCTCGCGGGGCTGCTCGGCGGGCTCGCGCTGGGCTGCATCGGCCCGTGCTCCGCGGTCGGGCCGATGACGCTCTTCCCGTCGCTGGCCGGGCTGGCCGCGCCGTTCTGGGGCTGGATCCCGCTCTACCTGCTGATCGGCGCGGGCTCGGTGTGGCGCCCGGAGACCCGGCGGTTCGGCGTGGGCCTACTGGTCAGCGGCGCCCTGGTCGGCATCACCGTGGCCTGGTTCTTCTCCTGAGAACCGCCGGAAGCCGCCCCCGTCGTCCTTGGTGTCCCGTTTCGCCTCGTACATGGCCGCGTCCGCGCCCTTCATCAGCGCCTCGTAGCCGGTCGCGTCCTCGGGGTAGAGCGCGATGCCCACGCTGCCGCCGACCCGCAGTTCCCGGCCCTCGATCGTGAACGGCTGACGCAGCCGCTCGCAGATCCGCGCGGCCACGGCGTTCGCCACGGAGTCGTCCGGGTCGTGGGTGAGCAGGATCGCGAACTCGTCGCCGCCCAGCCGGGCCACCACGTCGTTGTCGCGCACCGCCCCGAGCAGCCGCTTGGCCACCTGCTGCAGCAGCACGTCGCCGGCCTGGTGCCCCGCGGTGTCGTTGACCTGCTTGAACCCGTTGAGGTCGAGCATCATCAGCGCCACCCGGCCGCGCGTGGCCTGAGCCTCCAGTACGGCCTGTCCCGCCTGCTCGATCAGGTGCGTACGGTTGGGCAGGCCGGTCAGCGAGTCGTGGAACGCCTGGTGGCTGAGCTGGGCCACGTGGGCCTGGGCGGCCTGGCGCATGCCGGCGCTGTCGATGATGAGCGCGCCCTCGACCGAAACCTGCTCGGCCAGGATGCGGTCCTGGCTGGTCCACCCGCGGACCGCGGCCGAGTCCCCGACCACGATCAGGCCGACCGGTCCCTGGGCCGACATCAACGGCAGGGCCACGTACGCCTGCAGGTTCATCCGCCGGACCAGGCCGCCGGGGTGCAGCGGAGTGATGGCGGCGTTGCTGACGAGCGACGCCTGCCCGCCCTTGGTCGCCTGCCACACCGGTGACTCCGCGGCCGCCTGCCCGACCAGCTCGTGCAACTGGTCGTCGCCGCCGGGCAGGTTGACGCCGTGCACGTAGCGGATCGTGCCCTCGGCGTCGGTCAGATACACGGCGCCGTGCTCGGCCCGGAATCCGTCGGCGGCCGAGGAGACCAGGATTCGGGCGGCGGCCTCGACGCTGGAAGCGGCCATGCCGGCCTCGAACAGCTGGCGGATGGTGCTCGACGCGTGCGCGAGGAACTGACGCTGCCGCTCGGCCGCGAGCGACTGCAGCGTGGTCGCCAGGTGCAGGGCGAGCGAGGCCAGCAGGTCGGGGCGCAGCGCTTCGAGCCGGCTGCCGGTGAGCAGCAGCACGCCGACGCTCTGCCCGCCGATCCGCAGCCGTACGGTCATCTGCTCGCCGGAGACCGTCGGCTTGGCCCCGGCCGCCTGCCGCAGCACCTTGCCCGCGGTGAACAGGTCACGGGAGCCGGCCGGGCCGACCCGCGCGATCACGTTCATGCCGGTCTCGGTGTCGAGCTCGAAGACGGTGGCCGCGGTCAGGCCGGCCGCCTCACGCAGGTGGGGTTCGGCCCGGTCGAGCACGTGCTGGACCGAGGGGGTGTCCTTGGTCATGAACGAGACGAGGTCGGCCAGCAGCGCGTCCTGGGGGTCCACCCCGAGGACGGCGGCGGTCCCGCCCGCACTCGTGCTCACGCTCATGCCCTGAGAAATCGGCACCCGTACGCCCGGGTTGACGGACAGCCGGTCGCGTTTCGGGTGCAGTCGGGCACATATCGATCCCCATCAACCCTTGACGGGATCTGAGAAAGATTGTTGAGTTGTGTTTGCTCCTGAGTGGGCCCGAGCGCAACCTTTGCCACCGAAGGGAACATCGCGCGTGAAAACACATCGCGGCGTGCTTGCCGCCCTGTCCGCAGCCGCCCTCCTCGTGGTGGGCGCGGCCGCCCCCGCCAGCGCCGCCCCCGAATGGCATCCCGGGATCCCGCCCCTGGCCACCCCGTGGACCAGCAAGGTCGGCCCGGGCAACGCCCTGCCCGAATATCCCCGCCCCCAGCTGACCCGGTCCAAGTGGCAGAACCTCAACGGCGTCTGGGAGTTCGCCAAGGCCACCGCCGGGCAGGCCGTGCCCACCGGCCAGAGCCTCGGCGAACGCGTCCTGGTGCCGTACCCGATCGAATCTGCCCTGTCCGGCATCCAGCGCCACGAGGACCGCATGTGGTACCGCAGGACCTTCACCGTGCCGGCCGGCTGGAAGATCGGATCGGGCAACCGGCTGAGGGTCAACTTCGGGGCGGTCGACTACGACTCGAAGATCTATGTCAACGGCACCGAGGTCGCCGCCCACCGCGGCGGGTACGACGGCTTCGAGGTCGACGTGACCGACGCGCTTCAGGGCACCGGGCCGCAGGAGCTGATCGTCTGGGCCGAGGATCTGACCGACGCCACCGGGCAGCCCATCGGCAAACAGCGCCGCACCAGCGACCGCGGCATCTTCTATCAGGGCAGCTCGGGCATCTGGCGTACGGTCTGGATGGAACCCGTGCCCGCGGCCTCGATCGGCGGGCTGACGATGACGCCCGCGCTGACCTCGCTGCGGCTCGCCGTGGACGCGCCGGCCGGGCTCACCGTCAAGGCCGTCGCCCGGGACGGATCCCGTACGGTGGCCTCGGTCTCGGGCGCCGCAGGCGCGACGCTGACGCTGCCGATCGCCAAACCCAGACTCTGGTCACCCGACAACCCGTTCCTGTACGACCTCGACGTGTCCCTGATCAGCGGGGGCCGCACGGTCGACACGGTCGGGTCGTACTTCGGCCTGCGCACGATCGGCTCGAAGAAGGGCCCCGACGGCAAGCTGCGGATCACGGTCAACGGCAAGATCGTGTTCAACATGATGAACCTCGACCAGGGGTTCTGGCCGGACGGCCTCTACACCGCGCCCACCGACGCCGCGCTGAAATGGGACCTGCAGCAGGACAAGGCGATGGGCTTCAACGCCGTCCGCAAGCACATCAAGGTCGAACCCGACCGCTGGTACTACTGGGCCGACAAGCTGGGCCTGCTCGTCTGGCAGGACATGCCGAGCGGCAACACCGGCCCGCTGCCCGCCGAGTGGCGTGGCCAGTTCGAGGCCGAACTGCACGAGATGGTCCGCGAGCACCGGTCCTGGACGTCGATCGTCGCCTGGGTGCCGTTCAACGAGGGCTGGGGCGAATGGGACCGGGCCGCCACCGGCCGCATCGCCGACGAAGTCAAGGCCCAGGACCCGTCCCGCCTGGTCAACGCGCACAGCGGCGTGAACTGCTGCAACTCCAAGGGCGACTCCGGCCGCGGCGACGTGATCGACTTCCACCAGTACCTCGGCCCGGCCTCCCCGACCCCGTCGGAAACCCGGGTGGCGATCGACGGCGAACACGGCGGCTACGGCCTCAAGACGTCCAACCACATGTGGTTCGGCGACGGGCAGGCCTACGAGATGGTGCCCGACCAGGCCACGCTGACCGCCAGGTACGTGGCCAACCAGACCGACGTGCTCACCGCGGCCGAACGCTGCGGCATCAGCGCGGCCATCTACACCCAGATCACCGACGTCGAGGGCGAGCTCAACGGCTTCTTCACGTACGACCGGCAGGTCACCAAGATGGACCTGCGCAAGGTCAAGGCGATCAACCAGAAGATCATCCGAGAAGCGGACGGCTCGGGCTCCTCGATTCCGCAGCCCCCCGCGGGCACCCCCGGACTGGAGGGAATCGCCTACTGGCCGCTCGACGGCTCGTACGGGACGCTCACCCCCGTCGGCGCCCCCACTTTCGTCGAAGGGCACAACGGCCAGGGCGTTTCGATCAACGGCTCGTCACAATTCCTGGACGCCGGAAAACCAGTCCTGAACACAGCGTCCGACTATTCCGCGGCCGCCTGGGTCAAACTCGACAAGGCCGACGGCGCCTTCCAGACTGTCGTTTCCCAGGACGGCCCCTCGAACAGCGACTTCTTCCTGCAATACTCCGGGGCCGACCAGCGGTTCGCGATGAGCTTCGCCGGCATCCGGGCGCTCGGACCGGCCAAGCCCGAGGTCGGCAAGTGGTATCACCTGGTCGGCGTGCGGGACACCGTCAAAGGCGAACTACGCCTGTACGTCGACGGCGAACTGGCCGGAACGGCGAGCGCATGCCTCCCGCAGGGCGCGCCGACGGGAAACACGGTGATCGGCCGGGGCAAGTACGGCGGGAATCCGGTCGACTACCTGGACGGAACGGTCGACCAGGTGCATCTTTACGACCGTGCTCTGTCTGCGGGTGAGATTCGGGAGCTCTACTCGTCGAACAACTGATTTCCCTGAACGAAAACGCCGCGCCGGGGCATTCCGGTGCGGCGTTTTCTTTTGGCCGGTTGAAACCGCGATGGTGTGGCGGCCTGGCCGGTGCGGTTCAGGGCCGGCGTGGCGGGGGCGCTCGCCGGTGGGGGCCGCGGGTGGTCTCGCGCCCGTGGACGGTGATCGCCGTGGAGGCGGGCGTTTCGGCGTTGGTGGCGGCTGCGCTGGGGATGGCGGCTGCGCAGGCGGCACTGGCGGTGGCGGCGCTGGCCGGTTGGCGGCGCTGGCCGGTGGCCGCGCTGGCGGTGGCACTGGCCCGTGGCGGCGCTCGTGGCGGCTGCGCTCGCGAGACCGGCGCTTGTGGCATCGGCCGTGCGTTAGCTCGCAGGGCCGGGCCGCCGTCGGCGAGTATGTGCTGTACCGGCGCGCGCCCGTCCCTGATCTTGGCGCGCACCACAGGGGCCCGCCCTCCACCGGGGGCCCCCGACCACCACCATTTTATCGAGCCGGGCCGATCTTCGGACGAGGCCTGTGGACAACTCGGGTTTGTGGACAGCCGCCGCCGTTCGGTGTCGACGTGGTATGAGCGGTGGCCGAAGGGCGGCAAGTCCGTCGTGCGCGCCGGCCTTCCGTGATGCGTTGCAGAGCAGAGGCCGGCCTGCCCGGGCGTGCGTCACAGAGCCAAGAACCGGTCTGGCGTTGCGGCGTGGAGGCGGCTCTGAGTAAGCGCGGTTGCGGGTGCGTGTGGCAGTCGAGGACGACGGTGTCGGGTGCGGCCAGACGAGGGCTGCGCGGACCTACGGCTGCATCGACGACGACTCGGGCTGTGCGGCCGTCTGGCGGCGGGCCTCGGTCACGTCGGCCATCAGGTCGTCCCAGTCGGGGTCGGAGCGCAGCGGGGCCAGGCCGGCCGGGCCGCCGACCCGGGCGTTGGCGTACTCCCACCAGGCGGCGACGCGTACGGGCCAGAGGCCGACCCGCATGGCGCCGGCCAGGAAGCAGCGGTGGGCGAGCAGGGTGGCGGCCAGGGTTTCCGGCTCGAGGTCGAGGGCCGGGTCGTCGATGGCCTTGCCCAGGGCCCGTACGTCGCGGTGCATCTCCGAATACGAGATCAGGTTGGGCATCGCGGGGATGCGGCGGTGGGCGCCCTTTTCGACCAGGTCGTCGGCGTAGACGGGGGTGAACACCATGTCGTCGACGGTCACGATCAGCGGCAGGACCTCGCGGCCGCGTTTGAGGTCGAGCTGTACGGCGGGGGCGCGGGTCGGGACGAAGACGGACTCGGCGGTCATCACGTCGTCCGGCGCGAGCTGGGCTGTATCGCCGATTGCGGGGATGTGCACCCAGAGCAGACCGCGCTTGATGGTGACCTCGACCCCCGGAACCTCGGACAGCGCCTCGGTCAGCTCATATACGTGCACGCGTCCGTTATACGGCATGGGCCCAAGGGGTGCGCGTTGTTAACAGGCGATTGCGGTGGGAGCGCTCCCATGTCATGCTGTCGAAACAGCCGGGGAGCGATGCCCCTCGATATCCCGGTTGATCCCCCGGCGCCCTGGGGCGCCACCGCGCATGTCTCGAGGAGCCACCACATGAGACCTGTCCTCATCCGCGGTCTGACCGCGGCCGCCGCCGCGTCGCTCGTCACGGGGGTGGGCATTTTCGCCGCCACCAGTGCGAGTGCCGCGGCCGGCTGCCGGGTCGACTATTCCGCCAACAGCTGGAGCACCGGCTTCACCGGCACGGTCAACGTGACCAACCTCGGTGACCCGATTTCCGGCGGCTGGCGCCTGACCTGGTCGTTCGCGGGGAACCAGCAGATCACCCAGGGCTGGAGCGCGACGATCACGCAGTCCGGCCAGAACGTCACGGCGACCAACCCCACCTGGTCGGCGTCGCTTCCGACCAACGGCAGCGCGAACTTCGGCTTCAACGGAAGCTACTCGGGCACCAACACCGCGCCCACCACGTTCTCGCTGAACGGCGTGGCCTGCACCGGCGCGACCGGCCCGACGACGCCCCCGGTGACCACCCCGCCGACGACGCCGCCCACCACCCCGCCGACCACGCCCCCGACCACCCCGCCGACGACCCCGCCGGCCGGCGTCAAGGTCGACAACCCGTACGCGGGTGTGAAGGGCTACGTCAACCCGGAGTGGAAGGCGAAGGCCGAGGCCGAGCCCGGCGGCAACCGGGTCTCGAACAACCCGACCGCCGTCTGGCTGGACCGGATCGCCGCGATCGAGGGCACCGACAGCAGCAGCTCCAACGGCTCGATGGGCGTACGGGATCACCTGGACGCGGCCCTGACGCAGAACGCCGGCTACATCCAGTTCGTGATCTACAACCTGCCCGGCCGGGACTGCGCCGCGCTGGCCTCCAACGGTGAGCTCGGTCCGAACGACCTGCCCCGTTACAAGGCGGAGTACATCGACCCGATCGCCGCGATCGAGGCCGACCCGAAGTACGCGAGCCTGCGGATCATCAACGTGATCGAGATCGACTCGCTGCCGAACCTGATCACCAACACCTCCGGTCAGGCCGGCGGCACGGCGACCTGCGACACGATGAAGGCCAACGGCGGGTACGTGCAGGGTGTCGGTTACGCCCTGAACAAGCTCGGCGCGCTGGGCAACACCTACAACTACGTCGACGCCGCGCACCACGGCTGGATCGGCTGGGACTCGAACTTCGGCCCCACCGCCGACATCATGCTCGAGGCCGCCCGCGCCTCCGGCAGCGTCAACAACGTGCACGGCTTCATCACCAACACGGCGAACTACTCCGCGCTGCGTGAGCCGTTCGTGCAGCCGACCACCACGGTCGGTGGCCAGAGCGTCCGGCAGTCGAAGTGGGTGGACTGGAACCAGTACACCGACGAGCTGACCTTCGCCCAGGCGTTCCGCACCAAGCTGGTCTCGATCGGCTTCAACTCGAACATCGGCATGCTGATCGACACCAGCCGCAACGGCTGGGGGGGCTCGGCCCGCCCGACCGCGGCCAGCAGCTCGACCGTGATCGACACCTTCGTCAACGAGTCGCGCATCGACCGCCGGATCCACGCCGGCAACTGGTGCAACCAGTCCGGTGCGGGTCTGGGCGAGCGCCCGACCGCGGCCCCGGCCGCCGGCATCGACGCGTACGTCTGGGTCAAGCCCCCGGGTGAGTCGGACGGCTCCTCCACGCTGATCCCGAACGACGAGGGCAAGGGCTTCGACCGGATGTGCGACCCGACCTACACCGGTAACGCCCGCAACGGCAACAGCCTCAGCGGTGCCCTGGCCGGCGCGCCGATCTCCGGCGCCTGGTTCTCGGCTCAGTTCCGCCAGCTGATGGCCAACGCTTACCCGGCGCTGTAGCGACGGGTAATTAGGACCGCCGGGCCCCGCTCTAACCCACGAGGAGCGGGGCCCGGTGTATTAGAAAGAACAGGTGGAAATCACCAAGGTCGCCTGGACCACTGCCGGTCGTCGCCTCACCGCGGCGGCCGGCAGTGTCGTGGGGGAGCGGTACGACACCAACTACGACGTAGTGCACCTCGACCCGGGCGGTCCGCTGGCGGTGGTGGCCGACGGCATGGGCGACGGGCCGGGCAGCACGGTGGCCGGCAGCACGGCCGTCGAGGTCTTCGTGCGCGAGGCCGCGGTGGGTGACGACGCGGCCGCGCTGCGGGCCGCGGTTTTCCAGGCCCAGGATTCCGTACGCCGGGCCGGCCGCACCCTGAACGGGCTGGCCGGCTGCACGCTGACCGCCCTGGTCGCGGCGGGCTCGTCGGACGGCGCGTCGGCCTGGATCGTGCAGCTGGGCGACTCCCGGGCCTACCGGCTGCGCGACGGCCTGCTCGACCTGCTGACCGTCGACCACACGATCGCCTGGCTGGGCATCCTGCACGGCTGGTTCGCGGCCGACTCCGACGAGGCCCGCGCCGCGCGCTACCGCCTGACCCGCTACGCCGGGCACCCCGACGCTCCCGAACCGGACCTGCTCAACGTGACCCTGCAGCCCGGCGACGTCTACCTGCTCTGCACCGACGGCGTCTCCGACCAGCTGACCTACGAGCACCTGACCCGGGTCCTGGCCACCGACGACCCCGGCGCGGCCGCGCACGCCCTGCTCGACGACACCCTGAGCGCGGGCGGCCGCGACAACGCCAGCGCGGTAGTCATCCGGGTGGAGCACACGGTCTAGGCCATCGCGCAAGATCGAGTCGGCTGCTTGAATGGTGGCTGATTCGCCGGCGCGACACCGAGGAGCTCTCAGGCATGGCAGCGGACGCCCCCGACGCACCGGTTCCCGAATCGACCGGGCAGCGGATGCTCGACGTCCTGGACAAGGCGATCGGCCTGCAGGCCGCGATGGTGCACAAGAACATCGCCCGGGCCCGCCAGCGGAACCCGGAGGCGACACCGGAGCAGGTGATCCGCAATCTCGAGCGGATGTACGTCAGCGCCCTGACCGGGACGGGGGCGGCGGTGGGCGGCACCGCGGCCGCGCCCGGGGTCGGCACGGGGGTCGCCCTGGCGCTGTCGGCCGGTGAGTTCTTCTCGTCGCTGGAGTTGAGTGCCCTCTATGCGCTTTCGATCGCCGAGGTCCACGGCGTTCCGATCGACGAGATCGAACGCCGCCGGACGATCGTCATGGGCATCATGCTCGGCGGATCCGGCAGCGCCACGATCTCCAAGGTCGCCGAGCGTACGGGGCAGCACTGGGGGCGTCAGGTGGTGGCCAAGGTGCCGGCCGAGACGCTGCGCCAGATCAACAAGGTCCTGGGCCGGCACTTCGTCACCAAGTACGGGACCAAGCAGGGGATCATCGTCCTCGGCCGGGTGGCTCCGTTCGGCATCGGCGCGGTGATCGGTGGCGGCGCCAACGCCGCCCTCGCGGCCCTGGCTGTGCGGGCCGGCCGGCGCGCGTTCGGCCCGGCCCCTCAGGAGTGGCCCGGCGGGTCGCCGGCCTCCGACGCCGAGCCGGGAGAGTGACGGACGGCGGCTGACCCGCGCCCCACGCGCAGAGCCAGCCGCTCATCCGCACCACTTCGTCCGGCGGAAACGGGCCGGCGCCGTCGCGGTCAAGGTGCCCACCCTGACCGGCCCCCGGGGAGTCGGACCCGCCGAGATGCACGAGCGAAGCAGCGAGCCACATCGGCGTTCCGGCATATGTGCCGAACGTAATGGCTCGCGGGCTGTTGGTAATAAACCTAGCGCGACCAGGCCGTGGGGACCTTAAAGGGAGTGGAACGGATTTACAGATCTCTCTTAAGTCCGCCGCCTGCGGGGCATGCTCTCGAAACCGGTGGGCAACATCTGCGTGTCGGCCGTCAAGGCCGTCCCGCGGCGGTTGCGCAGACGGAGCCGCAGAAGCATGCCGACGCCGAGGAAGACCATCAGCGCGCCGACGATCAGACCCACGCCGAGCACGTTCGAGCTGCTGGAAGCCGGGTTGAGGGCGGCCGTGCCGGAAGACGGGGCGGCCTCGGCCGGCGGCGGCGCCTCCTCCTCGACGGGCTCCTGTTCGTCGACCGGTTCCTCGGTCGGGGTGGCCGAGGGTGTCGGCGACGGGCTGTCGCTCGGTTCGGCCGCGACCGGGCTGACCACCTGGGCCTGCGCGCCGGTCGAGCTGAGCAGCCGGCCGGTGGCGTCGAAGGCCTGCGCCTGGAAGGTCACCTCACCGTCGTCGGGACCGGTGAACGCGATGTCCCAGCGGCCGGTCACCGTACGCCCCTGGCAGAGCTGCCCCGGATCGAGCCGCTCGTCGATCACCGTGGCCGTCTCGTCCTGCACGCCCGCGCGTACGGCGAAGGACTGGCCGTTCTCCACCCGGGTGACCCGGACCTGATCGAGGCTGACCCCCTTGGTCTCGATGGCCAGCGCCCACCGGACCTTGAGGCAGCGGCGGCCGCGGTCCGTGGAGACCACGGCGGTCACCGTGCGGGCGTTCTGGCCGATCGTGAACGTCTGCGGCGCCTGCCCGACCTTCACCTCGAAACCCGGCACGTCGGCGCGCGCGGGCGAGGGCCAGGCCACCGCCGCCACCGCGATCGCGACGAGGGCACCGCTGACTCGAGCCCCGCCTCGGGTCAGACGTCGCATGCCGATCATCTCCTTCAGGACTGAGGCCACAGTTGATGGTTCGCAGCGGAGGGCCGAAAGGTTCACCGGGTGCGCTGGGTCACTGCTCCGTGACGCCTTATTTTTCGCTTAGGCAGCTGTTTCTCCGGCGTGTCTCCGCAGGTCAGCGCCCATCTCGACCGGGTCGCTGGAAAGTACACGACAAAAGAACCGTCCGGCGTTCATCCGAACTCGCGTGCGGCACGTAGTTGGGGGATGGGCAGGGACCGGCCGATGCCGATCGCTGCCCGGCAACAACGTGATGCAGGGGGCATTCCCCACGGATGCCTGCGTCCCACCGCCCACGGGACGTGACCGCTGCGGAGAACGAGGAGTTATGGCCCGGACGAAGAACAACGAGCGATCCGCCAATCGTGTGGCCGTCGACGTCGGAGCTACCGGAACGCGCGAGCCCTCCAGGGGCGCCGTGGCGGTCCTTGCCGTAAGCGTGATCGCCGCCATCTGGGCGGTCGCGATGATGACCAAGCCCGGTCGCATCGGCTATGTGTACTTCTTCATGTACGCGGAGTTCTACATGGGCGTCATCACGCTCGTGTCGCTCTCCATCACGATCATGATCGGCCTGGTCTCCACCGACCGGCTGGTGCTCTCGATCCGTCAGCGCGTACTTCTGCAATCGGCCCACCGCACCACCGGCGTGATCGCGGTCGCCTCGCTCTTCGTGCACGTCTGGACCAAAGTCACCGAGAACCACGCCTCGCTGATCGACGCGTTCATCCCGTTCCTCTACCCCGGCGACAACAGGGTGTGGGTCGGGTTCGGCACGATGTCCGGCCTGATCATGATCCTGGTGATGTGGACCGGCATCGCGCGCTCCCGGTTCGTCGGCCGCGGCAGCCCCTGGATGTGGCGCGGCATCCACTCCATCTCCTACCTGATGTGGCCGATCGCCCTGATGCACGGTCTCGGCGCCGGTCGGCCCGCGGCCACCTGGGTCGTCGTCAGCTACATCGTCTGCGTGCTCGGTGTGCTGGTCGGCCTGGCCGTCCGCCTGTCGGTCTCGCTCAACCGCCGCAAGGACTTCGCCTCGACCGCCGCGTCGGGTGGCCTCAAGCCGGTCGGTTCGCTGGTGCCCACCAGCTCGCCGGCGATGCGCCGCCCCGGCCGCCGCGACCGTGAGCGGGCCGCCCCCGTCGAGCCCGAGCGGCTCGGCCCGGTCGCCGTGCTCGACACGTTCCAGCCGGCGCCGGTCACCGCTCCGCCCGTCGCCCCGCCGCCCGCCGACGACCTGGTCGCCCCGCGCCAGCGCCGGGGCCGCGCCGAGGAGGCGTTCGACGAGCCCACCGGCATGATGCCGCGGTACGACGAGGACGAGCGCCGGGGCCGCGGCCGCCGGGTCGAGGACGAGATCGAGTACGACGAGCCCCGCGGCCGCCGCTACCCGGGCGAAGACACCAGCACCCGGATGCGGCGTCCCGAGCTGGAGGACACGAGCGCCCGGATGCGACGTGCCGAGATCGAGGACACGAGCACGCGGATGCGGCGTCCCGAGATCGAGGACACCAGCACCCGGATGCGGCGCCCCGACTTCGAGGACACCAGTGCCCGGATGCGGCGTCCCGAGATCGAGGACACGAACACCCGGATGCGGCGTCCCGACCTGGAGGACACCCAGACGCGCATGCGCCGCGTGGAGATGGACGGCTTCGACGACACCCAGACCCGCATGCGCCGCGTCGAGATGGACGGCTTCGAGGACACCCAGACGCGGATGCGCCGTGTCGAGATGGACGGCTTCGAGGAGCCGGCCCCGCGCCGCCGCCGGTACGCCGAAGAGGACGAGCCCGCGCCCCGCTCGCGCCGCCAGGGTGACATGCCGCTCTACGAGGAGCCGCCGCGTTCCAGCCGGCACGCCGGCGGCTACGACGAGGTGCCCCGCCAGCGCGGGCGCTACGACGACGACGCGCCTCCGCCACGCCGTTCGCGTTCGGAATCCCGTTACGACCGGGAGACCGAGGATGCGCCCCGGGTCCGGCGCGACCGGGGCGCCGACATCTCAGGCGCCGATTCGGGGCGGCACAGCCGCAGCGGGTTTGTCGATCTCGCCGACAACCCCGATTATCTGGAGCCCGACGAGACGCCGACCCTGGTCGACATGGCGTCGCGTCGCGCTCGGCGGGAACAGCAGGACTCCGGACGCGTTCAGGCGGGCCGGGGAGCCCGCCGCGGTGGGCGCGGACGGGCGGAGGACGAGGCTGACGACGGTTACTGGTCGCAGCTGCGAGGGGAAGCGAATTGAGCGCGTCGCAGGTTCCGCCGGTCACCTCGATCGGCACTCCGCGGATCACCGCGGGCTTCGACGAGTACGGCCGTCTCGACCTGCTCGCGCACCAGGAGGTGCACGGCGGGTTCGCGGCGCTGTCCTCCGGTGAGCTGATCGGCCTGGCCGACCGCATCGAACTGCGCGGCCGGGGCGGCGCGGGCTTCCCGTTCGCCCGCAAGGTGCGCGCCGTGCTCGACTCGTGCCGCCGGCAGGAGCTGCCGCCGGTGATCGTGGTCAACGCGACCGAGGGTGAACCGCCGTCGTGGAAGGACAAGGCGGTGCTCACCCGGGCGCCGCACCTGATCCTCGACGGCGCCGCCCTGGCCGCGGCCGCGCTCGACGCGGAGGAGATCGTCATCGGCATCGCCGACGACGGCATCGGCCAGAGCTCGATCACCGCGGCCCTGGCCGAGCGGCGCATGCCCTGCCCGACCCGCATCGTCACCGTCCCGCACCGGTTCATCTCGGGCGAGGGCGGCGCGCTGGTGCGCGGCATCAACGGCGAGGCGCACATCCCGCCCGGCCGCAAGGTGCGTTCCAGCGACAACGGCGTCATGGGCCTGCCCACGCTGCTGTCCAACGCCGAGACGTATTCGCAGCTCGCGATCGCGGCCCGGCTGGGTCCGTGGGAGTACAACGCGGTCGGCATCCCCGAGGAGCCGGGCACGGTCATGCTGACCGTGGGCGGCTCGGCCACCAACCCGGCCGTGGTCGAGGCGCCGACCGGCACGCCGCTGATGGACGTGCTCAACATGTGCGGCGCCGACATCGGCCCGGGCCTGCTGGTCGGCGGTTACCACGGCAAGTGGATCACCGCCGAGGCCGCGCAGACCGTCACCATCTCGCGCAAGGGCTTCGCGGGCGTGGGCGGCACGCTCGGCGCGGGCATGCTGATCCCGATCGGCTCCAAGACCTGCCCGCTCGGCGAGGTCTCCCAGGTCGTGCAATATCTGGCCGGCGAGTCGGCCGGTCAGTGCGGTCCGTGCCGCCTGGGCCTGCCCGACCTGGCCCGCGCGGTCACGCTGGTGTCGCTCGGCGGTAACGCGGTCGAGAACGTGCGCCAGGCGGCCGGTGTGGTCAAGGGCCGCGGCGCCTGCAGCCACCCCGACGGCACGGCCCGGTTCGCGCTGTCCGCGCTCGAGGTGTTCGCCAAGGACGTCGAGGCGCACACCAACGGCGAGGGCTGCGGCAAGAGCGTCCGCGGGATCCTGCCGCTGCCCTACACGGCGGAACAGGGTGCGCGCCGGCTCGCGGTGGACTGGTCACGCTGCGACGGGCACGGGCTCTGCTCGGCCGTCGCGCCCGAGATCATCCGTCTCGACGCGAACGGCTTCCCGGCGTTCCCGCAGACGCCCCTGCCGCCGTGGCTCGAGAACGGCGCCCGCAAGGCCGTCAACGTCTGCCCGGCCCTGGCCCTGCGACTCACCGAGGCGGGAACCAAGTGAGACGGCGCGCTGTGCTGCTCTCGGCGGCGGGGGTGCTGTTCGCCGCCGGGTGCAGCAGCGCGCCCTCCGAGTCGTCGGCGTTCGTCGAGCCGGCCGCCGCGCCGGCCACGTCGGCCGCGCCGGAAGCCCAGGCCGACAAACCGGTCACGATCCCGGCGTCCCTCGAGTTCAGCGGCAAGACTCTTGACGGCCGGGCGTTCGACGCGACGACCCTGGCCGGCAAGCCCACCATCCTGTGGTTCTGGGCGCCCTGGTGTGCCACCTGCGCCAGTGAGGCCCAGAGCGTCCGCGATCTCCAGGAGGAGTACGGGGACCGCCTGTCGTTCCTCGGCGTCGCGGGCATGGGCGGCAACAAGGAGATGCACCAGTTCGTCGCCGATCTCGAGGTCGGCAACGTGACCCACCTCGACGACGGCGCCGGCAAGATCTGGAAGAAGTTCAAGATCACCGAGCAGAGCCTGTACGTGGTCCTGGACCGGGCGGGCAAGGTCGTGGTCACCGGCTATCTGGACGACCTGCAACTGACCCGCCAGGTGAAGTCGCTGGTCGCCTGACGTGGGCGGGGAGCTGCTGCTCGCGCTGACCGCCGGCATGCTCGGCGCGGTCAACCCGTGCGGGTTCGCGCTCCTGCCCGCCTACCTTTCCGTGCTGGTCGCGGCCGAACCGGGCCGGCCCGTCCGAGCCGTCGGGCGCGCGCTCCGGGCCGGCGCCGCGCTGGCCCTCGGGTACGCGGTCGTGTTCGGTGCGTTCGGCCTGGTGCTCACGCCGATCGCCGGGGCGCTGCAACCCCGCCTGCCCTGGCTGACCGTGGCGCTCGGCCTGGGGCTGGCCGCGCTCGGGGTGTGGCTGCTGGCCGGGCGATCCCTGCCGTCGATCACCGTGCGCGCGCCCGCGCTGACCGGCTCGACCGGGTCGACCGTGCTCTTCGGGATGGCGTACGCGGTGGCCTCGCTGGGCTGCGCGGTCGGGCCGTTCCTGGCGCTCGTGGTGTCGAGCCTGCGGGCGGGTTCGACCGGGTCCGGCGTCCTGCTCTTTCTCGCGTACGCGGGAGGAATGGCTCTGGTGGTGAGCGCGACCGCCGTGGCCGTGGCGCTGGTGCGGGTCTCGCTGATCAGCCGGATCCGTGGCCTGCTCGCGGCCGTCCCGCGCGTCGGCGGCGCGATCCTCGTCGTGTGCGGGCTCTACGTGGCCTACTACGGCTGGTACGAGCTGCGCCTGGCCGGAAATCTGCGGCTGGCCGGCACCGACCCGGTGATCAACGCGGCCGCGGTCGTGCAGCGCTGGCTCAGCTCGTCGGTCGCGTCGCTGGGCGCCTGGCCGTTCGTCGTCGTCGTCGCGGCGGCCCTGGTGGCGGTGGTGGTGGTGCTGACGAAGAAACGGCCCGCACGAGGCGGGCCGTTCTCCAGCGAAAGGGTCGATCAGGGGGTCAGGCGGCCGGCGGGTACGCGCTGACGAACTCGGTCTTCTCCGACGGCATCACGATCCAGAGGATCGGGTAGACGAGGATCTGGCTGCCCGGGATGGCCAGCAGGATGACGACGAAGAGCAGGCGGGCCAGCCACGGGTCGATCCCGAAGCGGCGGGCCAGTCCCGCGCAAACACCGGCGAAAAGCCGGCCCTCGCGCGGCCGGGTGAGGCCCTGGCGGGACATGCTGTCGTGCACGGCGTTCATGTGGTCTCGTTCTCCCAATTCTGCGGCTCGTTCGGCCTGATACATCAATGGTGGGCCCTGGCGGCGCCGCGCGGCATCCGGAAGTGCCCTGGCTCGACCCTGAGCCGCCGACCCTGATAACCACTTGCTAGAGAACTCTTTCTAAAGCATGCTCTAGTAATGGTGGACGACTTCAAGATCACTGATCCGCGTACCCTCCGGGCCTATGCCCACCCCTTGCGCGTACGGCTGATCGGGCTCTTACGCTCCGAGGGGCCGATGACGGCGACCCAGGCCGCGGCCGCGCTCGACGACAACGTTCCGAACTGCTCGTTCCACCTGCGCCAGCTGGCCAAATACGGGTTCGCCGAACGCGTCCCGGGGGCCGACGCGCGGGAACGGCCCTGGCGCGCGACGGCCGCCACGACCTCGTGGGACGACGACTCCGACGACCCGGCCATGCGCGCGGCCACCGACCAGCTCAACAGCGTGCTGCTCGGGGTGTTCATGCAGCGTGCCCAGGACTACCTGGCGGCCCGGGCCGACGAGCCGGTCGAGTGGCGGGCCGCGGCCGGGTTCGGCGACCTCCTCGTGCACGTCACGGCGGACGAGCTGATCGAGCTGTCCGAGCAGATCCAGGCGCTGGCGTCCCGCTTCGACGACCGGGCCACCGACCCCGCCGCCCGGCCCGCCGGCTCGCGCCCGATCCAGATCGTCCAGCTCGCCATCCCCCGCGGACCGGCCGGCGCGCGATGACGGCCACCGTCGACGCCCGGGGGAGCGGCCCGATGCGGCTGCTGCGGGAGGCCGCGTTCCGGCGCTACTGGTCGGCGCAGACCGTCTCGCTCGTCGGCGACCAGATCACCGTCATCGCCGTGCCGCTGCTGGCCGTTCTCGCCGTCGACGCCGGTCCGGCGCAGATGGGCTATCTGACCGCGGCCGCCCTGCTGCCCAACCTGTTCTTCTCGCTGCCCGCCGGGGCCTGGGCCGACCGCCGCCGCGACAAGCTCCGCATCATGGTCGTCTCGGATGTGAGCCGGGCGGTCCTGCTGCTCACCGTGCCGGTGCTGTGGTGGGCCGGACTCCTCACGCTGCCGCTCATGTGCGTCGTGTCGTTCCTGGTCGGCGTGTTCTCGGTGCTGTTCGAGGTCGCCCACGCCAGCCTGTTCGGCGCGCTCGTCCGCCGCCCCGACTACGTGGACGCCAACACGCTGATCAACGGCAGCCGCGCGGCGTCGTACGTGGCCGGTCCCAGCCTGGGCGGCCTGCTCGTGCAGACCCTGACCGCCCCGATCGCGCTGGTCGCCGACGCGCTGACCTACCTGGCCTCGGCCGCCTTCCTGGCCCGGGTCCACGTCGGCGACGGTCCGGATCAGTCAGCCTCGCCGGCCGAGGGGAAAGGCATGCTTGCGGGCGTACGGTTCGTGGCCCGCTCCGCCGTGCTGCGGGCGCTGCTGCTCGGCGCCACCACGCTCAACCTGTTCAACTACATCTTCGCGGCCCTGTTCGTCCTCTACGCGACCACCGAGCTGCACGTCTCACCCGGCACCCTCGGCGTGATCATCGGACTGGGGGCGTTCGGCGGCCTGCTCGGGGCCGCGATCACCGGCCCGCTCAGCCGCCGCATCGGAATCGGGCCGGCCGTGCTGCTCGGCTACGTCCTCTTCCCGGCCCCGCTGATCCTGGTCCCGCTGGCCGAGGGCCCGCAATGGGTCGTCTTCGCGGCCCTGTTCGCGGCCGAGTTCTTCGGAGCGCTCGGCGTCATGGTCCTCGACATTGCCGGCGGCTCCGCGCAGACGGCGGCCACACCACACTCGATGCTGGCCGTGGTGTCCGGCTTCAAGCGGACCGTCAACTATGGAATTCGGCCGATCGGCGCGCTGATCGGCGGCGGGCTGGGGGCCACCATCGGCGTACGGGAATCGCTCTGGATCGCCACCGTGGGCGCGCTCCTGGGTGCGCTGTGGATCTACTTCTCCCCCCTGCGGACCATGCGTGACCTGCCCTCCACCGACCCGGACTGATACCCCTATCAACCGATCGGTGGATCGGGGCGTCCGTCAGGGCCGGTGAATCCCGTAACTACGCAGTCGATTCGAGGTGGGGGTGCCGGCGGCCAGACTTTGTACATGGCAATCATCGAGGTCAGCAACCTGGTCAAGCGTTACGGCGACCACACCGCGGTCAACGGAGTCAGCTTCAGCGTCGAGCCGGGCGAGATCTTCGGGATCCTGGGCCCGAACGGGGCCGGCAAGACCACCACCGTGGAGTGCATCGAGGGTCTGCGTAAGGCCGACGGCGGGTCGATCAGCGTGTGCGGCATCGACACGCAGCACGACAAGACCGGCGAACTGCGGCAGGTCCTCGGCGCTCAGCTGCAAGAATCGGAGCTGCCGGACAAGTTGAAGGTCGGCGAGGCGATGCAGCTGTACGCCTCCTTCTACCGCAACCCGGCCGACTGGCGTGAACTCCTCGACTCCCTCAACCTGACCGGAAAGATCAACGCCCAGTACCGCAAACTGTCCGGCGGGCAGAAACAGCGCCTGTCCATCGCGCTGGCCCTGATCGGCAACCCCAAAGTCGCCGTCCTGGACGAGGTCACCACCGGCCTGGACCCCCAAGCCCGCCGCGACGCCTGGGACCTCATCGAGAGCATCCGGGACCGGGGCGTGACGATCCTGCTGGTCACCCACTTCATGGAAGAAGCCGAACGGCTCTGCGACCGCCTCGCCGTCATCGACTCCGGCCGCGTCGTGGCCGTGGACACCCCCGCCGGGCTGGTGTCCCAGGTCGACGAAACCCAGCGGGTCCGGTTCCGGCCGTCCGCGCCGATCGACCACGCCGTGCTGCTGGCCCTGCCCGAGGTGTCCACGGTCGAACGAGCCGGGCACCAGCTGGTCGTCACCGGCGCCGGGAACCTGCTGCTCGCCGTCACCACCGTGCTGGCCCGCCACCAGGTCACCGCCGGCGACCTGCGCGTCGAACAGACCACCCTCGACGACGCCTTCGTCGCGTTGACCGGCCGCCCCGTCCACGCCTGAACCTGCCTCCCCCCTTTCTTGAAGAATCGAGACTTGCCATGTCTGCTCTGACCAAGCTCACCGTCACCGAGACCAAACTGTTCCTGCGCGAGCCGATCGTGGTGTTCTTCGCCGTCGCGTTCGCCCCCCTCCTGCTGGTCATCCTCGGACTGATCCCGACCATGCGCGAACCGGTCCCCGAGCTCGACGGGCTACGGATGATCGACGTGTACATCCCGATCGTGGTGTCCATGGGCATCGCCCTGTTCTCCCTCAGCGGCCTGTCCCAGCTGTTCGCCTCCTACCGGGAGAAAGGCATCCTGCGGCGGCTACGCACCACTCCGGTCAAGCCGGCCGTGATGATCGGCGCGCAGCTGCTGATGGCCACCATCATGAGCCTGATCACCATGCTGGTCATCCTCACCATCGGCAAACTGGCCTTCGACATCGACCTGCCCGGGGCGATCCCGGCCTACCTGATCACCTACCTGCTGGTGGCGCTGGCCATGTTCGCCATCGGCCTGCTCGTCGCCGCCCTCGCCCCGTCGTCGAAGAGCGCGTCCGCGGTCGGCTCCCTGGTGTTCTTCCCGCTCATCTTCTTCGCCGGACTGTGGCTGCCCCGGGAGAACATGAACGACACCCTGCGCACCATCAGCGACCTCACCCCCCTCGGCGCCGGCGTCCAGGCCCTGCAGGACGCCACCGCCGGATCCTGGCCCTCACTACTGCACCTGGCCGTCCTCGCCGGCTGGACCGTCATCGCCGGAGCCCTCGCCGCCCGGTACTTCCGCTGGTCGTGACCCGAAGCCCGGACAACTCCAGAGCCCCACCTCGAACGGCCTGCAGGCATCCGCCCGCAGGCCGTTCTTGTCGTATCCGCGGACGACTCCAGAGCTGCCTGCGGGCCGTTCTTGTCGTACCCCTGGGCGACACTGGTGGGCGTGATCGGTGGACGAGCATGGAGGCCGTGGTGAGGCGAGAGGCGAGCATCGCCCACGTCGACCTCGACGCGATGTTCGCCGCCGTCGAGCAGCGCGACAAGGTGTCGCTGCGGGGCCGGCCGGTCATCGTGGGCGGGGTGGCCGGGCGTGGGGTGGTCGCGACCGCGTCGTACGAGGCCCGCCGTTACGGGGCCCGGTCCGCGATGCCGACCGCCGAGGCCCGGCGCCGCTGCCCGCCCGGCACGGCGTTTCTCGCGCCGAGGTTCGCCGCCTACCGCAAGACCAGCGAAGTCGTCATGGCCCTGCTCGGCGAGGTGTCTCCGCTGGTCGAGCAGGTCTCGATCGACGAGGCCTACGTCGACCTGGCCGCCGCGGGGCGGCACGACCTGTCCGTGGCCGGGGTGACCGCGCTCGCCGACGAGATCCGCGCCTCGATCGCGGCCGCCACGGGCGGGGTGACGGCCTCGATCGGTCTCGGCACCTCGAAGCTCGTAGCCAAGATCGGCTCCGACCTGAACAAGCCGGACGGCCTGACCATCGCCGCGCCGGGCCAAGAGCAGGCGTTGCTGCACCCCCTGCCGGTGACCCGGCTGCCCGGCGTCGGGCCCGCGACCATGGAACGGCTCCGACGGGCCCGGGTGCACACCATCGGCGACCTGGCCCGCGTCGAGCTGCCCGAGCTGATCGACTGGCTCGGGCAGGCCCACGGCGCGGGGCTCTACCGGCTGGCCCGGGCCGACGACGACCGCCCGATCGTGGGCGAGCGCGAGGCCAAATCGGTCTCGGCCGAGGAGACGTTCGAGGTCGACCTCACCGACCGGGCCCGCCTCAACGCCGAGATCGACCTCCTCGCGGCCCGGGTCGGCGGCCGGCTCCGCGCCGGAGGCCTGTCGGCCCGCACGATCACCCTCAAGGTCCGCCACTACGACTTCACGACGATCACCCGTTCCGCGACCCGGGCCCAGCCCACCGACGACCCGCGCCTGGTCGCCCAGTTCGCCCGGCGGCTGCTGGCCGACATCGACACGTCCGCCGGCATCCGCCTGCTGGGCGTGGGCGTCAGCACACTCGCCGACTTCGTCCAGGACGACTTGTTCGCCGCGGCGCTCGCCACCGACCTGCCCGCCGCGCCGATCGGCGATTTGTCCGGCTCGGCGGTCGGCGATTTGTCTGGCTTGGCAGTCGGGAGTGAGTCGAATGGCGTGTTCGGTGTGGCGGCCGGTGACTCATTCGGTCTCACGGCGAGCGGTGACTTTACCGATTTGTCCGGGTTTCCGGATGGGGGCAGATCTGGCGCGCTGTCCGAAGCCACGGTGGGCGATGCCAGCGAATTGGTAGGGGCGACGGCTGTCGGCGGGCCGGGTGACTTATCCGGCGTCGAGTTGGCTGATTTGCCCGGTGGGCGGCCCGGCGGTGGGCTTGCTGAGCTGTCCGGTGCCATGCCGGGTGACAGACCGTCCGGGGTGTCACCGGGTGCTGGGCCGGGGCGCGATCAGCGAGGGACTGCGCCCAGGGAGTGGCGGCCTGGTCAAGACGTGCGGCATGAGCAGCATGGAGCGGGCTGGGTCTGGGGGAGCGGACGGGGGCGGGTCACTGTGCGTTTCGAGGGGCCGGACACGCCGCCCGGCCCGGTGATCACCTTCTCGGTGGACGATTCCGCGCTGCACCCGGCGGATCCCCCGGACTGGCGAGTCCCGGCGCAGTGATGATCGGGCCGCGCCGGGGCGGGGAGCGGTGGGCAGCCCGGCGAAGTTCCCGCAGCTTCACGGGCGCGCCGGCGAAGTGACCCCGTTCTCGGGCTCGAAAGGGCCAGTCACGGGTGGGTGCGGGAGCGCGGGCCTGCCACGGTGAGTGCGTGGGGAGGGATGCCACGGGTTGGCGCTGGGAGGGCTTGCCATGAGCGGGTTGGGAGAGCGTGGCCACCCGCTGGGCCGGGGGTGCACTACGGCCATGAGGGGAACGAGAGGTCGCAGCGGCAGCCGCCGGAGGCGGGGTTCTGGCCTGGTGCTTCTGGGGGAGTCGACGAGGCGTACGGGATTGTTCGCCTGTGTTGGTGGGGCCAATGGCCGTGACGTTGTCGAAGCGTGGACGAGTTTGGCCGGATTATTCGCCTGTGATGTCGGCGACGATGACCGTGACGTTGTCGGGGGCGCCGTTTTCGAGGGTTCGGTGGACCAGTTCAGCGGCGGCGGTTTTGCGGTCGGCGTTGGTCAGCAGGGTTTCGGCGATCACGCTGTCTTCGACGTAGTCGGACAGGCCGTCGCTGCACAGGAGGAAACGGTCGCCCTCCTTGATGCTGATCATGCGGCCCGCGGGGCGGTAGGGGCCGCCCTGGACGGCCTGGGTGACCAGCGCGCGCTGGGGGTGGCGGCGGGCGTCGGCGGCGGTCAGGACGCCCTGGTCGACCAGGGCCTGCACGTAGGTGTCGTCGCGGGTCAGCTGGGTCATCTCGCCGTCGCGGACCAGGTAGCAGCGGGAGTCGCCGACGTTGAGGGCGGCCACGTGGTCGCCGGAGAGCAGGATCGCGGTGACCGTCGTGCCCATGCCGTCGCGGGCGTCGTCGTCGGCCACGGCGGCCTCGATCCGGCCGTTGGCGGTCTCGAGGGCGGAGATCAGGTCTTGGAGCGGCTCGCCGGTGTCGGGGCCCGCGTCGACGACGCTGAGCGACTGCACCAGGATGTCGCTGGCCAGCTCGCCGGCGGGCAGCCCGCCCATGCCGTCCGCAACCACGAGCAGCCGGTTCCCGACGAAGACAGCGTCCTCGTTGTTGGACCGCACCAGGCCCTGATCGGTGGCGGCGACCGCCCGGACAACAAGCGTCATGTGACAAGACTGCCAAAGCCCCGATCAGTTGTCTCTAGTACCTCCTAGGTAGTGCGGGGACGAGTTTGTGTTAAGGGCGGGCGAAACGCTGTGAACAGTACAAACGGAGCGGCTGTCCGGGCGGGCACCACACCGGAGGGCTACCTCGTGCGGGGCGGCGGGACAACAGGTGCGGCCGTGGTTGACAATCGTCGTCGTGACGACAGCCATCCATCAGCGCATAGCTACCGAACTCGGCGTCCGTGAGGGCCAGGTCACCGCGGCGGTCGATCTGCTCGACGGCGGGGCCACGGTCCCGTTCATCGCCCGGTACCGCAAGGAGGTGACCGGCGCCCTCGACGACACCCAGCTGCGCACGCTCGAGGAGCGGCTCGGCTACCTGCGGGAGCTGGAGGACCGGCGCGCCGCGGTGCTGGAGTCCATCCGCTCGCAGGGCAAACTCGACGACGCGCTCGAACAGGCGATCCTGGCCGCCGACTCGAAGGCCCGGCTCGAAGACATCTATCTGCCTTACAAGCCCAAGCGGCGTACGCGGGCCCAGATCGCCCGCGAGGCCGGCCTCGAGCCGCTGGCCGACAAGCTGCTGGCCGACCCCAACCTCGACCCGCGGGTGGAGGCGGCGGCGTTCAAGAACGAGCAGATCGCCGACGAGCAGGCCGCCCTCGACGGCGCGCGGGCCATCCTGATCGAGCGCTTCGCCGAGGACGCCGACCTGATCGGTGAGCTGCGCGAGCGGATGTGGACGCGGGGCCGCCTGATCGCCAAGGTGCGCGAGGGCAAGGAGAACGACGGCGCCAAGTTCGCCGACTACTTCGACTTCGCCGAGCCCTATCCGAAACTGCCCTCGCACCGCATTCTGGCCATGTTCCGGGGCGAGAAGGAAGACGTCCTCGACCTGACCATGGAGCCCGAGCCCGAGGACGAGTCGACGTTCGAGCCGCGCATCGCCGCCCGCTTCGGCGTCACCGACCAGGGCCGGCCCGGCGACAAGTGGCTCACCGACACCGTGCGCTGGGCCTGGCGCACCCGCATCCTCATCCACCTCGGCGCCGACCTGCGGGTGCGGCTGTGGCAGGCGGCCGAGGACGAGGCCGTCCGCGTGTTCGCGGCCAACCTGCGCGACCTGCTGCTGGCGGCCCCGGCCGGCACACGCAGCACGATGGGTCTCGACCCCGGATTCCGTACGGGCGTGAAGGTGGCCGTGGTCGACTCGACCGGCAAGGTCGTGGCCACCGACGTGATCTACCCGCATGTGCCGCAGAACAAGTGGGACGAGTCCATTCACCGGCTCGCCGCTCTGGCCAGCAAGCACAACGTCGACCTGATCGCGATCGGCAACGGCACCGCCTCGCGCGAGACCGACAAGCTGGCCGGCGACCTGATCAAGCGGCACCCCGAGGCCAAGCTGACCAAGGTCATGGTGAGCGAGGCCGGGGCGTCGGTCTACTCCGCTTCCGCGTACGCCTCCCAGGAGCTCCCGGGCATGGACGTGTCGCTGCGCGGCGCCGTCTCGATCGCCCGCCGCCTGCAGGACCCGCTGGCCGAACTGGTCAAGATCGATCCGCGTTCGATCGGTGTCGGGCAGTACCAGCACGACCTGTCCGAGTCCAAGCTGTCCAAGTCGCTGGACGCCGTGGTCGAGGACTGTGTGAACGCGGTCGGCGTCGACGTCAACACCGCCTCGGCGCCGCTGCTCTCCCGCGTCTCGGGCATCACCACCGGCCTGGCCGAGAACATCGTGCTGCACCGCGACTCGAACGGGCCGTTCAAGAACCGCAACGAGATCAAGAAGGTGGCCCGGCTCGGGCCCAAGGCGTTCGAGCAGTGCGCCGGCTTCCTGCGCATCCCGGACGGCGACGACCCGCTCGACTCGTCCGCCGTGCACCCCGAGTCGTACCCGGTGGTGCGGACGATCCTGGCTGAGGCAAAAACGGACATCAAGTCGCTGATCGGCAACAGCTCGCTGCTGCGCGCGCTGCGGCCCAAGCAGTTCATCACCGACGCGGTCGGCGTGCTCACCGTCACCGACATCCTGCGCGAGCTCGACAAGCCGGGCCGGGACCCGCGGCCCGAGTTCACGACGGCCACGTTCGCCGAGGGCGTCGAAAAGATCGCCCACCTCAAGCCGGGCATGGTGCTCGAGGGGGTGGTGACCAACGTGGCCGCGTTCGGCGCGTTCGTCGACATCGGCGTGCACCAGGACGGGCTCGTGCACGTGTCGGCGCTGTCCAACACGTTCGTGAAGGACCCGCGCGAGGTCGTGAAGTCGGGCGACGTCGTCAAGGTGCGGGTCGTCGAGGTGGACGAGCAGCGCAAGCGGATCTCGCTGACCATGCGGCTGCAGGACGAGCCCGTACGCAAGCCGCGCGAGCCGCGTGAGCCCGGCGCGCCGCGCGAGGACCGGCCGCAGCGCGGGCAGGGCCAGCCGCGACAGGGCGGTGGCCAGCCCCGGCAGGGCGGTGGCGAAGGCCAGCCCCGGCAGGGCGGTGGCGGAGGCCAGGCCCGGCAGGGCGGTGGTCAGCAGCGTCAGGGCGGCCGGCAAGGCGGCGGGGGGCAGCGGCAGCAGCAGCCGCAGACCAGCTTCAACGGTGGCGCGATGGCCGATGCGCTGCGCCGCGCGGGCCTGACCAAGGAGTGAGGCGATCGGCGGGCCGGGCGCGTCAGCGCGCGCTCGGCCCCCGCACCTCGACCTTGTCGAAGGCCACCTCGGCCGCCCCGGCCTCGGGCACGTCCCGGTCGAGGAAGATGCCCAGCAGCACCCGGCTGCCGCTGATCGGGGCCTCGCCCAGCGGGGCGTCGCCGAGCGCCACCCCGTCGCGCGTCACGGTCACGGTTTCGCCCACGACCCGCAGCCCGATCCGCGTCGCCGGCCCGCCCACCGCGATCGGCTGGTCGAGGGGCAGCGTGCGGGTCACGGTGACGTCCGCGCTCTGATGCGCGCCGACGAAGATGTTGCCGGGGCACACCCGGACGAGGTGACCGCCGCGCGGAAGCTTGAAATGGAACCAGACCGCCGCGCACGCGTTGGGGGTCAGCAGCCGCACGCTGACGTCGATGCTGAGGTCGTCGGGCAGCGTGTCCTGCGGGCCGCGGCACTTGTAGAGCGGCTTGGTGTCGATCCGCACGTGCAGTTCGCCCTCGGTGAAGGCGCACGACGACTTGCCGTCGGGTTCGGTCTTGGCCAGCCAGAGCCGTTGCCGGTCGAGGTCGTCGGCCAGCAGCAGCGGGCCCGGCGGGGGCGTGGGCGACGACGACCCGGCCGAGGGCCCGGGGGTGGCCGGGCCGGCGACCGGATCGGGCGGGGGACGGAAGACGAGCATCATGGTGCCGGCGATCACGGCCAGCACGAGCAGGGCGATCGCGGACGGCAGGAACCAGCGCTGCCCGCGGGGCCGATCGTCGGGGACCGGCTCGCCCATGCCCGGCACGGGCGACACGAGGACGGTCGGCTCCTCGCGCGGCCGGGCCGGCATCAGGCCGGTCACCGACTGCGCCTGGTTGGCCGCGGCGCGCAGATCGGGCTGCCCCTCCAGGGCCGAGACGGCGGGCCGGGACGGGCTGGAGACGAGCAGATCGAGCAGCTCGCGGGCCGAGGGCCGGTCGGCCGGGTTCTTTTGCAACGCCCGCCCGACCAGGTCGCGTAACGGGCCGCTCAGCCCGGACAGGTCGGGCTCGCGGGTGAGGATGCGTCCCGCCGTGGCCGGGGCGGACTCGCCGCCGAACGGGGTGCGGCCGGTGCCCGCGTACGTCACCACGCCGCCCCACGCGAACACATCGGCCGCGGCGGTCAGCGGCACGTCGTCGTCGCCGAACCGCTCGGGCGCCATGTAGGCCACCGTGCCCATCATGAACTCGGGCGACGTGTTCGCGGTGTGCGCGCCGTCGATGTCGCGGGCGATCCCGAAGTCGATCACCTTGGGCGTGCCCGGCGCGAGCAGCACGTTACGCGGCTTGAGATCCCGGTGGATGATCCCGGCGCCGTGGATCGCGGTCAGCGCCGTCGCCACCCCGATCGCGACACTGTGGAGATTGGCCGCGGTGAGCGGGCCCTTCTCGTCGACGACCTGCTGAAGGGTGGGACCCTCGACGTACTCGACGACCAGGTAAGGGTGCTCGGCGTCGGGGTCGGCGTCGACCACCTCGGCCGTGCAGAACGGCGGCACCTGCCGGGCGCGGGCCACCTCGCTGCGGAAACGGCGGCGGAACTCGTCGTCGGGCGCCAGGTCGGCCCGCACCACCTTGACCGCCACCTGCGTGCCCGCCGGTGTCGTCGCCAAGTAGACGGTGCCCATGCCGCCCTCGCCGAGCCGGCCGACGAGCTCGTACGAGCCCAGCCGGACCGGATCAGTCGGACGCAACGGCTCCGGACGCATGACCGCCCCCAGTCCCGGAGAAATGTGAAGGTGTCACTGTAACGGGTGACGTCCGCCTCCTGCTGTCGGCCGCGCGGCACGGCACGGACCGGGGACCTGCGGCATATCCTCGGCAAATGCTGATCGAGACCGAACGGCTCCTGCTGCGGCGCTTCCGCCGGGCCGACGCGCCGGTGCTCGCCGCATACCGGTCGGACCCGGACGTGGCGCGCTTCCAGTCGTGGGACGCGCCGTTCCCGTTGCTGCGGGCCGAGACCGCCGTGGCCAACTTCATCGCCTCCGATCCCGACAAGCCGGGCTGGTTCCAGTACGCGGTCGAGCGCACCGCCGACCGCGTGCTCGTCGGCGACGTGGCGGTCCACCTGCACGACAACCTCAAGCAGGCCGAGATCGGCTTCACGATGGCCAAGGAACATCAGCGGCACGGGTACGCCCGGGAGGCCGTGACCGCCGTGCTCGACCGCCTGTTCCGGGTGCAGGGGCTGCACAAGGTGGCGGGGGAGTGCGACTCCCGCAACGTGGCGTCGGCGTCGCTGCTGGAACGGCTCGGGTTCACCCGCGAGGGGCTGCTGCGGCAGCAGACCTACATCAAGGGCGAGTGGACCGACGACCTCATCTACGGGCTGCTCTCCACCGAATGGCTCCTCCCCTGATTTTCTGTCGTACCGGTGTGGTTAGGTTCCGGTCGTGGATCTCGATGGGTTCTGGGCGCTGGTCGAGCGCAGCGCGCGTAAGAAGGATCAGGACGAGCGGGCCGACTGGCTGACCGGCGAGCTGGCCGGGCTGCCACCAGCCGAGATCGAGCAGTTCGAGATCCTCTACTACGGCTTACGCGACCGCGCCGACACCTGGCACATGTGGGGCGCCGCGGCGCTCGTCTGTGACGGCGCGTCCGACGACGGGTTCTGGTATTTCCAGGCATGGCTGATCGGGCAGGGTCGCGAGGTCTTCGAGGCAGCCGTGGCCGATCCCGACTCGCTGGCCGACGTGCCCGCCGTCCGGTCGCTGGCCGGGCGTGACCCCGACGACTGGTCCGAAGACGAGTGGCCCGACTGGGAACTCCTCGACTACGTCGCCTCCGAGGCCTATGAGGAAGTGACCCACGGCGACGACCTGGACGACGCGCTCGAGGCCCGGCATCTGGTCTTCCGGTCGTCCCCCGAGCCCTCCGACCCCCGGTTCGACCTCGGCGATCCGGCCGAGCGGCAGCGTCGCTATCCGCGGCTGAGCTCCCTGTTCGACCCCGTCCCCTCCCTCTGATCCGTCCCGCTGAGGAGTCTCATGGCCCACCGCAGCCGGTTGTCCACCATCCTGATCGACGTGCCCGCCGGCGAGACGGCGCCGGCCGTCTCGTTCTGGTCGCGGGCGCTGGGCGTCGAAACCCGGCAGCCGCCGGACGAGCCTCAGTTCACCGGTCTGATCGGGGCGCTGCCGGGCCTCACCCTGGCCATCCAGGCGATCGACGGCGACGCGCGCTACCACGTCGACTTCGAGACCGACGACGTCGAGGCCGAGACCGCCCGCCTGATCGGGCTGGGCGCCGAGCAGATCGACCAGTGGCTCGAGTGCCGCATCCTGCGCATCCCCGGCGGCCAGCTGGCCTGCGTGATCCCGCGGCACAGCGACGACGAGACCTTCGACCGCCTGTCGACCCTCTGGAACTGAGAAGGCCCCGCCGGTGGGCGGGGCCTCGATCTTGTACGGGGTGGCTCGGCGGAAACCGGCACGGCCATCAGCCCGCCTTCACCCGGTCGGTGAACGCGCCCAGGTTGGTCATCGCCCGGTCGACCCGCTCGTCCAGGGTGAGCGTCTCCTCCCGGCTGACCAGGCGCATCTTCGGTTTGCGCTTGCCCCGCAGATAGAGCGAGCAGGCCAGGTCCGAGCAGATGTACTGCCCGACGGTGTTGCCGTTGCGACCCGAGGCGCCGGCCAGCGGAGCCACGAACAGCGCCACCCCCGACGACGCGTGATCGGTCAGGCAGACCTGACACATGCTCGACCGGAGCGCCCCGGTCCGGCGCGGTTCGGGCCGGCGCAGCACGATGCCGGTCGGACCGTCCGGGCCCGGCACGACCAGCAGGGCCCGCAACGGCGCCGCCGGGTCGGTCCAGCCGAGAAAGTCCAGGTCATTCCAGGGCACCGGGCCGGCCGGCAGCTTGATCCGCCCGGCCTCGCCCTTGCTGCAGTTGACGAAGGAGCCCCGGATCTCCTTCTCATCGAGTGGTTCCATGGTCGCGAAGCTAACCGACCCCGCCGCCATGGTCATCCGCATTTCCGCCTCAGCAGGTAATAGACGAAGCCCTCCCAGTCGGGCTCGGGATCGTCGGGCCGGAAACCGGCGGCGGCCGCGCAGCGCACAGAGGCCGTGTTGTCCGGTTCGACGCCGGCCGCGAACACCCGCACGTCCGCGGTCTCGGGCGCCGCGACCACGGCAAGCAGCGCCGACGTGCCATAGCCCTGCCGTTGCCGCCGGGGGTCGACGACGTAGGCCAGCCCCATCGACGGCCCAGGCTCGACCCGGTCGACCACGGGCTCCCGATAGCGGCACCAGACGTCGTACACCTCCCCGCCGATGTGCCCGACCGGCACACCGGACTCGTCGAGCGCGACCCACGAGTGCCCCCGCAGCCCCCGCAGCCCGCGGAACTCGACGCCGACGCCGTGCCCGCGGATGCGCAGCTCCCGGGCCGGCCAGTCCGGTCCGCCCAGCCGGCGCCGCACCTCCGGATCGGCGAACCAGCCCTGCACAGCCGGCAGCAGTTCCTCCGTGAACGGCACAAGCGTGACCCGTGGCCGGTTCCTCATGCGCCGATGGTCCCGCGGCCACACAAGCCGGCGTCGTCCGCACGCTCGATCCGGCCCTCCCGATCATCTGAGATCGCGGAAGCGCGGTCACCTAGATAATTGAGAGCCGCGCCTGTTGTTCGGGGGAGAGGCGCAGCGTTTCGGCGGCCATGTTTTCGGCCAGGTGGGTCAGGGACGCGGTGCCCGGAATGGGCAGCATGACCGGGGAACGGCCGAGCAGCCAGGCCAGGACCACCTGCGCCGGGGTCGCGCCGGTCTCGACGGCGATCTCGGTGACCGCCCCGCCGTCGTGCGCGAGCGGCCGCCACGGCATGAAGGCGATGCCCGCCTGCTCGCAGGCTCGGAGCACGGGCTCGTGCGTACGGTCGAGAAGGTTGTAGCGGTTCTGCACGCTCGCGATGCCGGTGATCGCCCGTGCGGCCGCCAGCTCCGGCACCGACACCTCGGACAGGCCGACCAGCTCGGCCTTGCCCGCGGTCACCAGCTCGGCCAGCGTGCCGACTTGATCGGCGAGCGGCACGCCGGGGTCGACGCGGTGCAGCTGCAGCAGCGCGATCCGGTCGATCCGCAGCCGTCGCAGGCAGCCGTCCACCTGGCGCCGCAACGACTCCGGGCGGCCGTCGAGCCGCCAGTCGCTCAGGGCGCCCGATCCGCTCACGCCCACCTTCGTCGTGACAACCAGCTCTTCCCCGTACGGGTGGAGGGCCGCGGCGACAAGCTCCTCGTTGGCGCCCCCGCCGTACAGGTAAGCGGTGTCGATCAGCGGCACCCCCAGCTCGACGGCCCGCCGCAGCACGGCCACCGACGACTCCCGGCGCTCCGCCGAGGTGGGCAGCTGCATCGCCCCGAACCCGATCCGTCCAACGCTGATATGTGGCATCGCGTGTCCCCCCGTTCGCAGCCTGTCAGGTCAGGGCAAGCGCGGGGTGGAGGGGGACAGCCGGGAGGCCGAGTCGATCGGGGCGGGGCGCAGCAGGCGGGTGCAGATCAGGGCCGCGGTCAGCATGGCGATCAGCAGGATCCGGGAGGTGGTCTCGGGGCCGGTCGAGGCCAGCAGGTAGCCGCCCAGCACGGCGCCGATGGGCACTGCGCCGTCGGTGATGACGGAGGCCGCGCTGACTATGCGGCCCAGGGCGGCGTCGGGCACGGCCCGGACGCGGGTGACTGTCAGCGTCACGGCGACGACCGTGCCGACTGCGCCTACCCCGGCCCACGCGATCACCAGCACGACCGTGTGGGTGCTGAGCGCGATCATCGCCAGCAGGACTGTCCAGGCCCAGACGCAGCCCAGGAACAGCGCGCGCGGGGAGAAGCCTCGCTCGAGGCGGGGGGCCGCGAAGGAACCGAGGATGCCGCCCACGCCCGCGGCGGCCAGGATGGCGCCGACCGTCCAGGCCGGACGGTTCTCGCGGGTGCTGACCACCAGGATCATCAGGATGACGCACTGGAACAGGATGTTGGTGAAACCGGTGACGATGGTGGTGACGCGCAGGTAGGGGATCCGCCACATCCAGATCAGGCCCTCGCCCATCCGCCGCCAGAAATGCGTCGTCTCCGGCAGCACGCCGTCGGCCGCCGGGGCCGGACGGGGATCGAACAGGCGCCGGGGCATCGCGGCGAGGGTCGACAGGCAGAAGACGTACGAGAAAGCGTTGAAAAGGAACGGCGCCCAGCGGGACAGGTCGAAGAGCACGCCGCCGACCACGCGGCCGGCCAGGTTGCCGATCGGCTGTTCGGCCTCGAGGAACGAGAACGCGACCGTACGCTCCCGCTCGTCGACCACGTCGCGGACCGCGCCCACCTCGGCGATGCCGAACACGACGAACGCGCAGCCCTCGATCACCGCCGCCACGATCAGGACGACGGCCAGGCCGCGCAGGTCGAGCACCGACGCGAGCAGCACGGCCACCGTGGCCACCAGGCCCACCGCCTGCGCCACCAGCATGAGCAGCCGCCGGTTGACGGTGTCGGCGATCAGCCCGGCCGGCACCTGGAGGATCAGCGTGGGAATGGTGGCGGCGAACGCTGTCCAGCCCGCCAGCTCGGGTGAGTCGAACAGCGCCAGCGCCAGCAGCGGGTACGCGATGCGCACGCCCGCGGTGCCGACCAGCGACAGCGCGTTGCCGCTCCACAGGGCCAGGAACCGCCGGTTGTGCAGGATCACGACGACAGCCAGGCCGTCAGCTGGACGATGTCGGACGGCTCGGCCCGGTGTACCGCCACGACCACCTCGGGCCGGCGGAACAGCGCCGACACCGACGCCTCCTCGGTGAGATGCCGCAGGCTGAGCGCCAGACCGGCCCACGACTCGGGGCTGCCACCCCCGGCCACCTCGGCCGTGTAGAGCGCCAGCGCCCGCTCATAGTCGCCCTCGAGATAGGCGACGTCGGAGGCCGGCACCTCCGGCGGGAGCGAGGCCACCCCGGCGGCCTGGTTCATCTTGAGCACGCCGACCGGCAGCCGCGAGCGCGGAGGCACCGCGGGCGCCGCGACCACACTCGACGACGGCAGCGGACCCGGTGCCTGCCCGGCCCGCCACCGCTCGACCAGCCCGGTGACGTCGGCGGTCATGTTGCGCACCCGCCACGCCACCAGGTGACCGGCCGAGGACTCGCGGGCCAGCGACTCGAGACGGGCGGGCACGGTTTCGCCCGACCAGCGCCCGGCCGACGCGCTCATCTCTTCGACGAACGCCGTGCCCGCCTCGGTGAGCAGCGGCGACGCCCCGGCCACGAGCAGCGCCTGCCGCACCTGGGTGCGCCACCGGGCGAACTCGACGTCGGCCCGCGCGGAGCCGCCCGCGTTCCGGTACGTACGCCAGAAGTCGGTCACCCCGAGGTGGGCGTAGATGCCCTGCAACAACCCGGACAACGGGCGGGGGTCGTCGCGCCAGGGGGCGTACATGTCCTTGACCGTGGACGGCTTCTGCAGCTCGACCTGGTCGGTGAGCGCGGCCAGCTTGGCGTGCTGGCACTCGTGGATCAGGGTGAGCGCGAACTGGTGCGGCCCGCCCGCGGCGCTCATGTGCACACCCCCGTACGCGTGCAGGGAGGTGTTGCTGACCCCGTTGGCGGCCGGCTCGGCGGTCAGCGGCACCACCGACCGCAGCACTTCGTCGATCCCGGCCGAATACTGCTCGTACTGCCGCCGCAGGATCTCCAGCGCCCCGTGGAAGGCCCGGGACCAGGCCGCTGCCTGAGCCGCCGTCAGCCTCGGGGGCGGGGTGGTCAGGTGCGCCCTGGTGTACGGGTCGGAGAAGTCGCGGAAGGGGTCGAGGTCGTCGAGGTAGACCGTCCGCAGGGTGGAATAGGTGGTGCCCAGCTTGCGCAGCGGCAGCCACCGATCGTCGGCCTCGCTGCCCGGGTCACGCAGCTCGATCCGGGTGTCGTCGAGCGCGATCTCGGCCCGGCCCGGCTCGACCGTCACCATCGCCCGCGCATGCGTGCCCGGTGGCGCCAGCCGCGCCAGGCCGAGCCTCGGCAGCATGACCGCGCCGTCGCGCACGACCACCTCGACCCGGCCCTCGCGGCGCGATGTGATCGCGTGCGCCGCGGCCAGCCAGCCCGGATAGCCCAGGTCGGCCCAGAGCGGCACCTCGTCGCCGGTCCGGTGGGCCAGCCGGCGGATGCAGTGCACCAGCCAGACACCGACGTTGGGATAGTCGAGCAGCTCGTCCGGCAGATCGGGCGCGAACCCGGTGTGCCCGGCCCGGGCGGCGTCGTCGAGCAGCAGGCGCAGCAGCACCTTGCGCTTGCGCCGTTGCCCGGTGGCCAGCGCGGCCAGGCTGTCCGGAGTGCCGAAGCCCGTGCCGATGTCCCGCGCGAGGGTCTCGGGGTCAATCTCCACCGGCCGGCCTCCTCACCTGGATCTTCGCCAGCTCGCCGGACACCCGGGCCCGGATGTGGCCGATGAGCAACGTCAGGTCGGGGCAGTAGACGGAGGGGTTGCGGAAGCCGGAGCCCGCCCGGAAACGGTGGGTGTAGTTGCCGCCGCCGCAGATTTCGTGGATCGCGCAGGCCCGGCACGACGAGCCCAGGGCGTCCCGGCCGATCTGCCGGGCCACCATCTGCGGTTGCCGCAGCGCGGAGTCGAACGGGTTGCCGCGGCCCGGCGGCCGGACCCGGGTCGCGCCGGCGAACGCGGTCTTGAGCGTGTCGACCTGCTCGATCGTGCCGTCGGTTTCGATCACGGCGACCCGGATCGGCGACAGCCCGACCGATTCCGATCGGCCCGAGCCGCCCAGGATCAGCGCGAGGATGTCGTCGAACAGGCGCACCCCGGTCTCGCGGACCGGCGCGTCGAACCACCGGTCGAAGATCAAGGACAGCCAGCTCCCGTACGCCGGAGGACCGCCCTCGGCGCGGCCGGGCGGGGGAGTCGTCCAGTTGCCGTGCGGCAGCAGGAAGTCCACGGTCGGCGGTCCGAGATCGACCAGGGCCTCGTACGTCGTCACCGGGTCGTTCCGCAGGTCGACGGTGCACAGCAGACCGGCGTACAGGCGCGGATGTTGTCGCAGCACCCGCAGCCCGCGCACGACTCCGGCGTGGCTGCCCCGGCCGTCCCGGAACTGCCGATGGCGGTCGTGCCCGGCCTCGTCGCCGTCGACGCTGACCGCGACCCGGATGTTCCAGCGCTCGCAGACCTCGGCCACGCGCTCGTCGAACAGCAGCCCGTTGGTCTGCATGCCCAGCCGCAGCCGGCGACCGGGCCCGACGATGCCGGTGGCCAGCGCGGCCAGCCGGTCGAGGTGCGCGGCCCCGGCCAGCAGCGGCTCGCCGCCGTGAAAGACCAGGCTCACTGACGGGCCGGCGTGCCCGGCGATCTGGCGGCAGGCTCGTGCGAACACGGCCTCGCTCATCACCCGCGGCTGGGCCCGCCAGCCCTGGTCGGCCGACTCGTAGACGTAGCAGTAGCCGCAGGCCAGATTGCACCGGCTATGGATCTTGACGACGAACTGGTTGAAGGTGTGCGGCGCCCAGCCGCTCGCGGTTAGCGCCGGCACGTCGAGGTCGTCGGGCCAGCCGGTTCCGGACACGTTCATCAGCCGGCCCCCCGAGCCGCCGTGCGGACTCAGAGATCGGCGTCGACGAACGAATTGAACCCGCCCGGGCTCTCCAGCTCGTCGGGCGAGTAGACCCGGTCGATCGCCGCCCGCAGGGCGGGGCTCAGCCCGGCCAGCAGATCGTCGTCGGCGTCCCGCAGGTCGATGCCCTCCGGCTCCCGAGCTTCCATGCCGCGCCTCCGATCGCCCCGGACCCGCCGCACGGGGATCATCCGGCGGAGTTTCATGGCACTCTATCGCGACCCCGCGACAGCAAAGTGCGGCGCATCGATCACCTCCAGTGAGGATGAACGAGGCGCCGCACTCCACAAGCGACGAATCTAGGTCAGCTCTCCAGGCGGAGCCAGACCGCGCCCAACGGGGGCACGCGCAGCGACACCGAGTGGTCGAAGCCGTGCCACGGCAGGTCGTCGGTGTCGACGCCGCCGAGGTTGCCGACGCCCGAGCCGCCGTACAGCTCGCTGTCGGTGTTGATCACCTCGGTCCACCGGCCCGGCCGCGGCAGCCCGATGCGGTAGCCCTCCTGCGGCACCGCCGAGAAGTTGACGATGCAGGCCATCGGGGCGCCGGCCGGGGCGAAGCGCACGAACGAGAACGTGTTGTGCTGCGAGTCCTCGCTGGTGACCCACCGGAAGCCGCTCGGCGACGTGTCCTGCGTCCAGATCGCCGGGGTCTCGCGGTACGCCCGGTTCAGATCCCTGACCAGGGCCTGGACCCCGCCGAACTGCGGGTCGGAGAGCAGCCCCCAGTCGAGGCCACGCTCCTCGCTCCACTCCCGCAGGTCGCCCAGCTCGGCCCCCATGAACAGCAGCTGCTTGCCGGTGAAGGCCCACATGAACCCGAGCAGGGCCCGCGTGTTGGCCAGCTTCTGCCACAGGTCGCCGGGCATCTTGCCGGTCAGCGAGCCCTTGCCGTGCACGACCTCGTCGTGGCTGATCGGCAGGATGTAGTTCTCGCTCCAGGCGTACACCGTCGCGAACGTCATCTGGTGGTGGTGCCACTGGCGATAGATCGGCTCCTTCTCGATGTACGAGAGGGTGTCGTTCATCCAGCCCATGTTCCACTTGAAGCCGAACCCGAGGCCGCCCAGGTGGGTGGGGCGGGTGACGCCCGGCCACGCGGTCGACTCCTCGGCGATGGTGATCGCGCCCGGGTAGTTCTTGTAGACGGTCGCGTTCATCTCCTGCAGGAAGCTGATCGCGTCGAGGTTCTCCCGGCCGCCGTACTGGTTGGGGGTCCACTCGCCGTCCTTGCGCGAGTAGTCGAGGTAGAGCATCGAGGCCACCGCGTCGACCCGCAGGCCGTCGGCGTGGAACTCCTCGCACCAGTAGAGCGCGTTGGCCACCAGGAAGTTGCGCACCTCCTTGCGGCCGAAGTCGAAGACGTACGTGCCCCAGTCCGGGTGCTCGCCGCGGCGCCAGTCGCCGTGCTCGTAGAGCGGGGTGCCGTCGAAGCGGGCCAGCGCCCACGCGTCCTTGGGGAAGTGGGCGGGCACCCAGTCCAGGATCACGCCGATGCCGGCCTGGTGCAGCTTGTCGACCAGGTAGCGGAACTCGTCGGGGGTGCCGAAGCGCGAGGTCGGGGCGTAGTAGCCGGTGACCTGATAGCCCCAGGAGCCGCCGAACGGGTGCTCCATCACCGGCATCAGCTCGACGTGCGTGAAGCCGGTCTCGACCACGTAGTCGACGAGCTGCTCGGCCAGCTCGGTGTAGGACAGGCCGGGCCGCCACGAGCCGAGGTGCACCTCGTACGCGCTCATCGGCTCCTGATGCCACTGCTTGGTGGCCCGCTCGGTCATCCAGTCGCCGTCGGCCCACTCGTACGAGGTGTCGTAGACGACCGACGCGGTGGCCGGCGGCACCTCGGTGTGCTGGGCGAGCGGGTCGGCGTGCTCGCGCCACACCCCGTCCTGGCCCAGGATCTTGAACTTGTACTTGCTGCCGACCCGCGCCTCGGGCAGGTAGATCTCCCACACGCCGCTCGAGCCGAGCGAGCGCATCGGCCAGCCGTCGTACGGGCCCCAGCCGGTGAAGTCGCCGATCACCTGAACGCCCTGGGCGGCCGGGGCCCACACCGCGAACCCGACCCCCTGACCCTCGGGGCCGCGCGGCTGCGCGCCGAGCACCTTCCACAGCTTCTCGTGCCGGCCCTCGCCGATCAGATGCAGGTCGAGTTCGCCCAGCGTCGGCAGGTGCCGGTACGGGTCGTCGGAAACCTCACCGTCGACGTCGAGCCGGTAGTCGAGCACGGAGCCGGGCAGCTCGGCGGCGAAGATGCCGTCCGGGTGCACCTTGGTCATCTCGACGCGCTCGCCCTCGTGCACCACGGCCACGGCCTTGGCGCCCTTGCGCAGCGTGCGGATCACCGTGTTCCCGCCGCCGGGGTGCGCGCCGAGGATCGAGTGCGGGTCGTGGGTGTCGCCGGCCACCACGCTGTTCATGGCGCGCTGGTCGGCGGCGAGCGAGGACGCGGATTGGCCGATCACGTGAGGGTCTCCTCCAACAGTTTTCGTCTGGGTAAGTCAGCCGGTTTCAAGGTCAGCCGACGAGCCGGGCGATCGACCGCAGCGGGATCCGCAGCCATCCGGGCCGGTGCCGGGATTCGTACGCGGCCTCGTAGACCGCCTTGTCGAGCTCGTACGCCGCCAGCAGCGCGCCGTGCGCCCGCGGGTCGGTGCCGGACACGTTCGCGTAGCCGTCACAGAAGGCGGCCCGGTTGCGGTCGACCCACTCGCGGGCCCGCGCGGCCAGGTGCTCGTCGTCGCCCTGTTCGACCAGCAGCTGGTAGGCCGCGTACTCGTAGGAGCGCAGCACCCCGGCCACGTCGCGCAGCGGGGAGTCGGGCAGCCGGCGTTCGTCGAGCGGCGCGCCCGGCTCACCCTCGAAGTCGATCAGCAGCCACCCCTCGGGCACCCGCAGCACCTGACCGAGATGCAGGTCGCCGTGCACCCGCTGCACCTCGACCTGCTCGCTGGTCAGGGCCCGGAACTGCGCCTCGATGGTCGGCACGTACTGCTGGATCTCGGCGACGGCCTGGGCCGCCTCGCGCAGCCGGGCCAGCATGGCGTCGACCGGGAACGGGGCCGGCCCGGAACCGAGCGCCCCGGCCAGGTCGGCGTGCACCGACGCGACCGCCTCGCCCAGCCGGTACGACTCGCCCTGGAAGTCGCCGCCCACCTCGTCGGCGCCCATCTCGGCGTCGGCGAACAGGTCACGCGCCGAGGCCGTGGCCATGGCCCAGCCCTCGGCCGAGTTGGCCGCGTACTGCGTGACCATGCCCAGCGGGCACGGCTCGCCGCTCTCGGTGGTCTCGAACGAGCCGAGCAGCCGGGCCACGTGCGGGTTGTTCCGCCGGCCCAGCACCCGGTTCAGTTCGATGTCGGGGTTGATGCCCGCCGACACCCGGCGGAACACCTTGAGGATTGCGTCCTGCTCGAAGATCACGCTGGTGTTGCTCTGCTCGGCGTCGAACACCCGCGGCCACAGGTCGACCGGGAACTCGGCGCCGGGCTCGGGCTCGAAGATGACGTCACCGACCGTGCCGCCGGCCGCGATCAGCGCGAGGAGCTTGCGCGCGGCCGTGGTGTCGTAGAGCGCGTCGTACCCGATCCGGTCGCCGTCGGTCCCGATCGTCGCGACCTCGCTGTACTCGACCATCGGGCCGGTGCCCCAGGCCACGACGACCTGGTAGCGCTCGGAGCTGCCGTCGGCGTATTCGACGTCGATCAGGACCAGGTCGAGGTTCTCGTCGAGCGTCGTCGTCGACGCCTCCTTGACCGACGACAGGGTGCGGGCACGTCCGGCGTACCACCTCTGCTGGGGCAGCCATTCGGCGAAAGGCAACGTCATTGCTTCTCCTCGGACCCACACAGCTGGAACCAGTAGAAGCCGTGCCCAGGGAGGGTGAGAAGGTACGGCAGCTGTCCGATACGCGGGAAGTTCACATGCCCGGTCAGTTCGACGGGCGTGTACCCGTTCCAGTGCTGCAGGTTCAGCTCGATCGGTTGCGGGAAGCGCGACAGGTTATTCACGCAGAGCACGACATCGTCGCCGTCCTCGCGCAGGTACGCCAGCACCGACGGGTTAGATCCGCCCAGTTCGCGGAAGGTTCCGACGGCGAACGCTTCGTGGCGACGTCGCACCGCCAGCATCGTACGCGTCCAGTTGAGCAACGAGGTGGAGCTGTCCCGCTGCGCCTCGACGTTGACCGCCTGATAGCCGTACACCGGGTCCTGGTTGGCCGGCAGATAGAGCCGCCCGGGATGCGCCGTCGAGAACCCGGCGTTGCGGTCGGGCGTCCACTGCATCGGCGTACGCACGCCGTCGCGGTCACCGAGCCAGATGTTGTCGCCCATGCCGATCTCGTCGCCGTAATACAGCACCGGCGAGCCGGGCAGCGACAGCAGCATGGCGGTGAACAACTCGATCTGGTTGCGGTCGTTCTCGAGCAGCGGGGCGAGCCGGCGCCGGATGCCGACGTTCGCCTTCATCCGCGGGTCCTTGGCGTACTCCGAGTACATGTAGTCGCGTTCCTCGTCGGTCACCATCTCGAGCGTCAGCTCGTCGTGGTTCCGCAGGAAGATGCCCCACTGGCAGTTGTCCGGGATGGCCGGCGTCTGCGCCATGATCTCGGAGATCGGGAAGCGCGACTCGCGCCGGACCGCCATGAAGATGCGCGGCATCAGCGGGAAGTGGAACGCCATGTGGCACTCGTCGCCGCCGGCCTTCGGGTCGCCGAAGTACTCGACCACGTCGGCCGGCCACTGGTTGGCCTCGGCCAGCAGCACCCGGCCCGGGAACTCGTCGTCGATGACCTTGCGGCAGTGCTTGAGGAACGCGTGCGTCTCGGGCAGGTTCTCGCCGTTGGTGCCCTCCCGCTCGTATAGGTAGGGCACGGCGTCCAGCCGGAAGCCGTCGATGCCCAGGTCGAGCCAGAAGCGCAGGACGTCGAGCATCGCCTCCTGCACGGCCGGGTTGTCGTAGTTGAGGTCGGGCTGGTGCGAGAAGAACCGGTGCCAGAAGAACTGCCGGCGAACCGGGTCGAACGTCCAGTTCGATTCCTCGGTGTCGACGAAGATGACCCGGGCGTCGGAATACTTCTCGCTGGTGTCGCTCCAGACATAGAAGTCCCCGTACGGGCCCTCAGGGTCACGCCGCGACTCCTGGAACCACATGTGCTGGTCGGAGGTGTGGTTCATGACCAGGTCGGTGATCACGCGGATGCCGCGCTTGTGGGCCGCGTCGAGCAGCGCCACGAAATCCTCGACCGTGCCGAACTCGGGCAGCACGCGGTAGAAGTCGCTGATGTCGTAGCCGCCGTCGCGCAGCGGCGACTGGTAGAACGGCGGCAGCCACAGGCAGTCGACACCCAGCCACTGCAGATAGTCGAGCCGCTCGATCAGGCCGCGCAGGTCGCCCGAGCCGTCGGTGCCCGAGTCGTAGAACGCCCGGACGAGCACCTCGTAGAAAACGGCACGCTGGAACCACGTACGGTCGGCCGGCAGCGCGCGGGCGTGACCGAAGTCGTCCGCGGAGGGGTGCTCCACCACTCCGTCCTCGACATGGCTGCCATCGGCCGGATCGTGTTCGGCCGCCTCGTCGAGGCTGAGATCGTTCTGGTCCATCAGGTTCCCCACCTACCCACCCGCAGGTACTTGAATCTTTACTTCGGCTCGATCACGAAGATGTGCGCCGGTTCGACGTACGGATCGATCCGTACGGCGTTGTGCTGCCCCCACTCGTACGTGGCCCCGGTGATCTGGTCGGTCACCGTGAACCGGTCGTGCCAGTCCAGTCCCAGCGCCGGCATGTCCAGCGCCGTGTTGCCCCACTGCACCGCGGCCGAGTCGAAGGTGACCACCACGAGAACCGTGTTCCCGGTGTCGGGGTCACGCTTCGAGAAACACAACAGGGAGCCGTTGTCGATCTCGTGGAACTTGAGGTTGCGCAGCCAGTGCAGGGCGGGGTTCTCGTCGCGCACCTGGTTGAGCCGGGTGATGTACGGCGCCAGCGACCGGCCGGACCGCTCCGCCGCGGCCCAGTCCCGGGGCTTGAGCTGGAACTTCTCGTTGTCAATGTATTCCTCGGCGCCCGGCCGCGGGACGTGCTCGAACAGCTCGTACCCCGCATACATGCCCCAGGACGGCGTGAGCATGCTGGCCAGGACCGCCCGGATTTTGAACATCGGCGGGCCGCCGTGCTGCAGGGACTCGTGCAGGATGTCGGGGGTGTTGGGCCAGAAGTTGGGGCGCATCCAGTCAATCGTGGTGAGCAGCTGCTCCATGTACTGGCGCATCTCCCAGGCCGTGGTGCGCCAGGTGAAGTACGTGTACGACTGGGTGAAGCCGACCTTGCCGAGCCCGTTCATCATCGCGGGCCGGGTGAACGCCTCGGCCAGGAACAGCACGTCGGGGCTGCTCTCCTTGACCTTGGCGATCAGCCACTGCCAGAAGTTGAGCGCCTTGGTGTGCGGGTTGTCGACGCGGAAGACCTTGACGCCGTTGTCCACCCAGTGCATGACGACGCGATAGACCTCCTCGCGCAGCGCCTTGTAGTCGTTGTCCCAGTTGATCGGGTAGATGTCCTGGTACTTCTTCGGCGGGTTCTCGGCGTACGCGATGGTGCCGTCGGCCCGCCGGGTGAAGAACTCGGGGTTGGACTTGACCCACGGGTGGTCGGGGGCGGCCTGCAACGCCAGGTCCATGGCGACCTCGAGGCCGTGCTCCTGCGCCTTGGCGATGAACGCGCGGAAGTCCTCCAGCGTGCCCAGCTGCGGGTGGATCGCGTCGTGGCCGCCCTCGTCGGAGCCGATCGCCCAGGGCGAGCCCACGTCCTCCGGGCGGGCCACCAGCGTGTTGTTGCGGCCCTTCCGGTTGATCTTGCCGATCGGGTGGATCGGCGGCAGATAGAGGATGTTGAAGCCCATGGCCGCGACGGCCGGGATGCGCTCGGCCGCGGTGGCGAACGTGCCGTGCTTGATCGGCGTCGCGTCCGGACCGATCTCGGCGCCCTCGGAGCGGGGGAAGAACTCGTACCACGCCGAGTAGAGCGCGCGCTTGCGATCGACCCAGATCGCGTACGACCGGGTGGTCGTGACCAGCTGCCGCACCGGGTTGTGCCAGAGCAGCTCCTCGAGGTCGAGCGCCGGGGACACCCGGGCGAACAGCGACCGCTGCTCGTCCCGCAGGGCCGCGGCGGCGTCCCGGACCCGCTCCTCGTCGTGCGCCGGCACGATCTTGGTCGCCAGGTCGAGCACGTCGGCGCCCTCGGCCAGGTCGTTGGCCAGATCCTCCAGGCCCTGCCCGGCGCCGATCTTCTTGACCACGGCGTCACGCCAGGTCCGGTACGGGTCGTCGAACGCCTCGACGGTGAACGTCCACCGGCCGACCCGGTCCGGGCGGATCGTGCCGTGCCACTGGTCGAGGCCGGGCTCGCCGGGACGCATGCGGGTGAACGGCTCGGACTCGCCGTCGGGCCCGCGCCATACCACGTTGACGCCGAGCGCGTTGTGACCTTCTCGATAGGACACGGCGGAGACCGGCACCAATTCGCCGACAACCGCCTTCGCCGGATAACGGCCACAGGACACCGAGGGCGTCACGTCTTCGATGGGAAAGCGACCGGTCATGATCTCCACCGTAATCAGAAGGGCGCGGGCGGGTTCGGCGAAACCAGACCGCCGTCAGGGCATACTTCTCCGCTGTGGAGGCGCCGCAAACGGTGGCGTGCCGATGTAGTCAACCTACCGGAGACCGATCAGGCGGGCTCATCGAGGCGCGGTCTTGCACCGCCGATGAATTCTTCCAATTCGGCCGCACGCATCATCCGTTCCTGCTTACCGATTTTGAGCATCGGAACGTTACCGGCCGGCAAATTTCTGTTTCCCGCCCGTCGGCGCCGCGTAACCACCGGTCCCGATGGTCGCGCTCCGAGTCCGCGCGGGGCGGGCGCCGGTCGGTCTGACCGCCGGCAGCCGGGCCGCCCCGGCGCCCGGCCGGTATTGCTGCTCTCCTGTTCCAATGCAGAGCGCGCCTCGCCGCTGTCCACGGTGACCGGCGGCGGGAACGGCGGGAGCCGCGTCCCGGTCGAACCGGCGCTGTTCGGCCCGGCCGCACGTGCGCGATCAGCCGCGCCCCGCCCATCGCACCGTCCTGGACCACAGGGCGCTCACTCAGCCTGGCGGCGGCCGCCACGCACCAGTGGCCGCGCTGGGCTCAGCGGCACCACCGGCCCCGTCGGACATGACTGGGATGCGTCGTTGACCAGCAGTGCCAGGCCCGGATCGGGGCCTGATCCGGGCCTCCCGAGGTCGTTTTTCGCATGCACGGGAGCGCGTCGGTTGCCGTGCGGTCCCTTCCTGGTGACCCCCCTCAGATCCCCCTCCGCCGAGGCCGAGAGGTATTCCGTGACGCGGACCGACCGGGACGCGCCGAGCGGAGGAGACCACGTGGCTGGACCGTCTGTCGAGCTGTCGCCCGTCATCGCGGCAAGCACGCACTGGCTCTCGCGTGCCTACCCGGCGGGTAGCAACGACACGATCGCCCACACCCTGTCGGAGCTGCAGGCCCGGCAGGCCGTGACGGTCGCCGCCTGGCTGCGCTACCCGACCGAGGTCGACGCGGCCCTGGTCGCGATCGCCGGCCCCGGTGGCTCGGCCGTCCTCGACTGGCGCGCCGGCAGCGAGCCCGAGGACGAGGAGGCCGAGGAGGAGGGCTGGCGCACCTGGGTCGACGAGGTCGTCGTCAGCTGGGCCGCCTGCCTGCTGGCCAACCCGGAGCTGGCCCGCCGCGGCGTCGACGCCGTGATCGCCGCGGTGCCGCTGTCGGGCGACCGGCCGCTGCCCTACCCGCGCAAGACCGGCGGGGCGCCCGCCGAGTTCCGCCGGCTGCTCGAGCCCGACATGCGCGACCGCGACGCGGCCGTCCTGCTCCGCCACCCCGACTTGCTCGAGCCGGTAGCCGAAATGCACCGCGGCACCTTGCTCTACTTGCTCGACGCTGAATCGGTTGGTCTTGCCGGCTCGGCGGCCGGCCTCGCCTCGGGCTCGGCGGGGATTGCGCCCCAGGAGACCGACGTCGCGGACACCGAGAGCTGAGCTAGCCATTTCGGCGCCCGCGACATCGACGGGCGCAATCCGACTGACCTTGCGCTGACATCACAGGCCGGCACTCCCACGGATGGGGGTGCCGGCCTTGTTGTGCGTGTGAGCTTGCGCCGGCAACCCATCGGGGTGCGGTTCTTGGTTTTGGGCGTGACCACTTACGCACGTCGTCGCGGCGCGGTGAGCGTTCTGGACGCGTAGCGGCCAGCTCGCCGTGTCGTGACCCTCGGCGTGAGCAGCGGTCCGCACCCACCACCCCGCTACGACATCCCGGTCTTGATCTTTGGTTTACGGCATGTCGTGCAGCTCGCCATCCCGGTCTCGACCTTGTGGAAGTTGCAGGTGGCGCTGGTTACAGGCTTTCGTGGAGTTCGCCGCGCAGTTTGGCCAGCGCCTTCGTCAGCAATCTCGACACGTGCATCTGGGAGATGCCGAGACGCTCGGCGATCTGGGACTGGGTCAGGTTGCCGTAGAAGCGCAGCGTCAGGATCTTCTGCTCGCGCTCGTCGAGCGTGGCCAGCGCCGGCCCCAGGGCGACCCGCGTCTCGGCCAGCTCGAACTCGTAGTCCTCCGCACCCAGCGTGTCGCCCAGCGACGTGCTGCCGTCGGCGCTGATCGGGGTGGACAGCGAGGTCGCGTTGTAGGCGCGGGCGCCTTCCAGGCCTTCGAGCACGTCTTCTTCGGTGACACCGAGGTGGACGGCGACGTCGGCGACTGTGGGGGAGCGGCCCAGCGAGTGGGTCAGCGTGGCGTTGGCCTCGGTGATGGCCAGGCGCAGTTCCTGCAGGCGGCGCGGCACGCGGACCGACCAGGTGCGGTCGCGGAAGTGGCGCTTGATCTCACCGATGATGGTGGGGATTGCGTAGCCGGCGAAGTCGATGCCGCGTTCGGGGTCGAACTTGTCGACTGCCTTGATCAGACCCACGGTGGCGGTCTGGACGAGGTCGTCGGTGGGCTCGCCGCGGCCGGAGTAGCGGTTGGCCAGGTGCCGGGCCAGGGGGAGCCAGGCCTCGACGGCCTCGTTTCGCAGACGCGGGCGGGCGGGGTCGGTGGCGGTCAGCTTGGACAGCGTGACCAGCAGTTCCGTGGCAGATTCGGGCACTTTGGTGTGCACGCTCATGTCGGGTCCTCCCGAGACGGGCAGAGAGCCGTGCCCGCTTGCGGCGACCGTTCGGATGGTTTTAACGCTAACTGAGAAGATGAGGCTTGCCTAGACGAAAGTACGAGTGTCACCCGACAACCCCCGAGGTCCGGGTACGGGGACGGGATTTAATGTCGGTGCCCCGTGGTAAACACCGTGGGCACAACCGGCACCTCAAGACGGGAAACAAGATGGCCATTCTCGGCATCGACATCGGCGGCTCCGGCGTCAAGGGCGCCCCGGTCGACACCGCCAACGGCGAGCTGCTCGCCGAGCGGTTCCGGGTGCCCACGCCCCAGCCGTCCGACGTCACCAGCGTGGTCGAGGCGGTCGCCGAGGTCGCGGCCCAGTTCGAGGGCGGCTTCGACCGGGTGGGCATCACCTTTCCCGGTGTGGTGGTCGACGGGGTCACCCGCACGGCGGCAAATGTCGACAAATCGTGGCTCGACGCCCCGGCCGCCCGGCTGTTCAGCGACCGGCTGGGCAAGCCGGTCTCGGTGCTCAACGACGCCGACGCCGCGGGTGTGGCCGAGGTGGCGTTCGGCGCGGGCCGCAACCAGACCGGCCTGATCATGATGCTCACGTTCGGCACGGGCATCGGCAGCGCGCTGTTCCTCGACGGCACCCTGATTCCGAACACCGAGTTCGGCCACCTCGAACTCGACGGCCACGACGCCGAGACCCGCGCGGCCGACCGGGCCCGCGAGGTCGAGGATCTGAGCTGGGAAAAGTGGGCCGGCCGGGTCCGGCACTATCTGGCCCACGTCGAGATGCTGCTCTCCCCGCGGCTGTTCATCATCGGCGGCGGCGTCAGCAAGAAGGCCGACCGCTGGCTTCCGCTGATCGACATCCGCACCCCGATGGTGCCGGCCGCGCTGCTCAACAACGCGGGCATCATCGGCGCCGCGCGGATCGCCGAGATCGACGGTCAGGCGTCCGAGCGCGGCGGTGTGACACCGCACGAGGCCGGCGAAAGGGTGGTCGACTGATGCCGCGCACGATCGCCACCAACACCGACGTCGAGCGGGAGGCGCTGCTCGAGTTCCTGCGCCCGCGGCACAAGGCCATCCTGATGACCACCCGCCGCGACGGCCGCCCGCAGGCCTCGCCCAACACGTGCGGCGTCGACACCGAGGGCCGCATCGTCATCTCGACCTATCCCGAGCGGGCCAAGGTCTACAACCTGCGGCGCAACCCGCAGGTGTCGGTCTGCGTGCTCTCCGACGACTTCGGCGGGCCGTGGGTGCAGGTCGACGGCACGGCCGAGGTGCTCGACCTGCCCGAGGCGCTCGAGCCGCTGGTCGAATACTTCCGCTGCATCTCGGGCGAGCACCCGAACTGGGACGAGTATCGCCAGGCCATGACCGAGCAGGGCAAGTCCCTGATCCGCATCACGATCGACCGCTGGGGCCCGATCGCCACCGGCGGTTTCCCGGCCCGCCTGGCCTGAGGTCCGCGGCCGGGCCCCGACCGCGGGGCCCGGCCGGCCTCTACCGCCAGTCAGCGAGCCGGTTCGCCGCGATCTTGGCCAGCGCCTCGACCTGGATGCGGTCCGACGACCCGCTCTCGTAGCCGCGCGTGTCGAGCAGTGTGACGGCGTCCCCGACCCGCACGGCGGCGACGTACGTGTGCTGCCGGGAGCCGTTGTCCGAGGGCTCGCCGTCGTCGCCGGTCGACGCGTAGGAACGGTCGATCAGGATCGACGAGTCGCCCAGGCCGAGCGAGCCGAGCGAGTCGAACTCGGCGTCCAGGTCGCCCAGCTTGCCGGTCGGGCAGCTGCGGACGGCCCGGCCCAGCTCGCTCATGAAGTCTTCGGCGCCCTCCCCGCGATAGACGGTGACGGTGTTGACCAGCGTGTCGCTCGGGGTGCTGCCGGGCGGGCTGTCCGGCCCCCGGTGGAACATCCGGGCCGACCCGCTGACCCCGACGTCCTCCCGGCTCGGGAACTTCGCCTTGGCGCAGAAGTCGGGCAGCGGCTCGGCCTCGTCCAGCCGCTGATAGTCGCTGACCCCCCGATCGTCAGGGCTGACGAACGCGCGGGCCGGGATCGACTTGGGGATAGCCGGGCCCGAGGTGGTGGGCGGTGGCGCCGTCGACGGTGGCCGCGACGACGGCGTGGCCGAGGTGGTGACGGACGGGGCCGTCGACGGGGGGACGCTCACCGTCGTCGGGCCGGCGCTCGCGGCGGGCGGCGTGGCGGTCTGCTCGTTGTTGCCGGCCAGCGTCCAGCCCGCGCCGATTCCGCCGGCGACGAGCACGACGGCCGTCCCGGCCATGAGGGCCACGCCGCGGTGCCGGCGCCGGCCGGCCTGACGGCGCAGCTCGGGCCCGGAGAGCAGCAGGCCCCGCTCGGCGTCCGACGAGAGCGCGGCGAACGCGTTTTCCACTTCAGTGTTCGGCATCGGTGACCTCCGGCGTACGGGTGGAGGAGGGAGCGAGGATCGCCGCCAGCTCGGCCCGGCCCCGGCTCAGCCGGGACGTCACCGTCCCGGCGGGCGCGCCGGTCTCGGCCGCGATCTCGGCCACCGACAGGTCGAAGAGGTAGTGCAGCGCGACCGCCTGCCGCATCGGCGTCGCCAGCTTGCGGAGCGCCGCCGTCAGCACCACGGCGTCCTCGCTGGGAGGTCCGGCCGGTTCGGGCGGCCCGGCCCGGCGCACGGCGGCCCGCCAGCCGTTGAGCCGCCGCCACCGGTCGGTCGACAGCCGGGCCACGGTGAGTCGCAGCCAGGCCTCGGGCGCCGGGTGCGCGGAAACCGACCGCCAGTGGCGCCACGCCCTCGTGTACGCCTCCTGCACCACATCCTGAGCCTCGGCGAGATCCCCGGTCAGCGCGTATCCGTAGCGCACCATGCGCGCGGACGTCTCCCGGTAGAACTCGTCGAAGCCGTCCGCATCGCGCATCCGCGAACTCCCCGCTCATCCTCAGTCGTGCACCGGTAACGCCCGGCGAGAGAAGAATGCTGCACGATCGCGGAAGTTTCTTCCCCGATTCGCGCCAGCGGGGTCATCAGATCAAGGTCAGAAGCCGGATGTCGTGGCGGGGTGGGTGGTGACGGGCCGTCGCTCATTGGTGGACCCTTGTTGTTGCCCGGCCCGTCAGGGCTGGGTGGCATCTGGGCCGTCGGGTCACCGCCCACCGTTGCTGGCCCCGT
>NZ_JBVHFW010000009.1:0-369302 GCF_055562135.1 Actinoplanes sp. NPDC021490
GCGCACTCGGACAGCCGCGCCCGGAACACCGGTGACATCTCGGCCAGCTCGCGACCCATACCGATCCACTGACTGCCCTGACCCGGGAAGACGAAGATCGCGCGGCCGGAGACCGGCGGTCCGGTGATGACACCGGTGGCAGGCTGACCGGTCGCGACCGCGGCGAGCCCGGCCGGATCACAGCCGAGCACGACCGCGCGGTGTTCGAACCGGGTCCGGGTGGTCGCGAGCGACCAGGCCACGTCACCGGTGTCCAGCCCGGGGTGGGCGACGATGTGCTCGCGCAGCCGTCCGGCCTGATCGGCGAGGGCCTCGGCGCTGCGGGCCGACAGCACGAACGCCGGGACGGGAGCGGACAGGATCGGCGCCGAAACCGCCGACGGGCGCCGGATGGAAGCCGGGCGCCCGGAGGCCGGCGAAGCGGCAGCCGCACCCGCAGGCGGCGCCTCGGACGCGGAGGGGGCCTCCTCCAGGATCACGTGGACGTTGGTGCCGCTGGCGCCGAACGCCGAGACGCCCGCGCGCCGCGTGCGGTCGCCGGCCGGCCAGTCCACGGGGTCCTGCAGGAGCCGCACGTGACCGGACGTCCAGTTGACGTGGGTGGACGGGTTCGACGCGTGCAGCGTGCGCGGGAGCAGGCCGTCCCGCAGGGCCATCACCATCTTGATGACCCCGCCGACCCCGGCCGCCTGCTGAGCGTGCCCGATGTTCGACTTGAGCGACCCCAGCCACAGCGGGCGGTCGTCGTCCCGGCCCTGCCCGTACGTGGCCAGCAGCGCCCCGGCCTCGATCGGGTCACCGAGCGACGTGCCGGTGCCGTGCGCCTCGACCGCGTCCACGTCAGTGGCGTCCAGGCGGGCGTCGGCCAGCGCGGCCCGGATCACCCGGCGCTGGGCGGGGCCGCTGGGGGCGGTCAGCCCGTTGGAGGCGCCGTCCTGGTTCATCGCGCTGCCCCGGATGACCGCCAGCACCTGGTGGCCGTGGCGCTCGGCGTCGGACAGCCGCTCGAGCAGCAGCAGGCCCGCGCCCTCGCCCCAGCCGGTGCCGTCGGCGTCCTCGCCGAAGGCCTTGCAGCGCCCGTCGGCGGCCAGTCCCTGCTGGCGGGCGAAGTCGGCGAACATCACCGGGGTGGACATGACCATCACGCCGCCGGCCAGGGCCAGTGTGCACTCGCCGGCCCGCAGCGCGCGGGCGGCCAGGTGCACGGCGGCCAGCGACGACGAGCAGGCCGTGTCGACCGAGACCGCGGGGCCGTTGAGGCCCAGCGCGTACGAGACCCGGCCGGAGAGCACGCTGATCGCGCTGCCGGTCACCAGGTGGCCCTCGTCGTGGCCGTTCTCGCGGGCGTACCAGTCGTAGCCGGAGGCGCTGGCGCCGACGAACACGCCGGTGCGGGAGCCGCGCAGCGTCTGCGGGTCGAACCCGGCCCGCTCCAGCGTCTCCCAGGCGATCTCCATGACGATGCGCTGCTGCGGGTCCATGGCCACGGCCTCGCGCGGGCTGATGCCGAAGAAGCCGGCGTCGAACTCGGCCGCCTCGGGCAGGAATCCGCCCCGGGTCTCGTAGCCGTGGATGGCCGCTCCGCCCGGGTCCCAGCCGCGGTCGGCCGGGAAGTCGCCGATGGCGTCGACCCCGCCGGCGACCAGGTTCCACAAGGCGGCCGGGGTGCGGACGTCGCCGGGGTAGCGGCAGCCCATGCCGACGACCGCGATCGGCTCGCCGGTCACCGACTCCAGCTCACGGACGCGCTCGCGGCTCTCCTGCAGCTCGGCCGTGACGCGCTTCAAGAAGTATCGGAGCTTGTCCTCGCTCACGCGGTCCACCTCGGGGTGCTCGATTGGGTGCTCGATCGGGCGGTCATTGGATGCCGAACTCCTTGCCGAGAAGGTCGAAGACCTCGTCGTCATCGGCGTCGGCGAGACGATCAGAGACATCGGTGGGACGGTCAGAAGCGCTGGTGGGACGACCGGAGACCCCATCGGCCGAAGCCCCGCGCAGCCGCTGCCACTTGACGGCGAGCCCGGCCAGCCGCAAAGCGACCGCCTCGTCCTCGTCAGCGGTCACGTCCCCGCCGAGCCGCTCGAGCAGCCCGGAGAGCGAGGCGTCGAGCCGGTCGAGGTCGTCGAGCACCGATTCCGGGCCGAGGCCGATGGCCTGCAGCAGATGCGCGGCCAGGTCGGCCGGCGTCGGGTGTTCGAAGACCACGGTGGACGGCAGCTCGGCCCCGGTGACCGCGGTGAGCCGGTTGCGCAGCTCGATGGCGGTCAGCGAGTCGAAGCCGAGGTCGCGGAAGGCCCGTTCGGCGTCGATCTCCCCCGCGTTGTCGTGGGACAGCACCCGGGCCGCTTCCCGGCGCACCAGCTCGGTCGCCGCGGCCGGTCGGCGCGCGGCGGGCAGGGCGGTGAGAGCCCGGGCGAACTCGGGGATGTCGCCGGTCGCGGGGGCGGCCGGGGCGGCCGCCTCGGGCAGGTCGGCCAGCAAGGGGCTCGGGCGGTGCATCGTGAACGCGGGGGCGAAGGTCCGCCAGTCCACGTCGGCGATCGTCACCAGCGCGTCACCGCCGTCCATGGCCTGGCCCAGGGCCCGCACGGCGATCTGCGGGTCGAGGACGCCGAGCCCGTGCCGCACCGAGGACTGGGCGGTCGCGCCGGCCGCCCAGGGACCCCAGGCGATCGAGGTGGCGACCTTGCCGTTGGCCCGGCGCTGCTCGGCCAGGGCGTCGACGAAGGCGCTGCCCATCGCGTAGCCCGGCACCAGGGCGCTGCCCCAGGTGGCGGCGACCGACGAGAACAGGACGAAGTCGTCGAGGTCGAGGTCGGTGGTCAGCTCGTCGAGCCAGCGGGCGCCGGCCGCGCGGGCTCCGGCCACGGCGGCGAGCTCGTCGGCGGTGGTGTCGGCGACCGCGGTGGCCTGCCCGACTCCGACGGCGTGGACGACGCTGCGCAGCTCGGGGCCGCCGTCGCCGGCGAGCTGCCGCAGCAGTCCGGACACCTCGTCGCGCCGGGTGGTGTCGCAGGCGGCGATGGCCAGCTCGGTGCCGTACGCGGCGACGTCGGCGGCCAGGCGGGCCACGTCGGCGGTCAGCGGTTCGGATCCGGCCAGCACGATGCGGTCGGCGCCGCGACCGGCGAACCAGCGGCCCACCTCGGCCCCGATCGCGCCGGTGCCACCGGTGACGAGCACCGTGCCCCGGCCGGGCCGCACATCGCGGGAGGCGGGGGCGCCCGCCCGCACCAGGCGGCGGGCCAGGATGCCCTGCGGACGCAGCGCCGTCTGGTCTTCGCCGACCGCGCCGGAGAGAAGGGCGGCCAGTTGGGTCGCGGTGTTCGGGGACCAGTCACCGGCGGGCAGGTCGATCAGCCCGCCCCAGCGGGAGGGGTGTTCGAGACCGGCGACGCGGCCCAGGCCCCAGATCTGCGCCTGGGCCGGGCTCACCACCTCGCCGGGCGTGGTGGCGACGGCGCCGCTGGTCAGCACCCAGAGCGGGGCGTCGGTGCCGAGTCCCTGGATGAGGTCGAGTGTGGTGGCGACGCCGCGGGTCATCGTCGGGTGCCCGCGGTCCGGGCTCTCGTCGAGGGCCAGCAGCGACACCACCCCGGCGAGCGGTTCACCGGCGTCGGCCGGATCGCCGACCGTGGTCGCGCCGTGCTCGGTCAGGGCCCGCGTGACCAGCGCAGCGGTTCCGGGGGCGGTGTCCGCGCCGACCAGCAGCCACGTGCCGGAGAGGGCCGCCGGCCGGTCGGTGACGCGGGTCCAGGTGATGCGGTAACGCAGGTCGGTCAGCGCGTCGACGGCGGCGAGGGCGGCCGGGCGCGGAGCCTCCGGCCAGAAGTGGGTGCGCTGGAAGGCGTACGTGGGAAGGTCGATCGTCGTGCCGGAACCGGCCACGGCGGCCCAGTCGACCGGCAGACCGCCGACGTACGCGGTGGCCAGCGAGGTCAGCAGCCGGCGCGGGCCACCGTCGTTGCGGCGCAGCGTGCCGGTGAGGAGGGCCGCGCCGCCGAGCGTGTCGCCGATCGAGCCGATCAGCGCCGGATGCCCGGAGACCTCGACGAACGCGCCGAACCCGGCCTCGCCCAGGGTGCGGACGGCCGCCTCGAACTCGACCGTGCCGCGCAGGCTGGCGTACCAGTAGTCGGCGTCCAGTTCGGGGCCGGCGAGCCACCGGCCGGTGAAGGCCGACAGCATCGGCACCTCGACCGGGCCGGGTTCGATCCCGGCCAGTGACGTGTGGATCCGGTCGCGCAACTCCTCGACCTGGCCGCTGTGTGAGGCGTAGTCGATGGGAACCCGCGTGGTGCGGCAGGTGGCGGGGCAGGCCGCGGCGAACTCGTCGAGCGCGCCCGGATCGCCCGAGACCACCGACGAGCGCGGCCCGTTGACCGTGGCCAGCGAGAGGCGTCCTTCGAAGCCGGTCAGCCACTGGCGGACCACGTCGGCCGACTCGGCCACCGACAGCATCCCGCCGCGCCCGTCGAGGGTGCGCAGGGCCTGGGCGCGCAGGGCGGCCACCCTGGCCCCGTCCTCGAGCGTCAGAGCGCCGGCGACGGTGGCTGCGGCGATCTCGCCGAGCGAGTGCCCGACGACCGCGTCCGGCCGGATCCCGGCCGCCTGCCAGACCGCGGCCAGGGCGACCGAGACGGCCCAGACCGCGGGCTGCAGCACGTCGGCCGCCTTGAAGTCGTGGTGGCCGGCCAGCACGTCGTCCAGCTGCCAGGGCACGTACGGGGAAAGGGCTTCGGCGCATTCGGCCAGGCGGTCGCGGAACACCGGTGACATCTCGGCCAGCTCGCGTCCCATGCCGATCCATTGACTGCCGTGCCCGGAGAAGACGAACACCGTGCGGCCGATGCCGCCGGGAGCCACGGATCCGGTCACCACGCCGTCGCCGGGCTGCCCGGTGGCCACGGCGGCCAGGCTTGCGGGATCGCCGCCGATGACCACCGCGCGGTGCTCGAACACGGACCGCGTCGTGGCCAGCGACCACGCCACGTCGGCCGGCGCCAGAGCCGGGCGGGCGAGCACGAACTCGCGCAGCCGGCCGGCCTGGCCCGCCAGCGCCTGACTGCTGCGCGCCGTGACCGGCCAGGCCACCGGACCCTCGGTGAGCAGCGGCGTGGCCGGGGCGGAGGCGGCCTCGAACGCCGGGGGCTCCTCGATGATGACGTGGGCGTTGGTGCCGCTCACGCCGAAGCTGGAGACACCGGCCCGGCGCGGACGGTCGGCCCGCGGCGCCCACGGGACCGGCTCCTGCAGCAGCGCGACGTGGCCCGAGGCCCAGTCGACGTGCGGCGAGGGGGTTTCGGCGTGCAGCGTGCGCGGCAGCACCTCGTGGCGCAGGGCCAGGACGGTCTTCATGATTCCGGTGACACCGGCCGCGGCCTGGGTGTGGCCGAGGTTCGACTTCACCGATCCCAGCCACAGCGGCCGGTCGGCCGGGCGGTCCTGGCCGTAGGTGGCCAGCAGCGCCTGCGCCTCGATCGGGTCGCCCAGCGCGGTGCCCGTGCCGTGGGCCTCGGCCGCGTCCACGTCGGAGGGGGCGAGGCGGGCGCTGTCCAGGGCGGCGCGGATGACCCGCTGCTGGGACGGGCCGTTGGGCGCGGTGAGGCCGTTGGAGGCGCCGTCGGAGTTGACGGCGCTCCCCCGTACGAGGGCAAGGACTTTGTGCCCCTGGCGGTGGGCGTCGGAGAGCCGCTCGACCGCCAGCACGCCCACGCCCTCGGCCATGCCCATGCCGTCGGCGCCGGTGCCGAACGCCTTGCACCGCCCGTCGGCCGCCAGCCCGCGCTGTTGCGAGAAGCCGACCAGGTCGCGCGGGGTGGACATCACGGTGACGCCGCCGACCAGGGCCAGATCACATTCGCCGGCCCGCAGCGCCTGGGCCGCCGAGTGCAGCGCGACCAGCGACGAGGAACAGGCGGTGTCGACGGTGAAGGCGGGACCTTCGAGCCCGAGCAGGTAGGACACCCGGCCGGAGAGCACGCTGGTGGCCGTGCCGATCATGGCTTGGCCGTCGCCGCTCTCGGTCAGGTGGTCGTAGCCGGAACCGAAGGCGCCGACGAACACCCCCGTACGGCTGCCGCGCAGGGTGGCCGGGTCGATGCCACCGCGTTCCAGGGTCTCCCACACGACCTCGAGCAGCAGGCGCTGCTGTGGATCCATGGTGAGGGCCTCGCGCGGGCTGATGCCGAAGAAGCCGGCGTCGAACTCGGCCGCCTCGTGCAGGAACCCGCCGCCGCGGGCGTAGAGCTTGCCGGGGGCCGGGTCGGGGCCGTAGAGCGCGTGGAGGTCCCAGCCGCGGTCGGTGGGCAGGCCGGTGATGGCGTCGCGGCCCGCGTCGAGCAGCTCCCACAGCTGTTCGGGAGTGTGGATGTCGCCGGGCAGCCGGCAGCCCATCGAGACGATCGCGATCGGATCGTCCGAGACACCGGCGACGGCGGCGGACGCGGTGGCGACCGGTGTGACGACCCCGCTGACCTGGGATTGCAGGTAGGCGGCGAGGGTTTCCGGGTCGGGGTAGTCGAAGAGGAGCGTGGCGGGCAGGGTGAGGCCGGTAGCGGTGCTGAGCCGGTTGCGCAGCTCGACCGAGGTCAGCGAGTCGAGGCCGAGTTCGCTGAACGCGCGTCCGGGCTCGACGACCGTGGCCGAGGCGTAACCCATGACGGTGGCGGCCTCCTCGCGCACCAGGGCCAGCAGGTCGAGGGTCACCGGAGCCGCCGCGACCGGATCGGCCGCCTGGATCTCCGGCATGTCGCGCATCAGGGGCGCGTGGCGCAGCTGCTCGGGGCCGCGGGCGGTGGCCATCGCGGCGAAGTCGACGGCCATCACCGACAGCACGGCCAGGCGCGGGTCGGGGTCCTCGACGGCGGCGGCCAGGGCCCGTACGGCGTCCCCGGGCTCCATCAGGACTTCCCACTTGTTGCGGGCCAGCCGGCGGCGGGCGCCCTCGCTGGCCTGGCCGACGCCGCCGCCGGCCCACGGGCCCCAGGCCAGCGAGGTGGCGGGCCGGCCGCGCAGGCGGCGCTGCTCGGCCAGCGCGTCGAGGTAGGCGTTGGCGGCGGCGTAGTTGCCCTGGCCGCCGTTGCCGAAGGTGGCCGAGATCGAGGAGCAGAGGATGAAGGCGTCCAGGTCGAGGCCGTCGGTGAGTTCGTCGAGGGCGGCCGCGCCGCCGGCCTTGCCGTCGAACGTGCTGGACAGCCGGGCCGCGTCGAGGCGGTCGAGGACCCCGTCGTCGAGGGCGCCGGCCGCGTGCAGCACTGTCGACAGTTGCGGGCCGGTGGCGGCGATGCGGTCGAGCACGGCGGCCAGGGCCGCGCGGTCGGCGGTGTCGCAGGCAACGACGTCCACCGTGGCTCCGAGGGCGGCCAGGCCGGCCACGAGCGCCGCGGTACCGGCCGCGGACGGGCCGGAGCGGCTGGTCAGCACGAGGTGGCGGGCGCCGCGCTCCGCGGTGAGCCAGCGGGCCGCGTGGCCGCCGATGTGGCCGGTGCCGCCGGTGACCAGCACGGTGCCGCGCGGGGTCAGCCGCTGCCGGTCGGCCGGGCGCGGCGGCTTGGGGGCGTGGGCGAGCCGGCGGCGGCGGACCCCGCCGGGGCGCAGCGCCAGTTCGTTGTCGTCGCGGGCGGCCAGCACGGCCACCAGGCGGGCGGCGGTGCGGTCGTCGAACCGCGACGGGAGGTCGATCAGGCCGCCCCAGCGGTCCGGGTGCTCGGCGGCGACCGTACGGCCGAGGGCCCAGACGGGAGCCTGCCGCGGGTCGGACGCCGAGGTGCCGGGGTCGGTGGTGACGGCGCCGGCGGTGAGCACCCAGAGCGGGGCGTCGATGCCGGTGTCGCCGAGGGCCTGCACCGCGGTCAGGGTGGCGGCGAGCCCGCGGCTGACGGTGGATTGCGGGGCGATCGGCTCGGTGTCGAGGGCCAGAAGCGAGACCACGCCCACCGGCCGGGCATCGCCCAGCGCGGCGGCGTAAGCAGCGCGGACGGGCTCGGCGGTGTCCAGCTCGACGGTGACGACCCGGGCGCCCCGCTCGGCCAGCGCGGCCACGGCCGGGTGCTCGGGCTGCCCGGCGGCGGCGAGAACCAGCCACGGGCCGGCGAGCTGAACGGGGGCGGGCTCGGGTGCGTGCGCCCACTCGATGACGAACCGCCAGTCGTCGGTGGGGTCGACCGGCTCGGCCGCGGCGACCGGGGCCGACGGGGCCGACGGCCAGAAGCGCTGGTGCTGGAAGGCGTACGTGGGCAGGTCGGCCCGGCGGGTGGCGGGCAGCACGGCGGTCCAGTCGAGCGGCAGCCCGTGGACGTACGCGGCCCCGAACGAGCGCAGCAGCCGCTCGGCCCCGCCGTCGTCGCGGCGGAGTGTCTCGATCACGGTCGGCGAGGGCAGCACCTCCTCGACCGCGGTCAGCAGCGTCGGGGCGGCCGAGACCTCGAGGAAGGTGTGGTGCCCGGTCAGGGCCAGGGCCTCGACGGCCTCGGCGAAGCGGACGGTGCTGCGCACGTTGGCGTACCAGTACTGCGGGCCGAGCTCGGTGCCGTCGATGACGCGTCCGTGCACGGTGGAGAAGAACGGCACCTGCCCCGGCCGCGGCTCGATCCCGGCCAGCAGGCCCGGCAGCGTCGTCTCCAGCGGCTCGCACAGCTTCGAGTGGGCCACGAAGTCGGTCACCGGTACCCGCCAGCGCATCGCCTTGCGCTTGCGCAGCACCCGCTCGAACTCGGACAGCGCCTCCGGTTCACCGGAGACCACGGTCGCGGCGGGCGAGTTGACGGCGGCCACGGCGAGCCGGTCGCCGAAGGGCTCGAGCAGCTCGCGCACGGCGGCGACCGGCATGACGACCGAGAGCATGCCGCCCTCGACGCCCAGCCCGGTCAGCGCCTGGGCCCGGACGGCCACGACCCGGGCGGCGTCGGAGACGGTAAGGATCCCGGCCACGGTGGCCGCGGCGATCTCGCCCTGGGAGTGGCCGGTCACGACGTCGGGGTGGACGCCCGCGGCCTCCCAGACGGCGGCCAGCGACACCATCACGGCCCACAGCACGGGCTGCATGACCGCCGCGTCGTCCAGGTCGTCGCCGGCCAGGATCTCGTACGGGTCCCAGCCGACATGCGGGCGCAGCGCCTGGGCGCACTCGTAGAAGCGGGCGGCGAACACCGGGGACTCGAGGAGCAGGTCCCGGCCCATGCCCACCCACTGGCTGCCCTGGCCGGGGAAGACGAAGACGGTGCGGCCGTCGCGGGCGGCGCTCTCCCCGAGGATCGTGTCCGGGCCGACGACGACCGCGCGGTGGTCGAAGGCGCTGCGGGTGGTGGCCAGCGACCAGGCGATCTCGGCGTCGCCGGGCGCGCCGGGGGTCAGGGCGAACTCGCGCAGCCGGCCGATCTGGGCGGGCAGCGCGTCGCTTCCGCGGGCGGTGACCGGCCAGGCGGTGTGCGGGGTCAGCAGCACCGGGCTGGAGGCGGGGACGTCGGCCGGCGCCGCGGCCGGTTCCTCGATCAGGACGTGCACGTTGGTGCCGCTCATGCCGAAGGCGGAGACGCCCGCGCGGCGCGGCGCGCCGGCCCGGGTGGTCCAGGGCCGCTGCTCGGTCAGCAGGCGTACGCCGCCCGACTCCCAGTCGATCTCGTGCGAGGGCTCGTCGGCGTGCAGCGTGCGGGGCAGCACCCCGTGCCGCATGGCCAGCACCATCTTGATGAGTCCGGCCAAGCCGGCGGCGGTCTGCGTGTGCCCGATGTTCGACTTGGCCGAGCCCAGCCACATCGGACGGTCGGCCGGCCGGTCCTGGCCGTAGGTGGCCAGCAGGGCGTGCGCCTCGACCGGGTCGCCCAGCGGGGTGCCGGTGCCGTGCGCCTCGACCGCGTCGACCTGGTCGGGGGTCAGTCCCGCGGCGTCCAGGGCGGCCCGGATCACGCGTTGCTGGGACAGGCCGTTGGGGGCGGTCAGGCCGTTGGAGGCGCCGTCCTGGTTGATGGCGCTTCCGCGGACGACGGCGAGCACGGTGTGGCCGAGGCGGCGGGCGTCGGAGAGGCGTTCGACGGCGATGGTGGCCGCCCCCTCGGACAGGCCCATGCCGCCGGCGCCCGCCGCGAACGGCCGGCAGCGTCCGTCCTCGGCCAGGCCGCGCTGCCGCGAGAAGCCGACGAGCTGGCTGGGCGTGGACATCACCATCACGCCGCCGACCAGGGCCAGGTCGCATTCGCCGTGCCGCAGGGCCTGCCCGGCCAGGTGCAGGGCGACCAGAGCGGACGAGCAGGCGGTGTCGATGGTGACGGCCGGTCCCTCCAGACCCAGGGCGTACGCGACGCGGCCGGAGATGATGCTGCTGGAGTGGCCGGTGACCAGGTAGCCCTCGGCCGCCGGGTCGCCGTCGGAAAGCCCGGCGCCGTAGCCGGTCAGGGTGGCGCCGGCGAACACGCCGACGGGGCTGCCGCGCAGCGTCTCGGGGGCTATCCCGGCCCGTTCCAGGGCCTCCCACGACGTCTCCAGGAGCAGGCGCTGCTGCGGGTCCATGGCCAGCGCCTCGCGCGGGTTGATGCCGAAGAATGCGGCGTCGAACAGCGGGGCGTCGTGCAGGAAGCCACCGGCCCGGGTGACCGTGCGGCCCTGGCGGTCGGGGTCGGGGTGATAGAGGCTCGGGTCCCAGCCGCGGTCGGTGGGCAGGGGCCCGATCACGTCGGTCCCCGCGGCCAGCAGGTCCCAGTACTCGCCGGGGGTGGCGACCCCGCCGGGGAACCGGCAGCCGATGCCGACGATGGCCAGCGGCTCGTCCGGGTCGGCCGCGACCACCCGGGTGATCGGTGTGGCCGGCGCGGCCGTCCCGGTGCCGAGCACGGTGGCGGCCAGGTGGGCGCCGAGAGCGGCCGGGGTGGGGTGGTCGAAGACGATCGACGACTTGAGCCGCAGACCGGTGGCCGCGGCCAGCCGCTTGCGCAGCTCGACGGCGGTGAGCGAGTCGAAGCCGAGGTCGCGGAAGGCGCGGCTGCCGGCGACCTCTTGGGCGTCGCGGTGGCCGAGGACGGCGGCGGCGTGGGTGCGCACCAGGTCGGTGGCCAGGCGGTCACGTCCGGGGCCGGCCACGGCGGCCAGTTTGGCGGCGAAGTCACCGGCCGGGGTCTCGGTGACGTTCGCCGTCTCGGCCAGGGAGCCGGCGGCGCAGGTGGTGTCGTCCAGGGCGCCGTGGGCCTCGGGGATGCGCTCGAGCAGGGCGCTGCGGCGGGCGGCGGTGAAGACCGGCGCGAAGTCGGCCCAGGCGATGTCGGCCAGGGCCAGGTAGGACCCGGCTCCCTCGGCGAGCACCCGGCCCATCGCCTCCAGCGCCGGGCCGGGCGGCAGGAACCTGGTGCCCTGGCGCTTGAGGCTGTCCCCCGTGATCGTCGCCGGGGAGTTCGGGCCGAAGGCGTCCGGCACGGTCCAGTCGCGGGTGTCCCAGACGCCCCAGCCGAGCGAGATGGCGGTGGCACCGCGGGCGTTGCGCCGCTCGGCCAGCGCGTCCAGGTGGGCGTTGGCGGCGGCGTAGGCGCCGTGCTCGGCGCTGCCCCAGGCGGCGGCGATCGACGAGAACAGGATGAACTCGTCGGCGTAGGTGACCAGCTCGTCGAGGTTGTCGGCGCCGGTGGCCTTGGCCGCCAGCGATCCGGCCAGCCCGGTCACGTCGGTGTCCTCGAGGCGGGTCAGGTGGAAGACGTTGGCCGCGTGCACCACGGTGGTCAGGCGCGGGCCGATGCCGGCGGCGTGGGCCAGCAGCCCGCCCAGCGCGGCGCGGTCGGCGATGTCGCAAGCCATGATCTCGACCGCGGTGCCGGCCTGCGCGACAGAGGCGGCCTGGGCGGCCAGGCCCGCGTGCGGTCCCGAGCGGGTGGGCAGCAGCACGCGCGGGGCGCCGCGCCCGGCCAGCCATCGGGTCAGGTGGGGGCCGATCGAGCCGGTGCCGCCGGTGACGAGCACGGTGCCGCGCGGTGACCAGGCCCGGCCGGGTCCGGCCGTGGCGGGGGCGCGTTCCAGCCGGCGCGCGAACGCTCCGGCGCGGCGCAGGGCGACCTGGTCCTCGGTTCCGTCGACGAGGACGGCGGCCAGCCGCTCGGCGGTGTGATCGTCGAGCTCGGCGGGCAGGTCGATGACGCCACCCCAGCGGTTCGGGTATTCCAGGGCGGCGACCCGGCCGAGACCCCAGATCTGCGCCTGCAGCGGCACCGGCGGGGCGTCGTCGGGGGTGACCGACACGGCCTTGCGGGTGACCGTCCACAGCGGAGCGCCGAGGCCGAGGTCGCCCAGCGCCTGCACGAGGGCCAGGGTGGCGGCGGTGCCGTGCGGGACGACCGGAAGCCCGGGCAGCGGGCGGCTGTTCAGGGCGAGCAGCGACAGCACGCCGGCCGGTTCGACCGGTCCGTCGGGGAAGGCCGCGGCGAGTTCGGCGGTCAGGTCGGCGACGACCGCGGAGCGGCCGATCGCGTCGGTGCCGAGCACCACCGGTTCGGCGCCGCAGGCGGCCAGGGCCCGGAAGTACGGGTCGGGGTCGGTGCCGTCCCGCGTGATGATGAGCCAGGTGCCGGACAGGACCGGGGTGGTGGCCGGACCGAGCGGTTCCCAGGCCGTGCGGTAGCGCCAGGTGTCGGCGCTGACGGCGGGCCGGGCGGGCGTCACGCTGCGCGGCCAGAAACGGGTGCGCTGGAAGGCGTACGTGGGCAGGTCGACCCGCTCGGCCCGGGGCAGCACGGCCGCCCAGTCGACCGGCGCGCCGTGCACGTAGGCCTCACCCAGGGAGGCAAGCAGCCGGCGGGGGCCGCCGTCGTCGCGGCGTAGGGTGCCGACGACCACGGGGTCGCGGTCGGCCAGTTCCTCGCCGATCGGCATGGTCAGCACCGGGTGCGGGGAGACCTCGATGAAGGTGTTGTAGCCGTCCTCGCCCAGGGTTCGCACGGCCCGGGCGAACTCGACGGTCTCGCGCAGGCCGGCATACCAGTAGCCGGGGCCGAGCTCAGCGCCGTCGAGCCACTCCCCGCTCCGGGTGGAGATCATCGGCACGCGGGCGGTCCGGGGTTCGATGCCGTCGAGGGCGTCGAGGATCCGGTCGCGCAGCTCGTCGACGTGCGCGCTGTGCGAGGCGTAGTCGACCGGCAGGATCCGGGTGCGGACGCCGGGGTGCTCGGCCGCGAGCTCGGTCAGGGCGTCGGGGTCGCCCGCGACGACCGTGGCCGTCGGGCCGTTGACGACGGCGATCGAGAGCCGGTTCCCGTACGGCGCCAGCCATCCGCGGACGGTGCCGGGGCTCGCCTCGACGGCCATCATGCCGCCCCGCCCGGCCAGCGCGGTCAGGATGCGGCTGCGCAGCGCGACCACCCTGGCCCCGTCGTCGAGCGAGAGGCTGCCGGCGACGACGGCCGCGGCGATCTCGCCCTGCGAGTGGCCGATCACGGCGTCCGGCTCGACCCCGGCCGCTTCCCAGACCGCGGCCAGCGAGACCATCACGGCCCAGAGGGCGGGTTGCACCACGTCGGCCGCCTCGAACCCGTGCCGGCCTTGGAGGACGTCGTCCAACTGCCATTCCACGTACGGGGAAAGGGCGGTGGCGCACTCCCGCAGGCGGGCCCGGAAGACCGGGGACTCCAGGTCGCGGCCCATGTTGATCCACTGCGAGCCCTGTCCGGGGAAGACGAAGACCGTGCGGGTCTCGGGGCGGGCCTCGCCGGTGACCACGTCGGCGCTCGGTTCCCCGGCGGCCAGGGCGGCCAGGGCGGCGTCGTCCAGCACCACGGCGCGGTGCTCGAACGCGGTGCGGGTGGTGGCCAGCGACCAGGCGACCGCCGCGGGACCGGCCTCGGCGTCGGCGAGTTTACGGGCCTGGGCGGCCAAGGCGGCCGGGGTGCGGCCGGACAGGACGTAGGCGACCGCGCCGGGCAGCACGGCCTCCCCGTCCGGCGCGGGAAGAGCCTGGGGCTGCGGCGCTTCCTCGATCACCAGGTGGGCGTTGGTGCCGCTGATGCCGAACGCCGACACGGCCGCCCGGCGGGGACGCTCGTCCTCGCGCGGCGGCCAGGCGACGTCCTCGTTAATCAGGCGGACGTGCCCGGATGTCCAGTTGACGTGCTCGGACGGACGATCGGCGTGCAGGGTGCGGGGCAGCACACCGTGGCGCAGCGCCATCACCATCTTGATGAGACCGGCCACCCCGGCCGCGGCTTGGGTGTGCCCGATGTTCGACTTGACCGAGCCCAGCCACAGCGGCGCGTCCCCGGTCCGGCCTTCGGCTTGCCCGTACGTGTCGAGGAGCGCCCCCGCCTCGATCGGGTCGCCCAGCGTGGTGCCCGTCCCGTGGGCCTCGACCGCGTCCACGTCGGCCGCCGTCAGTTCGGCGTTCTCGAGCGCGCCGCGGATGACTGTGCGCTGGGCGGGACCGTTCGGGGCGGTGAGCCCGTTGGAGGCGCCGTCCTGGTTGACCGCGCTGCCACGGATCACCGCCAGGATGGGGTGCCCGTTGCGCCGGGCGTCGGAGAGCCGTTCCAGCGCCACCATGCCCGCGCCCTCACCCCAGCCCGTGCCGTCGGCGCCGGCCGAGAAGGGCTTGCAGCGGCCGTCGGCGGCCAGGCCGCGCTGCCGCGAGAACTGCTGGAAAAGCAGCGGCGAGGACATCACGGTGGCCCCGCCGGCCAGGGCCAGCTCGCATTCCCCGGCCCGCAGCGCCTGCACGGCCAGGTGCAGCGCGACGAGGGAGGAGGAGCAGGCAGTGTCCACGGTGACGGCCGGTCCGACCAGGCCGAGGGTGAACGAGATGCGGCCCGACAGCACGCTGTTCGCGGTGCCGGTGAGCAGATGGTCGGCGGCCTGCTCGAAGTCGAAGTGGTCGCCGCTGCCGTACGCGGCGGCCGACGAGTAGACCCCGGCGAACACGCCGGTGCGGGAGCCGCGGAGGGTGGCCGGGTCGATTCCGGCGCGCTCCACGGCCTCCCACGAGGTTTCCAGCAGCAGCCGCTGGTGCGGGTCCATGGCCAGCGCCTCGCGGGGGCTGATGCCGAAGAAGGCGGCGTCGAAGTCGGCCGCGTCGTAGAGGAAACCGCCCTCGCGGGTGGTGGATCCGGGCTGGTCGCCGGTCTCGTAGAGGCCGGTGATGTCCCACCCGCGGTCGGCCGGGAAGCCGGCGATCGCGTCGGCGCCGTCCGCGACGAGCCGCCACAGCGCCTCGGGCGTGTCGGCGCCACCGGGATAGCGGCAGCCCATGCCGACGACGGCGATGGGTTCGTGCCTGAGCGACCGCAGTTCCGCGCGAGTGTCGCGCAATGCGGCAGTCACGACCTTGAGGTAGTCGCGAAGCTGCTGTTCGTCAGCCATCGAGGTCCCATCTCCCCAATTAAGATTGGAAGTGATTTGCTGCCCGTAAATGCTTCAGGAAAGGGGTAGGGCCGGATGTCCGGGGGACTCGCACATCCGGCCCCGTCTTCGGTTCCGCGCCGGTAATCGCCGCGGAACGGATCAGGAAGTCGCCTCGGCCTTTTCCTTGCCGGCCTCCTCCTCGGCGGCGGCCGGGACGGCGGGCTGGGCCGGCACGCGCAGGCCGGGGATGGACAGCTCCGGGATGGACTTGACGACCGTGAAGCCGTCCTCGATGGCCTCGGCCAGCGTGCCCGCGGCGGCGTCCTCGAAATCGATACGGGTGACCGGAACCTCGGCGTTGGTCGGAAGGGTGTCGCTGATGAACGACATGTCCGCCCGGCTCGCCTCCTTCACCGCGACCGTTTCCGAGTCGGTCACTTCTCGGTTCAGAATGAGCGAAAATCGATAGGTCATGGCCGAACACTCCTCCAGTGAAATGAAAGGTAGAGCCTTCCGCTGATCTGAGACCGGCGACGGATTCGAAGCTAGCGCCGCCGGTATCCGCCGCACCATGGCCGCTGCGGCGTTCTGGGGTGAAAGCAGGCCGGGCAGGGGGTTCACCGCCTGCGAACAGCGGGAAAGTCCGAAAACGAACAATCGCCCTGTACCCCCATGTGCAGGGGTGCAGGGCGATCGCGGTATTCGGTTTCAGCGGCGCTTCCAGAAGGAGCCGCAGCCGTGGGGAGCCGAGCGGGGATGGATCAGAAGCAGCTCGTGCTGGAGCTGGAGCAGCTGGTGCAGGAGCAGCAGCTGCTCGAGGTCGAGGTGCTGGAGGTCGAGGTCGAGCCGGCCAGCATGACCTCACTGGCGTCCGTGTAGTCGGCGATTTCGAAGGTCTCCGACTCGAGCTTCGAGATTTCGTTCGCGAGGTCGACGAGCACCGTCTGAGCGTTGTCCACGTTGTTCATGAGATTTCCCTTCTCGACCCCCGCTGTGCCGGGGTCCGGCGTTTGTGTCCCGCTCAGTAGACAGAAGCCGGCCGTCACGGACACGGCACCGCACTGTCATCCCGCTGTCGCGGCCGTGCGCACCCCTACCCCTGTTCCATAGGGGCGCGGCCCCAGTGGGTTAGGGGAGGTGCCCCGGACGATCGAGACCTACCTTGAAATCGCTGAATGAATTCTCTTCAAGGAGGTTTCATGCGGGGGCTGAACCATTTCCGATGTACCACGCCATGTCGGCGATCAATGAGATGACGACCGCTGTGGAGCATTTCCGGCAGACCACATTGTCGTTGCACGTCCTGGGTCCGCTGGCGATCGGCGACGGCCGGGTGCGGGTCACCCTGCCCGCCGCGAGGACCACTTCGCTGCTGTCGAAGCTGCTGCTCAGGGCGAACGAGGTCGTCTCGGCGGGCCAGCTCACGCGGGCCGTCTGGGGCGACGAGGCGCCGTATTCGTCACGGTCGGCGCTGCAGACCTGCGTCCGCCGGCTGCGCCTGCTGTTCTCAAAATACGATCTGCCCGACGATCTGGTGGAATGCGTCTCCAACGGTTATCGCGTGAACGTCGATTCCACCAATCTGGACCTTCTGCATTTCCGTTCCCTGTGGCTGGACTCGAGCCACACCTCGGATCCGCGGACCGAGCTGAAGATCATCGAGCACGCCTTGTCGCTGTGGACCGGGGACCCCCTGGCCAACGTCGACTCGGACGTGATCCACCGCGACGAGGTGCCGCGGCTGACCGACGAGTGGATCCGGGCCGCCGAACGCCGGTTCGAGATCTGCCTGATGCTCGGCCGGGAACGTCAGACCCTGCCCGAGCTGCGCCGCGTAGCCCTGACCCATCGGGGGCACGAGCGGTTCGCCGAGCTGCTGGTGGAGTCGCTGTACCGGGCCGGCCGGCGCAGCGACGCCCTCGACGAGTGCCGCAGCATCAAGACCCATCTGCGCGACGAGCTGGGGCTGGAGCCCAGCCTGTCGCTGCAGCGGCTGGAACAGTCGATCCTGCGCGGCGAGGAGGCCGTCACCCCGTCCACCCTCACCGTCCGCGCACCGGCCACCGCCGATTCGGGCGCCGAGGCGGCGGCGACGCTGACCGAGGAGCTGCGCCAGACCTACCAGCGGTGGCTGGACTCGCTGCCGTTCGAGCTGCGCACCACGCTCATCCAGCTCGCCCAGTCGGTCCAGTCGTACCCGCTGTCGGTCGGCCAGGCCGCCGCTGTGCTGGGCGTGGAGCAGAAACCGGCCCGCCGGTTGCTCGATGCGCTGACCGCGCACGGATTCCTGCTCAGCCGCCAGGGCCAGTACGACATGCAAGAGCTGGTGCGCCGGCTGACCTCGCTGTTCGCCGCTGGTCCATCCAAACCGACAGCGACCACCCCATCTGAGACGACAGGAGCCCCCAGGTGACCGAAACTGCCGTTCCGCCCACTGACACGCTCGCACAGACCTGGCCCCGGGTCCGCCGCGACGTCCTCTACACCGAGACCCCCGACGGCGTGCTGTTCCACAACGCGTCGGGCGGGTTCCACCTCAACGGTTCCAGCGCCTACAAGCTGGCCACCCTGGTTCTGCCGTTCCTCAACGGCGAGCACCGGCTGGGCGACCTGCTGTCCGCGCTCGGCGCCGGTCAGCGCGCGATGGTCGGCGAGCTGGTGCGGATGCTGACCGAACAGGGCTTCGCCCGCGACGTCGCCGAGGACCGCGAGCAGGGAGTGGTGCTGGACGAGGCGGTCGCGGGCCGCTTCGCCGAGCAGATCGCCTATGTCGACCACTACGCCGGCCGGGCCGCGTCGCGCTTCGCCCGCTTCCGCACGAGCTCGATCACCGTTGTCGGTGCGGGTGAGACGGCTGCGTGGTGTGCTCTCGGGCTCGTCCGCAACGGCGCTTCCACCGTACGGGTCCTGACCCCGGCCGGGCCGCACGCCGACTTCAGCGCCGCCGTCGCCGAGGCGGGCACGCTGACCGGAAGCGGTTGCCCCGCCACCCTCACCCTCGTCCCCCAGCCGGCCGCCCTGACGTGGGGCGACCTGGCCGGCAGCGACCTCGTCATCGTCGCCGACGACCGCGGCCCCCGGCAGCTCACCGCGCTGCTCGCCTCCGGTCCCGTCCCCGAGGGCACCCGGTTGCTGCCGATGTGGCCGATCGGCGCCGTCAACGTCGTCGGCCCCCTGGCCTCGGCCGGCTCCGCTGTCTGCTGGTGGTGCGCGGCGCTGCGGCTCAGCTGGGGCATCGGCGAGCCGGTCGCGGCCGGATTCTGGAGCGGCGTGGCCAACCCTCAACTCGCCCTGGCGCCGTCGCCGGCCGCTTCCGGCCCGCTCGCCGCGATGGTCGGCAACCTGCTGGCGTTCGAGGCGTTCCGGGTCATCACCGAGGTGCTGCCGGCCGACACCGCCGGGCGGGTCGTCCTGCAGGATTCCGAGACGCTCAGCGCCACCTCGGCCGCGATCCAGCCGCACCCTGCCTGCGGGCACACCGTCGACGCCCCGGCGGTCCCGCGGCTGCCCGCCGGTGCGCCCGCGCCGCGGTTCAGCGTGGACGACGCGCAGGACGGCGACGTGGCCGACGCCCTGCTGGCCGAGCTCAACGAGCGCACCACCCTGGTGGACCCGCGGGCCGGCGTGTTCCACGAGTTCACCGACGAGCCGTGGACCCAGTCGCCGCTGAAGGTCAGCACCGTCCGGTTCCCCACCGCTCCCGGCGTGTTCCGCGAGGTCGCGGCGTTCGACCTGCACAACCTGGCCAACGCCCGGCTGTCGGCGCTGAGCGCGGCGGCCGCCGTCTACGTCGACGCCGTCGTGCCGCTGCCACCCGCCGCGCCGCTCACGGCCGCGGTCGTCGCCGCCTCATCGCTGGCCACGTGGAGCGGCCTGACCACCGACGCCGTGCCGGCCGGGGCCGTCGCCGCGTCCTCGCTCACCGGCGGCGGCGAGGTCGCCGTGCCCGGGGCGGCCGTCCGGTCGCGTTCGGACGCCAACCACGCCCGCCGCTTCGTGCCCACGACCGCCGGCACCGGGGCGGGGCTCACCCCCGGCCGGGCCACGGCGAACGCGGCGCTCTCCGCGCTGACCTACACCGCGGTCGACGCGCTGCTGCGGGGCGGGACGGCGAGGCTGGTCGGCCTGGCCGGCGTGCCCGGTCCGGAGCTGGCGTTCCTCGTGCGCAGCGCGGCCAACGTCGGCGCCTCGGTGGAGTTGCTGGACGTCTCCCCCGAGGATCCGCGCCGGCCGTCGGTTGTGCTGGCCCGGGCCACCGTGGCCGGCGAGGAGCAGCCGATCTGGGCCGTCTCCGGACAGTTGCGGTGGCTGGACGCCGCGATCGCCGCCCTGCGCGACGTGGTGGGTCAGGCGCAGGTCCGGCTCGAGCGGCCCGGCCCGGTCGACCAGGGTGACCCGATCGTTCCCGGCTTCGACCCGGGCGCCGTCGTGGTCAGTGGCTCGGGTCCGGTCCGGGCCGAGGCCACCACGACGTGGGACGCCGTCACCGAGGCGCTGCGCGAGAGCGGCGAGGACCTGCTGGCGGTGGCCGTGCCCGCGCCCGACCTGGCCTCCGGCGGCCTGCACGTCGTCAAGGTGCTGCACCGCAAGGCCGACGATGGCCGGTAACCGGTCCGCCGCGCACACCGCCTGGCTGGCCCGGACCGGCACCCTGACCGCGCCGCACGTCGGGGTGGCCGCGGCGGAGGACGGGGAGCCCTGGCAGCGGGACGCCGCCTGGCTGCAGACAGCGACCAACGCGGCGCTCGCGGGGCTCGGCGAGACCGTCCGGGTCGGCGTCACCGCCCTCGGGGTCCGCGACGAGCTGCGGGCCACCGGCCCCGAGACACCGGGGCTGCCGGTGGCCTTCGACGGCCGGTACGTGCTGGCCGGGCCGGTCGGCGGTTGCGCGCGGTGCCTGGCCACCCGCTGGCAGACGATCCGCACCACCGCGCTGCGGGAGGCCCTGGAGCGGGGCGGCCCGGTCACTTCCGTCGGGCGGTCGCCGCTGCTGACCCCGTTCCTGGCCGACACGCTGGCCGCGCTGGTGGCCGGGCTGGGCACGGCGCCGCCGGCCGCCGAGGGGCTGGCCACGGTGTATCAGCTCGACGCGGCGACCCTGCGCGTCCAGGGCTATCCGATGCTGCCCGACGACGGGTGCCGGCGATGCGCCGCACCGGCCGGGGACAGCGCGGACGCGGCCCGGCTCACGCTGGGGCCGGTCGGGGCGGCGCCGGGTGAGCAGTTCCGGCACCGGCCGATCGCCTCGTACGCCCTTCCGCAGGACGCCTTCACCAACCCGGTGTGCGGGGCGCTCGGCGTGCACACGTACCTGGACTACGCGTCGGTCACCACGGCCGCGGTCAGCGGGGTGTTCGCCGGGCGGGGCGGCAACTATCTGCAGGAGCTCTACTGGGGCGGGCACGCCGACTCGTACGAGTTCAGCGCCCGGGTCGGCGTCTTCGAGGGGCTGGAGCGGTTCGCCGGGATGCGTCCCCTCGCTCGCCGCACGGCCGTCCACGCCTCGTACGAGGAACTGGGGGAGAACGCGGTCGACCCGGCCTCGTGCGGGCTCTACGGCGAGGAGTTCCACGAGGTCAACCCGCAGGCCGTCCGCTACCACCCGGGCCTGCGCATGCCGTGGGTGTGGGGGCATTCGCTGCGCGACGACCGGCCGGTGCTCGTGCCCGAACTGCTCGTCTACTACCACGGCGGCACCTCGATGGACGACCGCTTCGTGCAGGACAACTCCAACGGCTGCGCGTCGGGCGGTTCGCTCGCCGAGGCCGCCTACTTCGGACTGATGGAGGTGATCGAGCGGGACGCGTTCCTGCTCATGTGGTACACCGGCACCCCGGCGCCGGCGATCGACCCGGCCTCGCTGCCCGGCCGCGCGTCCCGGCAGATGATCGACCGGCTGCGGCTGTACGGCTACGAGACCCGCCTGCTCGATCTGCGTGTCACGTTCGACGTGCCGGTGGTGGGCGCGATGGCGTACCGGCCGGACGGCGGGCCCGGCACGGTGTGCTTCGGGGCGGGGGCGAGCCTGGACCCGGCCGCGGCGGCCCGGGCCGCGCTCTGCGAGATCGCCACCGACGCGACCAAGCTGCGGCGGCGGCTGGCCGAGGACGAGCCGGCGTTCGCGGCGATGGCCGGCGACTTCGACCGGGTGATCAGCCTCAAGGACCACCCGATCGCCTTCGCCGTGCCGGAGATGGCGGCCCACGCGGACTTTCTCGCCCAGCCCGGGCCCGGCCGGCCCGTGGACGACCTGGCCTCGGCGATCCCGCGTTCGGCCGACCTGTCCGCGCAGCTGGCGTCGGTGGTCGGCGAGGTGGCGGCCCGGGGCTTCGACGTCATCGTGGTCGACCAGACGATGCCCCAGCAGCGGCGGTGGGATCTGCACACGGTCAGCGTGCTTGTGCCCGGGCTGCTGCCGATCGATTTCGGCTGGCGGCGGCAACGCGCCCTGCACATGCCCCGGCTGCGCACCGCCCATCGCGAGGCCGGGCGGCGCGAGGAGGACCTGACCCGGGCCGGCCTGCACCTCGTGCCGCATCCCTTCCCCTGAGAGGAGCTGGAAATGAGTGAAGCTCAGAAATACGCGACCGACATCCTCAACCGCAACCGCGTCCTGATGGAGCCGATCGGCTTCACCCCGAACTGGGGCGACCAGCCGCGACGCTGGAAGCAGTACGTGGGCGGCGTCCGCTACCCGCTGGGCCAGGACGTCACCGCCGGCGGGGCGACCGTCGAGCGTGGCCTGTACGGCGACGCGGCGACCGGCGGCGACCTGTCGCTGGACGCCCTGGGCACGATGCTGCGTTACTCGTACGGCCTGCTGGGCCGGCGGCTCGCGGTGTCGGCCAACCCGGGCTCGGACCTCTGGCCGTACCCGAACGCGATCTGGCACCGGGGAACCGCGTCGGGCGGCGGGCTCTATCCGGCGTCGGTCTATCTGGTCGCCGGGGCGGGCGCGGACCTGCCGCCGGGCGTCTACCACTACCACCCCGGGCACCACGCGGTGCAGCAGTTGCTCACGGGGGATGTGGCCGGGCGGGTGAGGGCGGCTGTCGGCGGTGCGGAGGACGCCGACCAGTTCCTGATCGTCGGGGTCAAGTACTGGCAGAACGCCTTCAAGTACAACAGTTTCTCGTTCCACGCGGTCACCATGGACGTCGGCACGGTCGTCGAGACCTGGCGGTTCTGGTGCCGCGCCCACGGCTACGACCTCAGTCCCGAGTTGTGGTTCGACGAGACCGGCCTGGCCGGGCTGCTGGGCCTCGACCCCACCGACGAGGGGCTGTTCGCGGTCGTCCCGCTGCGCCGGCGGGCCGGCTCCCCCGCGTCCGAGATCAAGACCGAGTTCCCCGAGCCCGTCGTACGCCGGACCGAGCGCGAGCAGTCCCGGGAGGTCGTCCGCTTCGACGCCGTCGTCGGGATGCAACGCGCGACGGCCGCCTCCAGCCCGGACCGCCCGGACGCCGACCGGCTGCGCCAAGCCGTACGGGCTCCCGGGACCCCGCCGGCCGAATCATTTCCCCTGCCCGCGCCGCTGCCGCTGGACGCCGACGCCGGTCGCACCCTGATCGGGCGGCGCAGCAGTTTCGGCCGCTTCACCGCCGGGCGCCCGATCACTGCCGCTCAGCTCGCCACGGGCCTGCGGGCGGCGCTGCCGTCCGTCGGTGACACCGGTGCCGAGGGCGTCACGCTGGGCCGGCTGTACGTGTTCGTCAACAACGTCGAGGGTTTCCGGCCCGGCGTCTACCGCTACGACGCCGGCCCGAACGCGCTGACCCCGCTCAAGTACGGCCCCCCGGGCCCGTTCCTGCAACGCAACTACTTCCTGACCAACTACAACGTCGACCTGTGCGGCGCCGTCGTGGTGCCCGCGATCCGGGTCGGCGCGGTCCTCGACGCCGTCGGCGACCGCGGCTACCGCCTGGTCAACGCGACCGTCGGGGCCACCTCGCAGCGGTTCTATCTGGCCGCAGCGGCGATGGGGCTCGGCTGCGGTGTGGCGCTCGGCTTCGACGCGGCGTCGTACCACGAGGAGCTTTCGCTGGAGCAGACCGGCGAGACCCCTCTGCTGATCATGATGCTCGGCCACGATCGGCCCGGCATCGCCAACTTCCGCTACGAGATGGTGTGAGCCGATGACTCTTGTCGAGATCAATCCCGCTGCGACGAGCCGGCGGATGCACTGGGAACTGCGGGACCTGGCGATGCTGCGGGTCACCGGGCTGCCGATCGAGACCACCGAACGTCTGCGGGCGAAGGCCAGCCGGGACTGGGCGGACGCGCTGCTGGCGGCCGAGGCCCTGACCGGCGAGCTGCGTGAGGACGCCAGCGCGGCCCTGCACCGGTTGATCGGCGGCAACGACGACCACGACAACCGGCAGCGGCTGCTCGCGATGCGGCGACAGCTGTTCAAGGGGCGGGTGCCCGGGGACCCGGACGCCGCGGTCGCGTTCATCCGCGGACTCGACGAGGACGCCGGGGTGGCGTACGGGCGCTGGCTGGCCTCGCAGAGCGAGTGGAACGGGCACCATGCCGCGGGCGAGTCGATCGTCGCCGCCGACTGGGAACGGGCGATCGCCGAGCTGCGGCGGGTGTCCGGCGACGAGACGCTGCGTCAGGGCCTGCTGATGGCGTCGCCGCTGCTCGAGCACGGCCTCGACGCGTTCATCGCGGGCCGGGCGGTGCCGACGAAGAAGGAACGGCGTACGGTCCGCTCACTGCTCTCCTACATCTATCGGGCGGCCGGCAAACCCAGCCCGTTCAGCACCCTCACCGGAATCGCCCGGTCCGCCTTCACCGAGGACGGCGCCGGCGTGCACGAGCCGCTCGAGGTGGGCGACTGGCGCAGCAACACCCGGATCAGCGTCGTGGTCGTCAACCGGCTGACCACGATGATCACCTCGGATCCGGGGCGTCTGGCCGACGTGCCGGTCGCGCTGGCCACCGACCTGGTGCTCGACGAGAACCGCGTCCGCTACGTGCGGCGGTGGGTGACGGCCGGGGACGACTCGGTCGCGACCACCTTCGACGCCGCCACCACGAGCCTGTACTTCCTGCAGCGCACCGGCGCCCTCGAGCGTCTGGTGGTGTTCCTGCGGGACCGGCCCGGCCTGCGCTTCGGCGCGATCGTGGACTGGCTGGCCGCGGAGACGTCGAGCTCGGCCGCCGACGCCACCCGCTATCTCGAGGCGTTGCTGCGGCTGGGCATCATCTCGGCGCCGTTCATGCAGATCGACGTGCACAGCCACAATCCCCTGCGGACGCTGCGCGAGCACCTGTGGGCGTTCGACCGGCCGTGGGCCACCGCGGTCGCCCATGCTCTCGACGGGCCGATGGCCTGCGTCGCGGCGTACCCGCAGGCCTCGTCGGCCGAGCGGCGCGGGCTGTTGCAGCGGCTGCGCACCGATCTGGAGGCCATCCAGACGACGCTCGGCCACGACGGGGCCACCCTGCCCCAGACCATCGTGTACGAGGACGTCAGCGCGGACGGCCCGGCCCCGGGGCTCGACCGGGCCGGGTGGGAGGGGCTGCTGCGCGAGCCGCTCATGGACCTCGAACGGGTCCTGCCCGCCTTCGACATCACCGTGCTGCAGCGCCTGACCCTCACCGGCTTCTTCGCCGCGCGGTACGGCCCCGGCGGCGAGTGCCACGACCTGGCGGGCTTCATCCACGACTTCCACGAGGACCTGTTCGACCAGTACCAGATGTCCGGCGAGCGGCGCGTGCACGTCGACGAGAACGGCGACTATCTCCGCGAGGACAACTGGCTCAACCTCGACGGCGTCCGGCGGGTCGACGACGCCCGGCTCGCCGTCATCGAGCAGATGCGTTCCCGGTACGACGTGGACCGGCCCACGGCCGACATCGTGCTCGACCGCGACTTCATCGACGCCGTCGCCGGCCCGCTGGACGGGGTCGACCCGGCTCCGGCCCTGCACAGCTTCTTCTTCCAGCTGGCCAACACCGCCGACGACCCGCTGGTCGTGCTCAACCAGGTGTACGGCGGTTTCGCGTTCCCGTTCAGCCGGTTCGCCCACTGCTACGGCTCGGACGCCGCCTCCGGGGATCTGGCCGCGGCCATCCGGGACGAGGCCCGGCGTTCCCAGCCCGAGGGCGCGGTGTTCGCCGAGCTGACCGGCGGCGCTGTCACGACCAACCTCAACCTGCACCCGCGGATGCTCGACTATCAGATCGTCTGCCCCGGGGAGCGCGGCTCGGTGCCGGGCGGCGCGCAGCTCACGTTCGACGACCTCTACCTGCGCCACGACGGCGGGCAGAACCGGCTGACCCTGCGCTCGCGGCGGCTGGACCGCGAGGTCATCCCGGTCTATCTGGGCTATCTGGTGCCGATCGCGCTGCCCGAGACCGCCCGCACCCTGCTGCTGCTGGCGCCGACCTCGATGGCCCGCCTCAACCTGTGGACCGGTGTCGCCGAGCCGCCGGCCGTCGACGGGGTGGTCGTGCGCCCGCGGATCCGCTTCGGCCCGGTCGTGCTCAGCCGGCGCTCCTGGCAGGTCACGGCGGGCGGGTTGCCCCGCTACGGCACGGTCGCCGCGACCGACTGGTTCCTGGGCTGGCAGCGCTGGCGGCGGCAGCACGGCCTGCCCGCCCGGGCCTTCGTCAAGGTGGCCCGCGACACCGAGCGGGGCCGGCCCGGCAAGCCGCAGTACGTCGACTTCGACAGCCAGCTCTCGCTGTTCCTGCTCGACGGCATGCTCACGCCGGACGCCGAGCTCACCTTCACCGAGATGCTGCCCGACGAGCAGCACACCCACGTGCGGTCCGAGCGCGGCGCCCACCTCGCCGAACTGGCCGTCGAGACGATCTCCCGCTACGAGGAAGGCGCCTGACATGGCCGACTGGGTCGCAGTCCACATCTACTACGCCGCCAACTCGACACCGGTCCTGGTGCAGTGCGTCCGCCCGCTGGTGCGCGAGCTGTCCGACGAGGGGCTCATCGAGAACTGGTTCTTCATCAACTACTGGCTGGAGGGCCCGCACGTCCGGCTGCGGCTCAAGCCCGCCTCGCCCGAGGCCGCCGACGAGGTGAAGCGGCGCACGGAGGCGGCGATCGAGGGGTTCCTGCGCCGCCGGCCGGCCCTCTACGAGTTCGACGGCTCGGTCCTCAGCGGCATCTACAACACGATGCTGGACGTCGAGTTCCCCGGCGACACCCGCGACCCGTATCTCGACGGGACCGGCAACATGCGGATCCGGGGCAACAACACGTACGCCTATCAGCCGTACGAGCCCGAGTACAGCCGCTACGGCGGGGTGGCCGGCATGGAGCTGGGCGAGTGGCACTTCCGCTACTCGAGCGAGCTGGCCATCGAGGCCGGCCGGTCGCTGAACTACCACATGCGGCCGGTGCTGCTGGGCAGCGGCGCCCAGCTGATGATGATCATGTCGGCCGCGTTCATCGCCGACACCGACGGGCTCGCCCGCTATCTGCAGGCGTACTCGGACTACTGGAGCCGCACGTTCAGCGTCACCGAGTTCATCGACGAGGACAAGTACGAGGCCCGGCGGGCGGAGGTCGCGCCCCGGCTCGGCCCGCAGTTCGCCACGATCCGGCACGCGATCGCCACCGGCCGCCACGACCTGCTGCCGGACATGTACGCCGCCTGGGCCGACCACTGCGTCGAGCTGGCCTCCCGGGCCCGGGCCCTGACGGTCGCGGGCCGGCTCGAGTTCAGCAACTTCGACGGCACCGAGACCGCCGTCGTCACCGATCCCGAGCAGGCGATGCCGCGGCTGCTGTCGTCGTACCTGCACATGACGAACAACCGCATCGGGGTCACCGTCACCGACGAGGGCTACCTGTCGCACGTGCTGTCCCGCTGCCTGGCCGACGAGCCCGTGGAGGTGGGCTGAGATGACGGCCGACGCCCTGCTGGACAGTCGCCCCGCGGTCGGGCCGGCGGTGCGGGTCAGCCGCGCCTACACGCGCGGGGTCCGCGAGGTGCACCTGGTGCGCGAGCCCACCGGCAACAAGTCGTACGAGGTCGGACCGAAGGAATCGTTCCTCATCTCGCGCCTCGACGGGGCCCGCAGCCTGCGGGCCCTCGGCGACGAGTACGAGCAGCAGTTCGGCCGGGGCCTGGACGCCGCGGCGTGGCAGCAACTGCTCGGCCTGCTGTACGCCCGGGGCCTGATCGGCGCGCCCGCCGGGCCCGCCGGGACCGTGCCGCGCCGCCGGCGTACGGGAAACGTGTTCTTCGGCTCGCTGGCGCTGGCCGGCCCCGGCGCGTTCGCCGACCGGTTCGGCTTCCTGCTGCGCCGGGCCGTGTGGATCCCGCTGCTCACGCTGGCCGTCGCGGCCTGTGTGGCGGCGGTGTCCGGGGCGGCGCTGTTCCGGGACGCCTGGGCCATCTTCGAACGTCCGCCGCTCGTCTTCGCGGTGCTGGCGGCACTGTGGGTGGCCGTCGTCGTCCACGAACTCGCGCACGCCGTCGTGGCGCGGCGCTGCGGCGGGACGGTCAGCGAGATCGGCGTGTTCTGGCGGTTCGGGGTGGTGCTGGCCTACTGCAAGGTCGACGACCTGCTGTTCCTGCCCAGCCGGGCCCGGCAGGTGGCGGTGGCGGTGGCCGGCGTCGGGGTGAACCTGCTGATGTTCGGCCCGGTCGCCGCGGTCTGGCTGTTCGCGCCGCTGGGCGAGGCGGCCCGCAGCGTCCTGGCCGCGATCGTGGTGGCCGGGCTCGCGCAAATCCTGATCTGCCTGCTGCCGGTGCCGCCGATGGACGGCTACCGGGTGCTGTCATCGTCGCTGGGCATGATCCGGCTGGCCGACGAGAGCCGCGAGTTCCTCCTCGCGACGTTGCGCCGCCGGGCGCCCGGCTACCCGCGCCGGCTGCGGTGGATCTTCGGCTTGTACGGGATCGGCGCCCCGGCCCTGCTGCTGGCGCTCGTGCTCGGCGGCGCCGTCGCCGTGCACAACCTGGTCCGATCGCTGGCCGGGGACGGCGCCGTCCTGATCGCCGACATGTCGCTCGCCCTGTTCCTCGGCGGTGTGCTCGCCGCCAAATTCGTCCAGTACAGCCGCGGAGGCACCGCATGACAATCGCGAACGCGCACCCCGGGTCGTCGCCCGTCGGGCTCGAAGCGCAGCCGCCCGTCGCCGTCGAGGTGACCGGGGTCGAGAAGCGCTACGGCGCCAAGCACGCCGTGGCCGGGGTGAGCCTGCAGATCCACAGCGGCGAGTTCTTCGGGCTGCTCGGCCCGAACGGCGCCGGCAAGTCCACCCTGCTCGAGCTGATGGAGGGCCTGCGCGACGCCGACGCCGGCCGGATCTCCGTGCTCGGCATGTCGCCCACGCCCCGCAACCCGAAGCTGCTGACCCGGCTCGGCGTGCAGACCCAGTCGGCCGCGTTCTTCCCGGGCCTGACCGCCCGCGAACACCTCGAGACGGTCGTCGCGCTCTACGGCCAGGGCGACGCCACCGAGGCCCTGGAACTGGTCGGCCTCACCGAGTCGGCCGACATCCGGGTGACCAAGCTGTCCGGCGGGCAGCGTCAGCGGCTCGCCATCGCCGCCGCCCTCGCCCACGGACCCGACCTGATCTTCCTCGACGAGCCCACGGCGGCCCTGGACCCGCAGGCCCGCCGCGAGCTCTGGGACGTCCTGCGCGAGCTCAAGCGCAGCGGCCGCACGATCGTCTACACCACCCACCACCTCGACGAGGCGCAGATCCTGTGCGACCGCGTCGGCATCATCGTCGACGGCCGGATCATCGCCCTGGACACCCCGACCGCCCTGGCCCGGTCGATCGCCCCGGACCGCCTGGTCATCCCGGCCGGCCGGCTCAGCGAGGCCGAGGCGAAGGGCCTCGACGGCGTCGGCTCGGTGCAGTCCGACGGCGACCGGCTGGTCCTCACCACCCACTCGCTGGCCGTAACCCTCAACGCGGCCGGCCGGCTGATCAGCCTGACCGATGTGGAGACCCGCGCCGCCACACTCGAGGACGCGTACCTCGACCTCATCGCCAAGGAGCAGAACCGATGACCCCGTACGCCGCCCTCCTGCGGGCCAACCGCAAGGTCGCCCTGCGCGACAAGACGACCGTCTTCTTCACGTTCGCGTTCCCGCTGCTGTTCCTGGTCGTGTTCGGGCTCATCTTCAGCGGCCAGCCCGTCGAGGGCACGCCGTTCCACTACATCGACTTCGTGGCGCCCGGCGTGCTCTCCTGGGGTGTCGCCAGCGCCAGCGTCTTCGGGGTGGCCTTCACGCTGATGAACTGGCGGGCCAGCGACCTGCTGCGCCTGATCCGGATGACCCCGGCCTCGCTGCCCGCGGTGATGGCGGCCCGGGTGGTGCTGACCATCGTCATCGCGCTGGCCCAGGCGCTGCTGTTCGTGCTGGTGGCCCTGCTGCCGCCGTTCAACCTGGCGCTCGCGTCGAGCTGGCCCGCCGCGCTGCCGTTCCTGGTCCTCGGCACCGTCGCGTTCATGGCGATCGGCGCGGTCATCGGCACGTTCGCCGACACCGCCGAGGCCGTCGCCGCGGTGGCCAACGCGGTCATGGTGCCGATGGCGTTCCTGTCCGGCGCATTCCTGCCGCTGGCGATGATGCCCGACTGGCTGCGGGCGGTGTCCAACGTCCTGCCGCTGCGCTACATGAACGACGGCATCTCGGCCGGGCTGCGCGGCGAGTCCATGCCGGCGGCCGGCTGGATCCTGCCCGTCGCGGTCTTCGCCGGCGTCACCGTCCTCTTCAGCGGGGTGGCTCTGCGCTACTTCCGCTGGAGCAACAACTCCTGAGGCGAGGGTTTCCCATGACCGTCACACTGTCGCCCGGCGTCACGGCGCCGTACGAGCGGGCCCGTCTCGCCCTCCAGGAAGGCCTGGCCGACCGGCTGCGGGCCGCCGGCCACTCCGGCATCATCGAGGTCTCCGCGCTCGGCAGCGAAAACATCCTCGACCCCGGCGAGCGGGCCGCCGCCCGCTCCCGGGCCCGGGTCCACGTCGGGGGGAGCAGCATTCTGATCGGCCCGTGGGGCGGCCGGGACACCGTCTGCGGGCAGTGCCTGGGCAGCCGGTGGCAGCGCCTGCGCAACCGCTCGGAGCGCGAGGCCCTGGAGGGCCCGGCGACCATCATGCCGATCGGCGCCTGGCCCACCCTGCCCGACCTGCTCGTCGACGTGGTCTGGGCGCTGGTGCAGCAGACGCTGCTGCGCCCGCCCTCGGCCGCGGCCCTGAGCCCGAGCGACTGGCACACCCCGGCCGACCTCGAACTGCCCCAGGTCACCCTGCTGCAACTGGGCACCCTCGAACACGCCACCTATCCCCTGCTCCCGGAGCCGCGCTGCCTGGTCTGCTCGCCGCCGGCCGAGCCGTCACGCGACGCCGCGGTGCTCACGTTCGAGCCGCGGGCCAAGAAGTCACCGACCGACTTCCGGGTGGCGGCCGCGGCCGACTTCCCCATCCCCACCGGCGCGCTGGCCAACCCGGCCTCGGGCGCGCTGGGCCCCGGCACCTGGCTCGACGTCACGTCCCCGACCAACGCCCCGATGGCCGGCAGCGTCTTCGTCCGCAGCCACGCCGGGCTCAGCGACATCACCTGGAGCGGGCAGGCCAACTCGTTCGGCACGAGCAAACGGCTGGCCTTCCTGGAGGGCCTGGAACGGTACGCCGGCATCCACCCGCGGCGGCCCGAGGCGGCCATCCTCAAGGCGTACAGCGACGTCGCCGACCGGGCCATGCACCCGCTCGCGCTCGGCCACTACACGGACGCGGCCTACGCGAGCGACCCCGAGATCGACCCGTTCGACCCCGACCGGCCGATCCCGTGGGTGTGGGGCTATTCGCTGGGCCGTGAGGAGCCGGTCCTGGTGCCGCGCCGGCTCGTCTACTACGGCTCGTACCTGGAGAACGACAACTTCGTCTTCGAATGCTCCAACGGCTGCGCCTCCGGCGGGTGCGTCGAAGAAGCCGCCCTGCACGCCGTGCTGGAACTCGTCGAACGCGACTCCTTCCTGCTCAACTGGTACGGCAACGCGCCCACCGTGGAGATCGACCTGGCCTCCTCGACCCGCCCCGAGATCCGGTCGATGGTCGACCGGCTGGGCCTGCTCGGCTACGACGCCCACGTGTTCGACAGCCGGATCGACCTGAGCATCCCGGCCATCACCGCGCTGGCCGTCCGCCGCGACGGCGACCTGGGCGCGCTGTGCTTCGCCGGGGGCGCGAGCCTCGACCCGGAGGCGGCCATCGAGGCGGCCCTGTCCGAGGTGCTCTGCTACACCCCGCACCTGCCCCGCCAGGTACGCGAACGCCGGGAGTCCCTGGAAGCCATGGCGGCCGACTACAACCTGGTCGGCAAGCTCGACGACCACCCCCGGCTGTTCGGGCTGCCGGAAATGCGCCACCACGCCCGGTCGTACGAGAACCCGGTCGAGGTCCTGACGGTCGGCGAGGCGTACGGGCACGGCCGTTCCCCCGCCCTCGGCCGCGACCTGCGCACCGACCTGACCACCTGCGTGGACCAGCTGGCCGACGCCGGCATCGACGTCATCATCGTCGACCAGACCACCCCCGAGCAGCGCCGCATGGGCATCCACACGGTGTGCGCGGTGGCCCCGGGCCTGCTCCCGATCGACTTCGGCTGGAACCGTCAGCGGGCCCTGCAGATGCCCCGCCTGCGCACCGCCTTCCGCGGCTTCGAGGGCCGCACCACCCCCCTGAGCGAGGAGGAGATCCGCCGGGTTCCGCACCCCTTCCCGTAGCGGACCTGGGCCGGCTCACCGGATACGTGCGGTGAGCCGGCCCTGTTCCCGACGGCCTGCGTTACTTGCCGGACCGGCCCAAGCAGGTTAGCCGGGCCGTCAGCAGCCGGCCGGTCGCCTCCAGGTGGGACCGCATCGCGGCCTCGGCGGCTGGACCGTCGCGCCGCAGGACCGCGGTCACCACCGGCTCGTGCTCGGCCAGGATCTCGGCGAGGGTGCGGCCGCTCGCGGTGGTGGGCGGGCCGAGCAGGGCCGTCGTGGACCGCAACTGGGCGACGATGGCGGCCGAGCGGTTGTTGCCCGCCGTGCGCAGCAGCAGGTCGTGCAGCGCGCGGTCGGCCGGCCAGAACGCGGCCTCGTCGTCGCGCGCGGCCGCCGACGCCATCTCGGCGAGCGCCTGCCGGAGGGCCGCGTGCTCCTCCTCCGTACCGGAATGGGCGGCTTTGAAGGCCGCGGCGGGTTCCAGGGCCAGGCGGATCTCGACGATCTCCTCGATGTCGTGGGCGCGCGGAGGCAGCACCCGGAAGCCGCGATTGCGCCGGATCTCGACCAGGCCCGCCTCGGCCAGCCGCAGCAGGCCCTCGCGGACCGGGCTGCGCGAGACGCCGAGCAGGTCGGCCAGCTGATAGACCGAATAGGTCTGATCGGGCCGCAGCTCACCGGAGGCGACCCCGTCCCGGACGGCCTGAGCGACGGCGTCGGCCAGGGAAGGGGCCTCGGACGGGAGGCTCAGCATCGGCACGAGTAACATGTTACCCATGAACGACGTGGTGGGTGCGCTCGAAAAGGCCGGGCTCGAGGTGCGGTCCGACGCCGGTACGCTGGGCATGTATGCGTCCGACGCCTCGCTCTACCGGATTCCGCCGCTGGCCGTGGTGCGTCCCCGGCACGTCGACGAGGTGGCTGCGGCGCTGGCCGTCGCCCGCGAAACCGGCACGCCGTTCACGTCACGCGGCGCCGGCACGTCGGTGGCGGGCAACGCGGTCGGCCGGGGCATCGTGCTCGACTTCTCCCGCCACCTCAACCGGGTGCTCGAGATCGACCCCGGCGCCCGTACGGCGGTGGTCGAGCCGGGCACCGTGCACGCGGTCCTGCAGAAAGCGGCCGCCCCCCACGGCGTACGGTTCGGGCCCGACCCCTCGACCTGGCCGCGCTGCACCATCGGCGGCATGATCGGCAACAACGCCTGCGGGTCGCGCTCCCTGGCGTACGGGCGCACCTCCGACAACGTGGTCGCGCTCGAACTCCTCACGGCGGCCGGCGACAAACTCGACACGACCGCGCCGCAGGGTCCCGTGGTCGACAACCTCAAGCAGGTTGTCGGCAAGCACCTGGCCACCGCGCGCACCGAGTTCGACCGCTTCGGCCGCCAGGTCTCCGGCTACGCGGTGCAGCACCTGCTGCCCGAACGCTTCGACCTCACCCAGGCCTTCGTCGGCTCCGAAGGCACGCTCGGCGTCATCACCAAGGCCACCGTGCGTCTGGTCGTCGATTCCCCCGTACGCGTGGTGGTCGTCCTCGGCTTCGAAAACATCGTCGCCGCCGGTGAGGCCTCCCCCGCCGTCGTCGCCCACGGCCCGACCTCGTGCGAAGGCCTCGACTCCCGGCTGCTCGACGTGCTGCGCGCCCGCCGCGGCGCCGCCGCCGTTCCCCCGCTCCCCCGCGGAGGCGCCTGGCTCTTCGTCGAACTGGCCGGCGACGACCCCGGCGAGGTCGAATCGCGGGCCCGCAAACTCGCCGCCGCCGGCATCGCCGACGACGCGCTGGTCGTCACCGACCCGGCCACCCAGGCCCGGCTGTGGCGCATCCGCGAGGACGGCGCCGGACTGGCCGGCCGCTCCCCCGCCGACCGCCCCGCCTGGCCCGGCTGGGAGGACGCGGCCGTCCCACCCGAGCGGCTCGGCGCCTACCTGGCCCGGTTCGACGAGCTCGTGGCCACGTACGGGATGAGCTCGGCGCCTTTCGGCCACTTCGGCGACGGCTGCATGCACGTCCGGCTCGACTTCCCGCTCGACCAGCCCGGCGGCACCAAGGTGATGCGCGACTTCCTGATCGACGCGGCCAAACTGGTCGGCGAGTTCGGCGGCTCCCTCTCCGGCGAACACGGCGACGGCCGGGCCCGCTCCGAACTGCTGCCGCACATGTACTCACCCGACGCGATCGCGCTGTTCGCCGGCATCAAACACGCGTTCGACCCCGGCAACCTGCTCAACCCCGGCGTGCTGGTCGACCCCGACCCGGTCGACGCCGACGTGCGCCCCGCCGCCTTCCCGCTCACCGGGCTGGCCCTGGCCTACCCGCACGACGGCGGCGACCTGGCCCAGGCCGTGCACCGCTGCACCGGCGTCGGCAAATGCCGGGCCGACAACTCCGCGGCCGGCGGCGTGATGTGCCCGTCCTATCTGGCCACCCGCGAAGAAAAGGACTCCACCCGCGGCCGGGCCCGGGTGCTCCAGGAAGTCGTCCGCGGCGAGTTGCCGTGGTCACACCCCTCGGTCCACGACTCGCTCGACCTGTGCCTGTCCTGCAAGGGCTGCGCCTCCGACTGCCCCACCGGCATCGACATGGCCACCTACAAGTCCGAGGTCCTGCACCAGACCTACAAGGGCAAGCGGCGCCCACGTTCGCACTACACGCTCGGCCGCCTGCCGTTCTGGGCCCGCCTGGCCGGCTGGACCCCGCGCCTGGCCAACCTCGGCACCCGCCTGCCCCTGGTCCGCGGCCTGGCCCTCTGGCTCGCCGGCGTCGACAAACGCCGCTCCGTCCCCGCCTTCGCCCGCCGCCCCTTCCGCCGCACCTTCAAACCCACGCCCAGCGGCGGCACCCCCGTCGTCCTGTTCGCCGACTCGTTCTCCGACGCGTTCTCCCCCGAAGTCGCCGAAGCAACCGTCCGCGTCCTGCGCGCCGCCGGCTACGACCCCCGCCTGCCGTCCGGCTCGGTCTGCTGCGGCCTCACCTGGATCACCACCGGCCAGCTCGACTCGGCCAAGAAGATCCTTGCCCGTACGGTGGAAACGCTCGCCGCCGACGCCCGAGCCGGCGTCCCCATCGTCGGCATCGAACCGTCCTGCACGGCCGTCCTCCGCTCCGACATCCACGAACTCCTCCCCGGCTCCCCCGACGCCGCCACGGTCGCCGCTTCGGTCCGCACGCTGGCCGAACTGCTGGCCGAAACCCCCGGCTGGACCCCACCCGACCTGTCCGGCGTCGAGGTGGTCGCGCAGCCCCACTGCCACCACCACGCCGTCCTGGGCTGGAAGGCCGACGCCGACTTGCTCACCGCCACCGGCGCCCAGGTCCGCCGTCTGTCCGGGTGCTGCGGCCTGGCCGGCAACTTCGGGGTCGAAATCGGCCACTACGAGGTCTCGGTCGCCGTAGCCGGACAACAACTGCTGCCGGCCCTGGACGCCTCCCCCGACGCGTTGGTCCTGGCCGACGGCTTCTCGTGCCGGACCCAAGTGGCCGACCTGCGCGATCGGCCGGCCATGCATCTGGCTCAGTTGCTGGACCGCTGAAAGAGGGCGGGCGGGCCGATTACCGCCCGCCGCGCGCCCATCGGGCCGTAGCCGGCCGCCTCAGCCACGCCTGAACCAGATGTGGCGAGGCTGCCGGCTCTTGCCGACCGTGGCCGGGCGAGGTATTGGTTTGCCCATCTCGCTGAGCAGTCCCATCTGGCAGCCTGATCCGCATAATCTCGCGCTGCCCATGGTGCTTTGCCTCAGCGCCAGGCGCGCAGGCCGCATCACCTCACCGCACCACCTCAGCGCATAGCCCCACGCCGCTCGCCGCCGAGCCGCTCAGGCCCACCGCCCACCCCACGGCGAAGCGCCACCGCTCACCGCCGCGCCGGTCAAGCCCACGGCACCGCGCAGCGCCACCGCGCAGCGCCACCGCCCAGCTCCACACCGCTCACCGCCGCGCCGGTCAAGCCCACGGCACCGCGCAGCGCCACCGCCCAGTTCCACACCGCTCACCGCTCAGGCCCACCGCCCACCGCACCGCGCAGCGCCACCGCATCCGGCAGCCCCAAGGTCCAACCCCACTGCAGGGCGCTACCGCATCCCGCATCCTGCAGCCCCCAAGGTCCAACCCCACCACAGCACCGCGCAGCGCCACCGCATCCCGTATCCCGCAGCCCTCAAGGTCCAACCCCACCGCCGCACCGCACGGCGCAGCCCCCGACCGGCATCGCCGTGCCGCCGCCTTGGTTGAGCTGTGCTCGAGGCTGCGTTCCAACCCGCCGCGTCACAACCCCTAAAGCATCCTAGGAGGCTAGCCTGAAAGTCTTGTCGCGGTCGAAGCATCCTAGGCGTGCTCAAGTAGGCATTTGAGTTGTCCACAATGGCGACTTGTCCACAGGCGCACTCTCGAAGACCGGCGGCGTCGGCCATAATCAGGGCTGGCTGGAGGCCCCCAGGGAGGGCGGGTTAGACGGCTGAGGTGATCATGAGGGCGGGGCTGCGACGGTCCGTGAGCTGCACGCAATCGGCAGAATTGGGAGGAGCGGCCGCCTGCCGGAGTCGCTCAACCGCCCACGGCGGAGGGCTCTCGCCTGGCGACCCCAAGCCAGCCGGTGGCCCCAAGCCGGCCTGCGGCCCCAAGACAGCCGGTCGCCTCAAGCCGCCCTGCGGCCCCAAGGCAGCCGATGGCCTAGCCGCCCTGCGGCCTCAAGCCAGCCGGCGGCCTCAAGCCGCCCTGCGGCCCCAAGCCGGCCGGTGGTTTCAGCCCCGGGCGATGCGCTCCAGGGCAGCCGCAGTGGTGAGCTCCCACCGGTGTTCCGGGTGGCCGATGTAGTGCCGCAGGGCGACCAACGCCAACGACGGATCCGCCGCCAACCAGCGACCACTCACGGTTTCCGGGGCGGACATCGAACGCCCCAGGTAGTCGCGCGAGCGGGTGTCCGGCGATCCGATGAAGCCGATCGTGATGCCGGGCCCGCGATCCCAGGAGGCGGTGGCCGAGGTGACAGCGATCCACGGCACGAAGTGCGTGAACGTCAGCCCTCGGTGGTGCACGCCGTCGGGGCCGATCACCAGCTCGCCCGGCACGAGCCGCAGCATTACGAGCAGGAACAGCAACATCGGCAGGGCGAGGATTGTGAACAGGGCCGCGGTCAGCCACGAGCCGGCGGACGCGGCGGCCACGGCGTATAAGGCGGCCGCGGCGGCGGTCATGGCCAGCGTCGCGGTGACCAGGTAGGTGGCTCCGGCGGCGTAGCGGAAGATCAAGCCCGCGGCCGTACGGCGTACGCCTGTGGTGTCTGGACGGCGCCGGGCGCCGCGGTAACCGAACAAGCACAGCGCGGCGACGTGGGCCAGGAAAAGTGCGGCGGCGCCGAAGAAGACTGCCTGCCCGGCGTCGTCGTAGAGCAGCTGCCAGACGGAACCGGCCGCGGACAAGAGGGCTAGCGCGCCGAGATAGAGAACTCCGAACAGCAGGCGGCGGGGGCGGCGATGCCCGGTCCATTCGGCCGGCCACGTCGAGGTGTAAGGCAGCGTCTCCATAAGTGACCGCAGTGTAGGACCCGCCGGGAAGTTGACTTTGATTCCGGCCGATGACAACGTTGTAAACGATTGAGGTTCATCGTGGTCTGTGAGGTCCAAGTGCCCAAGAAAAGTCCCGCGCTGGTGGTCGCCCTCCTGGTCGTGACGCTTCCCTCCCCCGCTCAGGCGCATCGGCCGTCGACCGAGGTGACCTCGGGCCACGCCCGCTTCGAGGTGCTGTCGCCGACGCTGATCCGCACGGAGTACGCGCCGGACGGCCGGTTCACCGACGCCGCCACGTTCAACGTGATCGGGCGCGACGAGTTCGGGGCCGTGCGCTTCACCAAACGTACGGACAAGGGCTGGCTGACCATCGACACCGGAGCGCTCACGCTGCGCTACAAGGTGAACTCGGGCCCGTTCACGGCGAGCAACCTCGACATCAAGCTGCGCAGCGGCCGCCAGACGGTCACCGCGGCGCCGTGGGCCGGGCACTACCCGCCGGAGTGCGCGGCGGGGCAGCTGTGCGAGGCCGAATCGCTCGACCTGCGTGGGCCGGGGGTGGCGACCGACCACATCGGATACACGGGCAAGGGGTTCGCGGCCGGTTTCGGTGGCACCGGTGACACGCTGGCGTTCACGGCGACGGCGGGCGGCCGGCTCGACCTCGCCGTCCGCTATGCCAACAGCACCGGCGGGGACGGGCAGAACACCACGCGGACGCTGACCGTCGCGGTCGACGGCACGACCCGTACGCTCTCGCTCCCGCCCACGGCGAACTGGGACACCTGGGCCGTGGCCACCGTGCCGCTCGACCTGCCCGCGGGCCGGCACGAGATCAGCGTCGTCCGGACGGCCACCGACTCCGGCAACGTGAACATCGACAGCCTGGCCCTGGTCGAGCCGGGCGCCGCCTATCCCGCTCCGGCGCCGCCCGCGCCCCGCCCGTGCGCCTTCGGCTCGGTGTGCGAGGCCGACGAGGGCACCCTGACCGGCGGGGCGAAGTCCGCGGCCGACCACAACGGCTACTCCGGCGACGGCTTCCTGGCCGGCCTGGAACGTTCCGGGGCGTCGAGCAGCATCACCGTGACCGGGGTGCCCGCGCGCGGCACCTATCGGCTGCAGCTTCGCTACGCCAACGGCAAGGCCGGCGCGCAAGCGGCCCGGACCCGCACGATGACCGTCAACGGCCGGACCGTGTCGCTCGCGCCGACCAGCGGGTGGGATTACTGGCGTACGGTGCAAACGCCCGTCGCCCTGGAGGCCGGCACCAACACGGTGGTCCTCGGGTGCCCGGCCGACGACAGTTGCAATGTCAACGTGGACACGGTCGCCGTGACCCGCCCGGGCTCGCCGCTGCTGGCCCCGCACGCCCCGCTCGGCGGCTACCGGCGCGGGCTCGACGGCGTCAACGGCGCGGCGCTGACCGAGCCGGGCCTCCTCTACCAGGACGGCTGGACGCTGCTCGACGATTCCGCCTCCGCGCTCTACAAGCCCGGGGCCGGCAAGGACAAGCTCGGAGCGGGCAAGGACAAGCCCGCAGACGGCAAGGACAAGCCCGGCACCGGCAAGGTCACTCCCCGGACGAGCAAGGGCCAGGACGGATACGTCTTCGCCTACGGCCAGGACTACCGGCGCGCCCTGCGCGAGCTAGCCACACTCACCGGCCCGACAAAGCTGCTCCCGCGGTGGGCGTACGGGGTCTGGTATTCGGAGTACTTCGATCGCACCGCCGCCGAGTTCCAGCAGATCGTGGCCCGGTTCCGCGCCGAGAAGGTGCCGCTGGACGTGCTGGTCGTGGACACCGATGTCAAGGCGCCGGACAAGTGGAACGGCTGGTCGCTCGACCCCGCTCGCATTCCCGACCCCCAGGCGTTCTTCGACTGGATCAAGGCCGAGGGGCTGCACACCAGCCTGAACGTGCACCCCAGCATCCTCGGCTCCGACCCGCGGTTCGCCCGCACACAGGCCACGGCCAAGGGCAAGCTGCAGCGCACCGGCTGCAACAGCGGCGCCGACTGCTACACGTTCGACTTCGGCGATCCCGACCAGCTCGCCGCCTACTTCCAGCTGCACACCGAGATGGCGCCCAAGGGCACGGACTTCTGGTGGCTGGACTGGTGCTGCGACAGCTCCCGCTCCTCGCTCGAAGGCGTGACACCGGACGCATGGATCAACCAGCAGTACGCCCAGCGGGACGGCTTCGCGTTCTCCCGGGCCTACGGGTCGCTGCAGGCCGGCGGCTACGGCAGCCCGACCGCCGTGCCGACCGGGCCGTGGGCCGACAAGCGGACCACCCTGCATTTCACCGGTGACACGGTGTCGACCTGGGAGTCGCTGGAGTTCCAGGTCGGCTACACGCCGGGCGAGTCGGCCGCGACCGGGCTGGCCGCGATCAGCCATGACATCGGTGGACACACCGGCGGCCTGTCGACCCGGCCCGGCGCCGAGCCCGGCAGCACCCAGCTCCCCGACGACCTGTACGCCCGGTGGGTCCAGCTCGGAACGTTCCAGCCGATCGACCGGCTGCACTCCAACCACAGCGACCGTCTGCCGTGGCAGTACGGCCCGGCCGCGAACGCCTCGGCCAAGAAGTTCCTGCAACTGCGGGCCAAGCTGCAGCCGTACGTCTATCGCGCGGCGCAGGAGGCGACCCGCACCGGCACGCCGATCACCCGCCCGATGTACCTGGCCTATCCGTCGGAGCCGGAGGCGTACGCGACCGCGGGTTCGCAGTATCTGTTGGGCCCCGACCTGCTGGTCGCCCCGGTCACCACGCCCGGCACGACCGCCACCACCACGGTCTGGTTCCCGCCGGGCAGCAGGTGGACCGACTACTTCACCGGCCGGGTCTACCGCGGCGGGACGACCCAGCAGGTCACCTCGACGCTCGACACCATGCCGGTGTTCCGGAGGTCGTAAGGATGAGGGCCCCCGGATTCGCGGCAGTCGATTAGGCTGCCGTCGTGTCCGGTGGGCCCGAAGTTCTCCTCGACCCCGGCGCGGCCTACCCCGAGTTCGCCCCGGCGCGGGCCGCGATGCAGGCGCACGACTGGCCGGCCGTGCGCCGGCTGCTCGACGCCACCCCGCCCGGGTTGCGCAGCGGCATCATCCACACCTGCGGCGAAGAGCAGGAGGAGCCGGATTTCCTGGCCGGGGTGCTGAGCCTCGACCCGGCCGACACGACGGCGGGCGCGATGCTCGGAGCCCACCTGATCACCACGGGCTGGCGGATCCGCACCGACGCCGCGGCCGAGCAGGTCACCCGCCGCCAGTTCGCCAAGTTCCACGAGTGGCTGCGCCGGGCCGAGGCCGTGCTGCTCGAGGCGTCGGCCGTCAATCCGCGCGACCCGGCCGTGTGGCACGAGCTGCTGCTCTCCGGCCGCGGCCTGCAGGTGGGCCAGAGCGAGGTGCGCCGCCGCTACGACCGGTGCGCGCTGGCCGACCCGCACCACCTGCCGGCCCAGCAGTCCATGGTGCAGCAGCTGTGCCCGAAGTGGGGCGGCTCGTGGGAGCAAGCGCACGCGTTCGCCCGCGAGGCGATGCTGGCCGCGCCGCCCGGGTTCCCGCAGGCCGCGCTGGTGGCCGACGCGCACATCGAACAGGGGTTCGCGGGCACGAAGCAGGAGCTGCTGGTGGCCGGGGCCATCACCCGGCATCTGCGCCAGGAACCCGTACGGGCGGAGCTCTATGACGCCGCCCACCGGTCGGTCTGGAGCCCGGAGTTCCGGCGCTGGTACGGCTGGGAGTGGGCGGCCAGCTCGTTCGCGATGGTGTTCAGCCTGCTCGGCGACAACCGCGGCGCCCAGCATCTGTTCGGCCTGCTCGGCAACGTCGGCACCAAGCAGCCCTGGCAATATCTGGGCATGCCGGCCTGGCAGATCCGCAAGCACCGCAAGCGGGCGGGCGCCTGGCGATGATCCGGCACACCGAGGTCGACGGGATCCCGGCGGTGATCGGGGACGGGGACGGGCCGATGCGGGCCGGGCTGGTGTTCCGGGTCGGGCAGGCCGACGAGACCCTGCCCCGCAGCGGCATCACGCATCTGATCGAGCATCTCGTCCTGCACCCGCTCGGTCACGGCGACTACCACCACAACGGTTCCACCGCCGCCGCCTTCACGTCGTTCCACGTGCAGGGCACCGAGCCCGAGGTGGCCCGGTTCCTGACGCTCGTGTGCGACTCGCTGGCCGCGCCGCCGCTGTCCCGGCTCGAGGCGGAGAAGGGCATCCTGCGTACGGAGGCGGCCGGGCATGGCACCGGTGTCGCGGGCTCGCTGGCGGTGTGGCGGCACGGCGCGAGCGGCTTCGGCCTGCCCGGGATGCCCGAGTGGGGCCTGCACGCGATCACCGCCGGCGACGTGCGGCACTGGACGGGCCGCTATTTCACCCGGGACAACGCGGTTCTGTGGGTGGCGGGCGGCGACGTGCCGGCCGGGCTGCGGTTGCGACTTCCTTCCGGCGTACGGGAACCCTTGCCCCCGGCGTCGTCGGTCCTGCCCGTGCTGCCGGCGTCCTACCCCGGTTCGGCCGACGCGGTGGCCTGGGACGCCGTGGTGGCCGAGAGCGACGCCGCTCCCGTGTTCACCGGCGCGCTCGAACGCGTGATGTACCGCGAGCTGCGCCACGACACCGGGCTGTCCTACACCGTACGCACGGACTACAGCCCCCGCGGCGACGGGCAGGCGGTGATCACGGCGCTGGCCGACGCGCTGCCCGAGAAGCAGGACGCCGTGCTGGGCGGGTTCACGCAGGTGCTGCGGGCCGTACGGGCCGGGCGGATCGAACCGGAGGACGTGACCGGCGTGGTCGCCCGGCGGCTCGAGGCGCTGCGGCACCCCGGCGTCGACGTGGCCCGGCTGCCCTGGCTGGCCCGCGAGGTGCTGACCGGTCGCCCGCTGCGCACCACCGCCGAGCTGGCGGACGGGCTGGCCGCGGTGACCGTGGCCGACGTCGTGGCCTGCGGGCGGGCGGCCGAGCGGACCGGCCTGCTGATGACTCCCCCGCACGCGCACGGCGGGTACACCCTCAGCGACTATCCGGCCGCCGAGACCGGTCCCGCCCCGGTGGCCGGGGCCTCCTATCGCGCGCTGGCCGGGCATCCGGAAACTGTCCTGGCCGGGCCGGAGGGCATCACCGTGGTGGAGCGTTCCGCTTCCGCCACCGTACGGCTGGACGCCTGCGCCGCCGTCCTGTCCTGGCCCGACGGCCGTCGCCTGTTCGTCGGGCTGGACGCCACCACCGTGTCGCTCGAGCCGACCCTCTATCGCCGGGGCGCCGACGCCGTCCGGGCCCTCGACCCGCACATCCCGCCCCACCTGCGCATTCCCATGCCGGCCCGCGACCCGGAGGCCATCCCGAAGCCCCGCCGCGCCCGAGCCTCCCCGCAGAGCCGCCGTCACCGGCTGATCGCCGTGCTGTGGGCGCTGCTGGCGCTGGGCTGCTTCGCGGCCACGGTCTACGTGCTGAGTGACTCCCGCGACGGCGAGAGCCGACAGGCCGCCCTCGGTGGCCTGCTGGCCGGCGGCCTGTTCGTCTACATGGCCGTCCGCGAGCTCCACCGAATTAGATTGTGACGTTAAGTACTTGCCCGGACAGGCGTGGAACCGGGTCCCGGGCGGTAGAACTCGTAGAGTGCCCGACCTCAGTCCCCGCCGCCGCGCCCTCGTGCTGGCCATCTGCTGTCTGAGCCTGTTCATCGTCGGGCTCGACAACACCATCGTGAACATCGCGCTGCCGGCGTTGCGGACCGACCTGGACACGTCGGTGGCCGGTCTGCAGTGGGTGATCGACGCGTACACGCTCGTGCTGGCCAGCCTGCTGATCCTGGCCGGGAGCACCGCCGACCGGGTGGGCCGCCGCCGCACCTTCCAGACCGGGCTGGCCCTGTTCACCGTGGGTTCCCTGCTGTGCAGCGTCGCCCCGGGCCTGGGCTGGCTGATCGCGTTCCGGATGGTGCAGGCGGTCGGCGGCTCGATGCTCAACCCGGTAGCCATGTCGATCATCACCAACACGTTCACCGAGCCGCGCGAGCGGGCCCGGGCGATCGGCGTGTGGGGCGGCGTGGTCGGCCTCAGCATGGCTCTCGGACCGCTGGTCGGCGGCGTGCTGGTCGAGTCGCTGGGCTGGCGGTCGATCTTCTGGCTCAACGTGCCGGTCGGCATCGCCGCCATCGCGCTGACCGCCCTGTTCGTGCCCGAGTCGCGGGCGCCGAAACCGCGCCGCATCGACCCGCTGGGCCAGGCCCTCGTGCTTATCCTGCTGGCCTCGGTCACGTACGGGATCATCGAAGGCCCCGGCGCGGGCTGGGGCTCGGCCGAGATCGTCGGTTGTTTCGTGCTGGGCGCGGCGGCGCTGGCCGGCCTGCTGGTCTACGAGCCCCGGCGCAACGAACCGCTGCTCGACCTGCGCTTCTTCCGCAGCGTCCCGTTCAGCGGGGCGACCGTGATCGCGGTGTCGGCGTTCGGCGCCCTGGCCGGTTTCCTGTTCCTCAACACCCTCTACCTGCAGGACGTACGCGGCCTGTCCGCCCTGCACGCCGGCCTCTACACCCTGCCGATGGCCGCCATGACCGCCCTCTTCGCGCCGATCTCGGGCCGGCTCGTCGGCACCCGGGGGGCCCGGCTTCCCCTGATCCTGGCCGGCGCCGCGATGACGCTGGCCATGCTGCCGCTCACCCGCCTGACCGCGACCACGCCGGTGGCCCTGCTGATCGGCTGCTACCTGCTCTTCGGCATCGGCTTCGGCCTGGTCAACGCGCCCATCACCAACACCGCGGTGTCGGGCATGCCGCGCGCCCAGGCCGGGGTGGCGGCGGCCATCGCGTCGACGTCGCGTCAGGTGGGTGGTTCGCTGGGCGTGGCCGTGATCGGGGCCGCGGTGGTCTCCGGCCTGACCGGCCCGATGGCGGCCGAGTTCGCCCGGGCCAGCCACACCGGGTGGTGGATCATCGTCGGCTGCGGCCTGGCCGTCCTGGTGCTGGGCGTGCTCACCACGGGCAGCCGGGCCCGCGCCACGGCCGAGCGCACCTCGTCCGAGCTGATCGACGTCCCAGCGCCGGCCTGACCAGAGCCGGGCACAAGGCCCGCAGCCCGGCACGAGCACCGCAGCCGGCCCAAGAGCCGCAGCCCGGCCCAAGGGCCGCAGCCCGGACGAGGGCCGCAGCCCGGGCGAGGGCCGGCGCCGGACACGAGCCCGGCGCCGGCAAACGGGGACGGACGACCGGGTCAGACCGGCATTCCGCTGATCATCGCCTGCCAGGTGAGCGGCCCCACGATGCCGTCGACCGGGAACGGCGTCACATCCTCCGCGATCACCTTCTGGTACGCGCGTACGGCGGCCTCGGTCTTGGGCCCGAACTCGCCGTCGACATCGAGGGTCTTGGCCGGCGGCCGGAACCGCATTTCCTCCTGCGCCCCCCGCACCGCCTCCCCCTTGCTGTTGCGCCGGACCGTGACCAGCAGGGCCGGCCACGTCTTCGGTCCCACGACGCCGTCCACCGCCAGCTTCTTCTCCTTCTGGAAGGCGCGCACCGCCGCGTCGGTGGCCGGCCCGAACACGCCGTCGGCCCCGACCTGGTGTTTGTGGGCCCGCAGCAGGTGCTGGAGGGTCTTCACCGGGTGGTTCCGGGCGTTCTTGCGGATCTCGGGGAACGGCCGCAGCGCCGGCTGGTTCTCGCGGGCGACCGACACGAAGCCGACCCCGCGCACGTTGACGCCGGGCAGCTCCAGCATGTTGAGGTCGCCGTCGCGGGTACGCCCGCTGGTGTCGACGATCCGGACGCCCGCCGTGGCCGTCAGCCCGGCCGTCTTCAGCGCGAACGCCTGGGTGACGCCGATCGAGTCGCCCAGGCTCACCCACTTCCCGCCCGGACCGAGCGCCTCGAGCCGATAGCTGCGCGGTTCCGGGGAGTCGGCGACGAACACGGTCACGTCGTCCCGGCCCTGCGCCTTGATCACCTTGCCCGAGACGCCCAGGGCGAGCTTGCCGTTGGCGCCCAGCGCGACGAAGCGGTCGGGGTCGCGGCGCACCATCGTGCCCAGCGCGTTCCTGGGGTCGGGGTGGCTGTTCAACCGGGTCACCGGTCCGGGGGCGAAGTCGATCACCGTGTCGGGGAAGACCAGCGTGTCGAACGAGTTGAACTTGACCGGGTTGACCACCACCGTGTCGGCGAAGTCGAAGCCGATGGACGGGCTCTTGCTGACCTTCGGGTCGAACGTGACGATCGTCGTGTAGGTGCCGTCGAGCGGGCTCACGATGTCGCCGAGGGTGCCGTCCTTGACCACCACGTCGAAGCTGGGCGACACGTCCGGGTCGACCAGCAGCACGTTGCCGAACTGGTCGCGCGGGATGACCGTCACGGCGGCCTGTCCGGGCGCCAGCTCGACCATGGAGACCTGGGTGAACGCGGGGTCGGGCCGGACCAGCACGAACGTCTCGAGCTTGGCCTCCCGGCGGAAACTGACACCGTCGCTGGTGACCCCGACCGCGGTCACATAGAACGTGTACTTCTCGGGCACCGAGGTCTGGCCGACCGTCGCCCGATAGGTTCCGTCGCTTCGCCGGTCCGTCATCGCCAGCGTCTGCGGGGCCGGGCCGCCCGGGAAGGTGAGCCCGGCGATCTGCGCGCCGCGTTGCTTGATCAGCCGCGGGCCGGCGTCCTTGCCGCGGAGTTCGTCACGGGCGCGGGCCAGCGCGTCCTCGGGCACCCTCAGGGCGGCCAGCCAGTTCGTGAACGACTGGTCGGGGCGGGTGTTGGACAGGAACACGTTGGCGTCGCGCACCGGCAGCCCGCGGGCGGTCAGCCGGGCGGCGACGGTGATCGGGTCGCCCGCGTAGTAGGTGTCGCGGTCGGTGGACAGCTCCAGGCGCAGCGTGGACTCGACGACCGTGTCGTAGACGTAGTCCTCGAACTGGAAGACGTCGCGCTCCGGGTCGGCGACGTTGATGATGATTTCCGGGTGGGTGATCACGTAGGTCCACGTGCCGGCCTGGCCGGGCAGGAAACCGGGGTCGACCAGGTAGGTCTGTGAGCGGTCACCGGCCCGGAAGGTGACCCCTGGGAACCTGCCGGCCTGCACGTCCTCGGGGGTGAGCCGCTTCTGCCCGGCGGTGATCAGTTCGAGGCGCAGGCGGCCGAAGTCGGGGGTGTTCCAGTTCAGCACGAAGGCGGCCCGGGTGTCGTACGGGGTGATGACCACGTCGTGCCGGGCCTCGCGCTGGCTGGTGATGACGAACCGGGCCGCCGGGTCCAGCGGCGAGGTGGCGCCGGTCAGCCCCGACTTGATGGTGTCGCGCAGTTGCAGGGCGAGGGTGGAGGCGGTGACGAACTCGGTGTCGACCTGCCGGATCTGGCCGAGCAGAGACGCGTCGGCCAGCTCCTTGAGCAGCCCGTGGTCGACGTCGCTGTGGCCGTCGATCCCGTACGCCACCGCGAACAGGCTGATGTTGCGGTCGATCGGCGAGTTGCCGGCGGTGGTGAACTCGCGCGGGTTGTGCGTGCCGGAGTTGTGCGCGCCGTCGCTCATCAGGATCAGCCAGCGCCGGTTGTCGGTCTGCGGGCCGAAGTAGCCGGCCGGCCCGAGCACCCGGAACAGACCGTCGCCCATCGGCGTGCTGTTGAAGGGTTCGACGGCCGAGATCGCCGTCTGGGCGGTGCTCATCGCCGGGGTGATGGGGGTCATCGGCACGAGGTCGAAGGTCGACGGGTTGGCCGGGTCGGGGGCCGGGAAGCGGGCGATGCCGAACCGGCCGCGCCCGGCGGCGAAGTGGGCCAGCAGGTCGAGGAAGTTGTTGGCGGCCGATTCGAGCTCACCCCAGCGCGAGATCGGCGAGTTGGCGGGCAGGTTGTCGCCGAGCGCGTCCCAGGCCATGCTGCCGGAGTCGTCGAGCAGCAGCACGACCTCCAGCTCCTGGGCTTTCGCGGTCACCTTGAGCTGCTGGTTGTGGGCGGGGAAGACGCCCGCGGTGGTGTCCGGCGGGTTGCACTTGACGGTCATCGTGGCCGACTGCTGCACGGGCCCCGAGCTGGGCGGGGTGTAGCGAACGACCAGATCCTTGACGCTGCCCGGCGCGACCGTGAACGGCAGCGCGGTGCGCAGTTCGAGCGGGGCGGCCGGCGCCGGGTCGACCGCGGTGACCGTCAGCGGGGCCGTGCCGCGGTTCGTCACCTGCACGCTCTGCTCGATCTTGAGGTCGGTGGAGCCGGTCCGGTTGATCAGCGAGCTGATCGGCAGCAGGCCGGGCGCGACCGAGATCCACGGCTGGGCGGTCTCGGCCACGGTCGTCGCCACCACCCACGTGAACTCCTGGTCGTTGACCGTGTCGTTGTTGCGGATGACCAGCTCCCAGGTCTCGCTGGTGTCCGCGTCGAAGCCCATCCGGATCTGCCAGACCCCGGTCGCCTCATTGAGCGTGACGAGCTGCACGTCGCCGACGTAGTCGACCGGGTCGGGACCGCGGTAGACGGCCCTCGCCGTGGCCGTGGCCACCACGGCGTCGCCCAGCCCGGTGCGCAGGGACAGGGTGGGAGCCGGGCCGGGACCGTTCATCGCCACCCGGATGAACATCATCTTCACGTACGAGTTGGCGATCACCGCCGGCCCGGTGCGCTGGGTGATGGTGCTGGACTGCTCGGAGCCCTTGGCCACCTCGAGCGGGTCGGTCGGCGGGTTGCCGGGCGCGTGCGGATAGACCTCGAATGTCATGGCTGGTCTCCTTGTGACCTCAACCGGTGACGGTGAACTTGGTGCTCGACTGTGCGGTGCCGCCCGGCGTCTCGACGCTGATGGTCACCTGCTGCGGGGGTGACGCCACGATCGGCACCTTGACCTTGATCTGGCCGGGGGTGACCGAGGTGACCCCGGCCGGGGGAACGGGGACGGCGCCGAACCGGACGGTCAGCGGCGCGAAGCCGAAGTTGCTGCCGTTGAGGGTGATCTCCTCGTCGCGGTTGCCCTGCTTGGGCGTGAACTGCGGGCCGGCGCCGGCGAACGCGGGCGCCGGGACGGCCTGGGTGGCGACGAACTGGTCGTCGCTGTCCACGCTGCCGGCCTCGGTCGTCACCGTGATCGCCACTGTCCGCGAGGTGCTGCCCACGGGCACGACGCCGGGCGGGACGCGCACCTTCGCCTGCCGGGCGGTGCGGTCGGCGACGTCCGGGGCGGGCACGCCGCCGAAGCTGACCGCGAACCCGTCCACGTTGAAGTTCGCGCCGCGCAGGGTGACCTGGGTCTGCCGGTCGCCCGTGTCCGGATCGAACTGGGCGCCGGGCGGGGCGAAGGCGGGCACCGGCAGGACGGTGAACGCGGCGGTGGTGGAGGTGCGCCCGGCCGCGTTCTCGACGCTGATCAGAACCTGCGCGGCCACGCCCTCGGTGGCGACCCCGCGCGGCACCCGCGCGGTGATCCGGGTGGCCGACTCGACCGTCACCCGGGCCGCCGGGACGTCGGAGAACAACACCTGGACCGCGCCGACGTTGAAGTTCGTCCCGAAGATCAGCACCTCCTCGCCGGGCGAGCCGAGCTTCGGCGTGAACTGCGGCGTGACGAAGGCCGGCAGCAGCGCCGTCTCCACCCGTCGCAACCGGCGCTCCAGATCCGAAACGGTCAGCCCGCCTTGCCGCCGGTCGCTGATCATGGCGGCGGTGACGGCCGGGTTGCCGTGCGGGCGGGTCAGCCGGGCCAGCACGTGGAGGTTGTGCCCGGGCGGGGCCGGCGGCAGACCGGCGCCCTCGGCCACCCGGACGACCCAGGCCGGCCGCAGCCGCACCGAGGTCTGCACGCCGACGTCGGTGGTGTTGCGCAGCGTCCGGTCGGTGCCCGAGTCGACCTCCTCCAGGAACACGTCGAGATAGACGGTGTCGATCCGCGGGTCGGGTTGCGGGGCCTCCGGCGTGGTCAAGTCGTCCACTCCGGTCTGGGCCCCGTAGCGGACCGGCTGGTCGATCACCACCTCGATGCCCGCGACCAGGTAGCGGCCCGGCCCGGCCTGCGGACCGGCCGAGATCAGGAAGTCCTGTTCGGCCGGGAGCGCCTGTACGGCGAAACCGCCGGTCCCGGCCGGGGAGCCGTCGCCGATGTAGCGGGTGACGATCTCGCGGACGGTCTGCGCGACCAGGTCGTGCATGAGGTTGAGGTCGCGGTCCAGGATCGGCACGCCCTGCTCGATGTGCAGGCCGATGTATCCCAGCTCCCGGCTCGCCGCGAGCAGCCGCTCCGGCGTGATCGAGTAATCGGCCATCTCCACGCTCCTACGGGGTGATCAGGACCGTCCGGGCCGTCGCCGGCAGGAAGTCGGGCAGAGCGCCGGCCAGCCGGTCCACGGCGGCCCGGATCTCGCCGGGGTCGGTGACGGCGGGCCGGGCGGCCTGCGGCTCCAGGAAGACGCCGGCCACGTGGCGGGCGATCCGGCGGTCGCTGCCGCCGCGTCCGGCCCGGGCGTCGTGCAGATAGGTCTGGAAGTCGTCGTAGGTGCCGCGCAGCGCGAGCTTGGCCTCCCACCGGGTGTCCACAGTCGAGCTTCCGGCGTTCCGGTTGTCGAGCACGCCGCGGTTCGAGCGGTACAGCACCAGCGACCCACCGCCGGGCAGACCGGCCAGGGCCACACCGCGGTTCCCGTACGGGCCGGGAACGACCGTCCGTGGCGGCGTCCACGTGTTCCCGGCCGGATCCACCGTCGCCGCCACGATGGCCGGGCCGCCGCCGGCCGCGGTGCTCCAGAGCAGCTCGACACCGCCGGCCACGGGTCGCGCGTACGGGAACCGGTCGTGGTAGTCGCCGTCCGCTCCCTTGGGCACGGTCCGCGCCGGTGACCAGTCGCCGACGGCCGGGTCCAGGCTCTGCTTGACCCGGTAGGCGATCGTGCGGCGGGTCTGGCCGGGCGGACCGGCCGGCTCGTCACGCACCCAGAACAGCCAGAGCCGCCCGGCCGCCACCACCGCGTACGGGTCCTCGCCGGCTTCCTCGCCGGTCAGCGTGGCCGGCTCGGCGGGCTGCCAGTCCTGGCCGTCGTGCCGTTGGTAGCGGACCCGCCCGTCCTGCTGCCAGAGCAGCCAGATCCCGGTGTCGTCGGCCGCCGCGACGGGAAGCTGCCGCTCGGCCTCCCCGGCATCGCCGAAGGTGCCGGGCTCGCTCCAGACACCGCCGTCCCCGGTGACGAAGGTGATCTGCCAGCGCGGCTCGGGCTGCCGCGGGTCGAGGCTCTGCCAGAACACCCAGGTCCGGTCGCCCGCCCGGGCCGCGGCCGGGTGCTTGTCGATGCCGGGCCGGCTGACCAGTGGCGCGCTCGGCGCCCAGCCACCGGCCGCGGTGTGGCGCTTGGCCCAGATGTCCCAGCCGTGCCGGCGATGCGTGTGGTAGACCGCCAGCAGGCCGCCGTCGCCCGGATCCACGAGGACCGGACGGCCGTCGTACGCGAAATTGACCGAGGCCCGCGACGTCTCGCCCGGGGTGCCGTCGGCCGCGCGCGTGAGCGACCACAGGTCCAGCCGCTCGGGCTGGTTGGTGCGCGCGACGTTGTGGACGTACTCCTTGGTGCGGCTGGGCCACCGGGTCACCCGGGCGACCGTGGCGGCGAGCGCGTCCAGCCCGCCGATGGTCTGATAGACGCGCGGGGCGTGGCGGAGCTCGGCGCGCCGGGCGGCGACCGGCAGGCCGAAGTCCGTACGCCAGCCGATCCACTCGGCCAGCAGCGGCAGCAGCGCGCCGTCGACCCGCTCGACGTCGGCCAGGTCGAGCAGGGTCCGGGCCAGGCTGTACATCCGGTCGAGCTCGCCGCCGGGCAGCTCGAGATATCGGCGCAGCTGTCCCTTGTTCTCGTCCGGCGCGGCGACCGTGCCGGGCCGGGGCAGCCGCGTGGCGTCGTAGCGGTGGTAGAGCGAGGGCAGCAGGCCGAACATCAGACCGGCGAAGTCGTACGGGGCCAGGGCGGTGGCCGAGACCTGGTTGCGCGGGTCGGGCAAGTAGGTGCGCGGCTCCTCGGTGTACGGGAACAGCGTGTAGTAGTGCACGGTCTCGGCGCGGAGATCGCGGTCGGAGGCGGACGCCAGCCCCAGCCCCTCGGCGACCTTCTCTCCGTCGTCCGGATCGGCCGGGTGCCCGCCCTCGCGGCGCCGCAGCAGCACGCCCACCCCGGCCGGCGGGGCGGCCCAGCTCAGGTCGATGCGGTGGCCCTCGGGGTGGGCCACGGCGGCGATCGTCGTCAGGCGCATGTCAGCGCACCGCCGGGACCGCGACGACCCGGATCCCGTCCGCGTAGTCGCGCGCGGCGGGGACGATCGGGATCTCGCCCGCATCGAGGGTGATCACACCGTCCGCCTCGACCGGGCCCTCGCCCGGATTGTCGCCGCGGCGGAACTCGGTGATGTTGACGAACTGCACTCCCGGCACGTCCTGGCAGCGCTCGTAGAACCGGCTCAGGAATACGATCTCGCCGAACCCGACCCGGTCGAACGCCAGCAGGCCGGCGCCGGCCGCGCGGACCTGGGCCAGCACGTCCTCGGTGACGTAGTAGCTCTCCACCGCCACCTCGGCCGTCACCCGGATCGGCACGTAGTCGACGTCGGCGATCTCGATGATCTGGCTGAGCATCCGCTTGTCCTCGAAGTAGGCGCGCAGGTTGGCCTCGAGCACGTCGCTGACGTGCTCGCCGTGCCGGCCCCCCTCGGGCGCCACGAACAGGGTCACCTCGTTCCAGCTGGAGGCGACGGCGCGAACCTTGGCGACGCCCTTGAAGCTGGCCGCGATCGCCTCGTAGTCGGCCGCGGTGACCGCGCGGCGCAGCGAACGGAACACCGCCGGGGCGTGCCGCACGGCGTGCTCCACGCTCTCCCGGTCGGCGCCCCCGGCCGCCCCTCCCGGGTTGGTCACCGCCGCCCCGAGCAAGGCCAGCGGCGATTCGAGGATGATGGCGATGGCCCCCGGGGGCACGTTGCCGTCGGCGCCGCCACCGACCCGGTACGAGGCCTGCACGCGGGCGCCGTTCTGCGGGATGGCGCCGGCCCGGTCGTCGCCGAAGACCACGGTGGCCACGTCCTGGTCGTCGACCCGGACGGCGAAGTCGGGCGCGCCGGGCGGGCTGAAGGCGAGCGTCTCGCGCAGCGCCCACTCCTGCACGGTGCCGTCGGGCAGCGTGGTGGTCACCGTGACGGCGGCGGGCAGGGCGTCGCCGGGCGGCCGCAGCACCACCCCGGGATGCGGCAGCGGGAAGCGCTGGTCGGCCGAGCCGTCGGAGTCGCCCAGTACCTGGGCCGTGAAGGTCCGGCCCTGTTCGACCGGCACGCTGTGGAACACCTTGCGGCCGCTGCCCGGGTCCACCGTGACCTGCCGCGGGTCGCCGAAGTCGACGACGAGGTCGTTGGCGCGGGTGTATTCGAACCGGATGCTGGGCCGGTCCCGTTCGCTGGCGGTGACGAAGGCGTCCCCGGCCCGGATCGTCACCCGGTCGGTCACCGCCGCGGGCACCGACAGCGTCAGGTCGGCCGAGGCGGGCGCGGCGGTGCCCAGCTCGTAGCCGATCAGGCGCAGGTGCTCGATCACGCTGCGCCGGGTGCGGGCAGTGCCCAGGAAGCTCTCGTTGGCCACCCGGTCCTGATAGAAGCTGAGGATGTCGCCGAGATGGGCGAACAGTTCCAGGAGCACGTTGCCGAAGTCGGCCTCGCCGGCGAAGCCGCGCCACTCCGGCAGTTTCTCCGGAATCCGCTGCCGCATCGCCGCCAGCAGGCTCTCGTAGTCCCGGGCCATGTAGTCGACGACCTGACGGCCGTCGATCCTCGCGAGCTCAGCCATGGCCGGCGCCGCCCGTCACCGGAACTGCACCCGGACCGCGCGGTGGACCAGATCCCGGCGGCGCACGTAGGCGACCTCGACGATCAGCTCCTCCTCGTGCGAGCGCACGTCCACCCCGGCCACGACCAGCTCGTCGCCCAGCCACCGGGTGAGCGCCTGCCCGACGGTGAACTCCACCGCCGCCGCCATGATCGTGTTGTTGGGGTCGAAGACCAGGTTGAACAGCCCGCATCCGAACTCGGGCTGGTTGATCCGCTCCCCCGGCGTGGTCAGCAGCACCTGCACGACGCGGCCGCGCAGGTCGGCGTCGTCGTCCGGGTCGGGCGCGATGACGCCGCGCGCGGACACCGCGAACGGGAATCCGAAGCCGGTGGGCACGGCTGCCTCCTCTCACACCGAAGTTGTTCAGGCCGAACAGGTCACGAAGCTCTGCTTGGTGGCGGCGACGGTGCTGCTGCCCTCGCCGCCTTTGATGCCGCAGGTGTCGAACGGATCGCCGTGCAGCAGCGCCTTGACGGCACCGGCGGTGAGCAGCGCGCTGCCCGCCTCGGCGCCCGGGCGGCCGTCGCCGACCCCGGCCGGCGGCACGAAGCTGAGGGTCGCCGGGTTGGGCGGGGGCGTGGCCGGGTCGTACCCGCTGCCGCTGAGCGCCTGATGTGCGAGGGCGCCCTCCTTGCGCAGGCTGCTGGTGCTGGTGACCAGCGCGAGCGGGGAGCCGCCGACGGTGACGAAATCGCTCAGCCCGCCGGTTACCGCGCCCTGGTACTTGTAGTCGCCCTTCCCGCTGTAGACGGCGGGCGGATTCGACGTGGTCGAGCCGAGCACGTCGTGCTTGTCGGTGCCGTCGACCGGGTCGTCCTTGACCACCAGCGCCTTCGCCATCGGGTCACCCCTTCTCGAGCGCGATCGACTTGCCGACGATGCGGACCGGCTGGCCGGACGCGTCGATGGTCAGCGGCTTCTTGGCGGTCAGGGTCACCGCGTCCGGGGTCAGCTCGATCGCGTTGCCGGTGGCGTCGGTGAACCGGATGGACCTGTCGCCGAGCACGACGACGTTGCCGTCGGCGTCGGTGATGGTGATCCCGTCGGCGTCCAGGACGATCCGGTGGCCCTTCACGCCCTCGCGCAGCAGCACCGCCTCGGCTCCTTCGGCGTCCTCGAACTGCCACGAGTGGCCCTTGGCCGTCGTGAACGTCTTGCGGGTCGGGACGGCCTGCGGGGCGTCGGCCGCGGTGCCGTCCGCGGCGTGCGGCACCGGCAGCTCGCTGCCGCCGGCCGGCTTGGTCCAATAGGTGCCCGACCAGATCGGGAACTCCGGGTCGCCCTCCTCGAACTCGACCCACACCCCGGCCTTGCGGTCGGGCACCAGCAGCAGGCCCTGCCCGGCCGCGCCTCCGTAGGCGGCGCACGGGGTGGCCCAGCCGGTGACCACGTCCGGGCCGAGCACGCTGGGCACGCAGACCCGCAGCCGGCCCAGGCGCAGCGGGTCCTCGTTGTCGGTCACCCGGCCGCGGTACTTGCCGAAGAACCGCCGCTCGACCCGCTCGACGAGCGACGCCACCACCCGCTCGAGCTCGTCGGAGTCCCGTCCGGTCCGCATCACAAGCCCACCGCCACGGAGAGCAGCCCGCCCGCCGCCGCGGCGGTGAACTGTTCGTCCCCGGCCGGCTTCAACGCGTTGCGGCGCACCTTGAACTCCTGCCGGTACCCGTCGGCGGTGAACCGGTGGGTCACGTGGGTGACGTAGTAGACCCCGCTGTATGCCGCTCCGACGCCCTTGATCGTGACCGTGCCGTGCGGCTTGAGGACCCAGCCGTACTGGTTGGCGGCGACCTCGCCCTCGCCGGTCACGAACCAGGCGCCCCGATCGTGCAGGCCCCGGCAGAGCGTCTCCATCTCGGGCAGCCCGGTCGCGACGGTCTGCGCCACCTCGACCCGCCCGGCCGCGATCGTGGCCGGCCGCAGCGCGTCCTCGCCGGAGGCGCCGAGCAGCTTCTCCGAGCCCCGGACCGCGGTCGCGCCGAGGGTCTCGCCGGTGATCCGGTCGAGCTGGTGCATGGCCACCTCGGCCGGGGCGAGCGCGTCGACCTCGAGCCGGAAGCGGGTGACCGTGGTCTCCGGGCCGAACTGCACGGCCAGCACGGGCTGCGGCGGGCCGGTCAGCCCGGCCGGGCCGAAGTGGCCGGCGCCGCCGTCGACCCAGCACTCGAAGCCGTTGCGCAGCGCCAGCCGCTTGAGCAGCTGCAGGTCGGTCTCCCGCTGCACGATCGTGGACACCTGCTCGTCGTGCACCACGCCGGTGCCGGTGACCACCGGCTTGAGGCCGTGCTCCTGGAAGATCTCCTTGGCGATGTCGCTGTCGCGTTTGCCCGCCCAGGCGCGCAGCCGGTCCACGCGGTCCATCAGCACCCCGGCGTCCAGGCCCCACACCTGCAGCACACATTGCTCGGCGCCGGGGCCGAAGTCGGGCCGCAGATGGGTGACGTAACCGGTGATCAGCACCGGGATGTCGCCGGTCAGGCCCGCGCTGATGCTCACCCGCTGCCACACCACGAACTTCTCGTCGTCGAGGTAGGGCCACGACCCGTCGGGCCGGGGCTGCAGGGCGATCGTCATCCGGAACATGCCGGTGAGCTGATCGTCCAGCTCGACCTCGAGGGCCAGCAGATCGTCGTACAGGCGGGGAATCTCGGCGCCGCCGATCTCGATGCGCAGGCTGTCGTGCGGCATGGCTCAGCCCCCGCCCGCGACGGGCACGATGATCGACCGGCCCACCTGTCCCACGTCGGCCGGCGGGCCGGGGCTGAAGCCGGCCTGGCGGATCTCGGCGATCAGCGCGGCCACCCCGATGCGGGCGCGGTGGAAGGTCACGGCGACCGACCGGTCGGGCTCGGCCACGGTGACGGTGATCCTCTCGCCGTTCACCACCTGCTCCCGCCGGGCCAGCCGAGTGCCGTCGTCGATCAGCACGCGGTCAACCCCGGCGACGGCCCGCAGAGCCTCGGCCAGCGCGGCCCAGGGCGGTTCACCGGCGATGGTGACCGGGATGCGGACGGTGCCGATCGTCTCCTGGCCGAGCATCGCCAGCGGCGACAGGAAGCCGGGGTTGGCGTCGCAGATCCGCCAGAACCGGGCCGGTCGCCCGTAGTACTTCCAGGCCAGCTGGTCGAGCCGGTCGCCCGCGGTCACCACGTGCCGGAAGGTGCCGGGCACGGGCGGAACGATCCGTGGCTCCTTGGCCAGCACCATCCGGCCCCGGGCGTCGGGCACGGCCACGTCGGGGACGTCACGGTAGCGGGACTGCGCGTCGAACACGGCCGTCACCCCGGAACCACGACGTCGGTCAGTTCGGCCACGTTGGCCAGGTTGAGCACCGACATCGCCTCGGTCATCGCCTTCGAGTACAGGTACGGCACGCTCGAGCCCTCGATCACGGTGAGGCTGACGGCGACGGTGGCGCGCACCGGGTTGAGCTCGGTGCTGAACTCGGTCTCGGTGATGTTCAGCGAGTTGATGTTCACCGGCAGCACCCGTTTGCGCCCGAAGACGAACAGCACCATCGGCGGGTTCTCGCCGCGGGTGAAGCTGAACCCCTCCGGCTTGCCCAGCAGGGTGCTCAGCGCCGCCCCGAGCAGGCTCTCCTGCTTGGGCTGGACCATCAGCTCCAGGGTGGACAGTTGCGGCGCGATGCCGTACTGCTCGGCGATGGTGTTGCGGTCGTCGAGCCGGTCGGTGGCGTCCAGCCGGATGTCGAAGCCGATGGTCTGCTCGTCGACCGTCACCAGTTGCTGCTCGCGCAGTTCGGTCAGGTCGCTCAGCCCGGCGTGGAACTGGCGCAGCGAGCGGGTGGGCACGGCCGGGGCCTGGTTCGTCGCGGTGGCGGCCGTGCCGGTGGTGCCGGGCGCCGCGAAGGTCAGCGAGCGGTTGCGGGTCAGCTGCAGCGGGTTGTACTGGAAGACCACGAACAGCGGCGGCAGGCTGAGCCCGAACTCGACGAAGGCGCCCCGCAGCACCTTGGGTTTGCCGGGGAATCCGTCGCTCATGGCATCACCGTACGAGCGCGGCGGGCCGGCGCAGAATAGACACAGACTCCCACTTAGGGACCAGGCACGCCCCTGGTACCTCCTGGTCCCCAGCCGGTCCGCGGGTGTTCAGCCGGCGGCTTCGGCGTCCTCGATCAGGGCCTCGGTGACGCCGCGAAGGTAGTCGCCGGTGCGGCGGTCGAGGACGGCGGTCACCAGCGACAGCGGGCACTCGGCGGAACCGTCGGGCAGCCGCACCACCGGCAGCCGATAGTAGGCGTCCGCCGGGTCGGTGAGGTCGATGTCCCAGCTCGCTCCGTCGATGGCGAGCAGCAGCACCAGGCCGGCGTGCCGGGCCGCGGCCCCGGTGACCGCGCGCTGGTCGAGGCGCAGCGCGTCACCGGGCGCCGGGTACCGGTTGAGCAGAAAGGATTCCAGCTCGTCCAGCGACTCGGCGCCGATGCCCAGCTCGTGCCCGATCAGCTCGTAGAGATCGTCGCGATCCTCCAGGTCACGCGCCAGCCACGCCTGGAATTCGGCGTCGCTGTGCAGGCGCAGCGCCGCCAGTTCGTCCTCGGCCATCAGTCGTCCTCATGGTTTTCGGGGCGGCAGCACGCGGCGGGAGAACTCGGTGCCGCCACCGACGGTGTCGCGGAACTCGACCAGGATCCGGGCCGTCCGCAGGGCCTCCAGCAGCGGGGCGCTGACCTCGGTGTCGATCATGACCCACTTGATGTTCCAGCCCCGGCGTACGAGGGCCGCGTCGCGCCGCACCTCGGACAGGATCTCCTCGGAAGCATAGATGCGGCCGGTCTCGTACGCCTTGATCTCGATGCCCCGGCGGGTCTTGACGTCGGCGATGTCCAGCCGTCGCACCTCGCCGCCGACCTCGACGGTCACCTCGGTCTCGCCCCAGCCGAGGCGGGTGTGCTCGGCGGCCACCACGGCGTTGGCCTTGCGGGCCCGGTTGACGTTGGCGCGGTAGATGCTCTCCCAGGCCGTCATCTCGAGCGTGCCGCCGACCAGCTCGTACATCTTCCGGCGGACATCCCTGTGCTGGTCGGTGCCGGGGTCGTACTTGCGCAGCTCCTCCAGCAGCTCGGCGTAGCGCCGCTGCTTGGCCCGCGACAGCCCCTCGGCCGCGACGTAGCCGGTGTTCTCGCCGACCGGACCCAGGTCGAGGGTGCGCAGGTGGCGGTCCAGGTCGGCCTGCAGCTTGGCCAGCTCGCCCTCGGCCAGGTCGCGGGCGGCCGGATCCATCGTGGCCATGCGTTCCATCTGCGCCCGTACGACCTTGGGCAGCTTGAGCACCTCGTGGTAGGCCACGAAATGCGGGTCGGTGGGCCGCAGCGTCTCGAACCCGGCCAGCCCGCGCAGCCAGTTGACGGCCCGTTGCACCCGTCCGGAGAAGCCCTGATACTTCTGCATCGCCCGCACGGTGCCGGTGTGCAGGGCGACGGTGCCGGGCCGGGCGTCCGGGCCGCAGCGGATGCCGATCTCGGTGATCAGCTCGGTCGCCGGATCCACCTTGAAGTCGACCAGCACCGAGTCGCCCTCCAGGGCCGGGTCCACGGTCAGCTTCTCGCGCAGGTCGGTGGGAAGCGCCTCGCGCAGCTCGCCCAGGGTCGCCGGACGCTCGCCGATGGGCAGCTGCTCGGGCCGGGCCGGCGTGCCCTCCCCGCGCAACGGCTCCTCGACCGGCGGCTTCTCCGTGCCGGCAGGCTTCTCGGTCACACCCGGCTTCTCGGTCACCGCCGGCTTCTCGGTCGCCGGGGGCTTCTCGGTGACATTGCGGCCCTTGGCCTTGATGATGTTGCCCGCGATCAGCAAACCGTTGTTCTGCACGGCCGACGAGATCGCCCCGGCACGCTGGCGCCGCGCGGCCGCGTGCGTGATCGACCCCGACCTCTCCTGGGCCGAGATCGAGATCATCTGGTCCAGGAACTGGACGTTGCCCCAGAGCAGACCGCCGTAGTTGACCGCCTCGTTGGCCACCGCCACCACCTTGGCCAGGATCTCGGCCCCGCGCAGCGCGGCCGCCGCCGCCTCGAGCTGGGCGGTGGTGGTGCGGCCCTCCATCGTGATCACGAACGCCTTCTCGAACCGCTGCACGCGCAGTCCGGCCGCCAGCTGACTGGTCGCGCCGATCCCTCCGAGCACGCCCAGCACGTCGGTGACGGCCTGCGCGTCCAGCCGCAGGGTGCCGGCCTGCCAGCGGTGGATCAGGCGGGCGGCGGCCACCGCGGCGCCGACCACCGCGCCGGCCGTGCCCGCCGAGGCCACGAACAGGCCGAGCGCGGCCAGCGTCATCACCAGGTCGTCGAGGCGCTTCTCGGCGAGGGCCCAGCCGGTCGGCCGGCTGTCGACCAGGATCTCGGGGTCGGCCTTCGCTTCCAGGCCGAGTCCCGCCGTGCGCACCCCGATGCGACCTTTCCCGTACGCCGCCTTGCCGCCGAACTTGATGAGCGCCGATCGCAGCGCGCCGCTCGGGGTGTCGGCTATCCCCACGTACGCCTCGCCGTCGCGGTTGGTGACGTCGCTGACCATCCAGCGGTACTTCTCCCCGTCCCGCGCCATCGGACCGGCCGAGAGCAGCAGCGGATACTGCTCGCCGGTCACCTCGGAGATCAGCGTGGCGTTGAGCCGCCGGGCCGGGGCCAGCTCGGCTCCGGCGCCGGCCGTGCGTTCCTGCTCGTGCCGGACGGCCAGGGCGATCTGGTCGTCGAGCTGTTCGATCTGCTGCTCCCGGGCGTACCCGGTGACGTTGGGGTCGTTCGGTTTGGCTGCTCGCCGGCGGCGCAGCAGCTCGAGCGGTGTGCCCTCGAAGTTCTGCCGGGCGGCCGCGAGCAGTGCCGTGAGGTGTTCCACCTTGGCGGTGTCGCCGTTGTTCCGGGCCAGGTCGATCTGCGCCTGCAGCTCGGCCAGTTGGGCGCCGGGCTCGTCGAGCGACTCCCGGACGCTACGGTCCATCGAGGTGACCTCGGTGACCCGGGACGCGACCGAGGGCGGCCGGACGATCGGGTTGCCCTGGCGGTCCTCGTTGACCGCCGGTGTGGTGATCACCCGGATCAGGAAGACACCCTCGTTCTCGAACGGGATCTCCTGCTGCACCCGGGGCCCGGCGAACAGGTCGGCGATCAGCCGCAGGGTCGCGCCGAGCGTGGTGACCAGCAACGACACCGGCGCCAGTTCGAGGGCCAGCCGGTTGGCGGCGGAGTTCGAGAGCCGCTCGCCGAGCGTGTCGCCGCCCGGATCGGTGACGCCGCGCCGGGCCTGTTTGCTCTCCTTCCACCAGTCCTCGAACTCGCGGGCGAACTCGTGCCGGGCGCCGCCCATGCCGGTGACGTCCTCGCCCGTCCCGGCCTTGGACGCGGTGAGCGTGGCCTTCCGCTCCTCCAGGGTCGGCCGCGCGGGCCCGCCGGGGTTCTTCGCTTCCAGTTCCCGGGCGTACCTGGTGATGTCGAACCGCTCCCACCGGTAGTGGATGCTCTCGCCGAGCTGGGCGAACGCCTGGTCGCGGGCGGAGAAGTTGCCGTTGGCGCCCCAGTCGATCGTCGAGCCGTAGGTGGGGTTGGCCTCGGTGGGCACCAGCTTCGGGCCCTCGATCGAGACCGGCCAGGGCGGCGCGTTCGCGGGCAGACCGTCGCCGCGGGTGTCGACCTGTCCGGTGTAGGTGGCCGACCCGGTGCCGCTGCCCTTGCCGACCCGGGTGTCCTTCGACTCGATGGCCGGCACGAAATAGACGATGTCGGCTGTGGCGACCTGGGCCAGCACCGCGCGCACCCGGCCGGAGTCGGCCACGATGTCCTCGAAATGGAACAGCTCGGGCTCGGCCGTTTTGGCCGTCTTGGCCGGCTTGGCCGTTTCCTTACGGGTCGCGGTCTCCTCGCCCGGGGCGGAGGCCGCGCCGCTCTCGCGGTCCGCAAGCCGGTGACCGACGATCGAGCCCTTGGCCGACTCGGGCATCCACGGACCCTCCGGCCGGCCCACGAAGATGGTGATCGCCACCAGGCGCCCGCCCTCGTTGACGTAGACCCCGCGCTCGAACGAGAACCGCTGATCCTCCTTGACGGCGACCTGGTCGATCGGGGCGCCGTCGGTGTCGAAGAACGACAGGGTGCGTGTCGACAGGCCGACGAACAGCCGCCGGCGCAGCCCGAGCCGCTGCTTGAACGCGGCCGCCAGTGTCTGCGCGGCCCAGCCCAGGCTGTCGGCCCACACCTCGAGCCGGGTGGTGGCCCCGCCTCCCCCGCCGCCCTTGGACTTGGGGGCCCGCCACAGCACCGGTCCCTCGTGCCGCTGCTCGACGTGGGCGAGCTCGTGGGCCAGCAACGGATATCCGGCCGCCGAGCCCTCGGGCCCGAGGAAGATGTGGCTGCCCGCGGTGAACGCGGCGGCCCCGGCCGCGTCGGCGAGCGCGGCCGCCCGCGGATCGTCGTGCAGCCGAACGCCGCCCAGGTCCGAACCGAACCGTGGCTCGAAGTACGCGCGTTCCGCGGGCCCGAGGGGGCGCCCGGATCCGGCCTGCTCGGCCACCGCGGCCGGCACCCCGGCGGGCAGCCGGGGCGCGGCCGGACCGTCGGGCGGCGACACTCCGGGTGGAGCCGACAGCACCTGCCGGGCCCGCGCGTGGGCCGCCTGTTCGGGCTGGTCGCCGGGGGCGGACAGGGTCGCCTGCCCGCCGAGGTAGGCGTTGCCGAGCGTGCGTTGCGGCGCTTGCTCGGGCAGCACGGCCGGCGCCGGGGCGGGCCGGGCCGGGCGGGCCGGAACGGCCGGGGCGGCGTGGGTGGCGGCGCGGGCGGACGGCATCAGAATCGGAAACCCAGCCGGAGCAGTGCCTGGTGGACCTGCTGGTCGCTGTCGGCGGCCGGGCGCAGCACCTGATAGAGGGCCTCCCACTGGGTGGAGCCCAGATCGAGACGCAGGCCGCCGCCGGCCTCGGGACCCTGCCGCGGGGACGGGCCGCCGAGATCCCAGCTGTAGCCGCCGACGAGCCGCCCGTACAGCGGCCGGAACAGCCGGAAGTCGAGGCCGCCACCGACCCCGGCCCGCACGAACGACGCCTGGTCGGTGAAGGGCACGTCGAGGCGGGCGCCCGCCCGCAGCGCACCGCCCGCCCACTGCAGCACCAGGTCGTATCCGGCCGAGGCGAGCGCCCGCGGGCCACCCGGCCCGAACTCCGCGCCGAGGCCGAAGCTGGGACCGTGATCCAGCCGGGCCCGCCCGTACGCCAGCGCGCCCGAGGCGCCCTGCAGGAAGCCCGGCACCGGCGGCTCGTTGCGGTACCGCACGGTGACGGTGACCGGTTTGCCGTAGCCGTCGAGCAGCTCGGCGACCCGGTCGAAGTCGCCGCCCACGTCGATGCACCCGGAGCTGCCCGAGAGCAGACCGCCGTGCAGGAAGAACCCGTCGCGCTTGGTGACGTCGCCGAACGGGCCCTGCCGCAGCCGTCCGGGCGTGAGCGCGACCCGGCCGCTCCCCCAGTCCCCGGCGTGGATCTTCCGGCCCCGCACGGTCACCTCGCCCGCGCCGAACACCCCGCCCAGTTCGAGCTTCAGCCGCTCGCCGAGGTCGAACTTCTCGATGCCGGAGGGCCGGAACGTGTACGTGCCCTCGGGGATCGGCCCGAAGTCCTTCACCCCGGCGAACCGCCTGTCGTTCATGTACGAGTCGGTCACCGGGTTCGCGCCGGCCGCCTTGGCGTCCTCGTCCCGCAGGACCACGGGCCGGCCGGACTGGGCCGCCGTACGGAAGATCTCCCGGCCGTCGCCGAGGACGATCAAGTCGGTGCCGTCGAACTCCATGCTGATCGTCGTGTACGTCGTCCGGGCCAGGTAGGTGTTGCCGAGCGCGCGGTCGCGGCTCGTCCCCTCCGGTGGTTTGTGCGCGGGCGCCGGCGGCGACGTCGTGCGGCCGGTCCGGCCGGGCGACATGAGGGTGAAGTGGTCGTCGCTCATCGCGGCCCGGTCCAGAGCCGCCCGATCTTGTCGAACTCGCGGCGCGTGCTGTCCAGGATGTGCCCCCGGTCGATCACCTGGCCGTCGGCCGCCGCCAGGAAGGCCGCGTTCAGCACGATGGTGCGGATCGTCCCGCCGGCCACCTCGAACTCGCGGCCCAGCGCGTCGGGGTCCACGTCGGCGGCCACCGGCGCCGCGTCCGGCAGATGGGTGCGCCAGATCCGGGCCCGGCCCGCGGCGTCGGGGAAGGGGAACTCGACGACGAAGCGCAGCCGCCGGGTGAACGCGTCGTCCAGGTTCTGCCGCAGGTTGGTGGCCAGCACGACCAGGCCGTCGTACTGCTCCATCTGCTGCAGCAGATAGCTCGTCTCGATGTTCGCGTACCGGTCGTGGGCGTCGGACACCTCGGTGCGCTTGCCGAACAGCGCGTCGGCCTCGTCGAAGAACAGGATCGCGTTGCCGTCGCGGGCCTCGGCGAACACGCGGCGCAGGTTCTTCTCGGTCTCGCCGACGTACTTGCTGACCACCCCGGACAGGTCGACCCGATAGAGGTCCAGGCCCAGCTCGGCCGCGAGCACTTCGGCCGCCATCGTCTTGCCGGCTCCCGGCGGGCCGCCGAACAACGCGGTCACCCCGGTGCCGCGCCCGCCGAGCGTGCCGAACCCCCACTGGGCATAGACCCGCTGCCGGTGCCGGGTCTGGGCGCAGATGTCGTGCAGCATGCGGGTCTGCGGCGCGGGCAGCACCAGGTCGTCCCAGCCGCAGGTGGGCCGGACCACGACGGCGAGATCGCCCAGCCGCCCGGTGGACCGCTCGCGGCAGGCCGCGAACACGTCGGCCAGGGTCAGCTCGTGCGGTTCGGCCGCGGTCATCCGGCGGCGGTCGGCGGCCGCGGCGGCCGCGCGGATCACGGCCGGTCCGAGCCGGAAGGTCGCGGCCAGCTCGGCGGCCCAGGGCTCGGCCGAGGGCGTACGGCCGGACAGGGCCCGGGTCCACAGGGCGGTGCTGCGCGGCACGTCCGGCGGTCGCAGCGGGACGTCGTGCACGACCACCTCGCCGGGCCCGGCCACGTCCCGCCACGGTTCGGCGGTGATCACGAAGGCGAGACCGCCCAGCTCCTCCAGCGCGGACAGCAACGGGCCGGGACCGTCGGGCGCGTCGTCCAGACCGGTCAGGCAGAGGGCCGCCCCTTGCAGACGACTTTCCCGTACGGCGTCCAAGCGCGCCGCGTCCATCGTCAGCAGCGGCATCCCGAGCCGAGCGCTCACCTGGCGGGCCAGGTCGCGCCGGCCGGAACCGGGCGGCCCGTGCAGGGCGAACACGAGCGCCGGGCCCGGCTCGTCGAGGGTGATCCCGTGCCGGGCGGCCATCCGGGCCAGGCCGTCGGCCTCCTCGGTGGCGCCGTCGGCGTCGGCCGGGACGCCCGGACCGGGCTCCTCCAGCAGATAGCGGCGAATCCGCGGGTCCAGGGCGAGGAACCGGCCCAGACTCGAGGAGCCGGACGGGCTGGCCAGATCGGGCACCGCCCGCAGGATGCCCAGCCGCAGCAGCCGCGCGTCGTCGTCGAACAGCCGCAGGTCGCGCCACCGCCGGTGCTCGTCGTCGTGCAGCAGCTCGAGAACCAGGTCGGCGCTGGGGCGCTTGCGGGTGATGTCGTCCTGCAGGTACGCGTACAGCCGGTCGTATTTGCGGCGCAGCTCCGGGGCCAGGCAGATCAGCACGGCGCCGACCTCCTCGGCCGACAACCCGAACAGGCGGGCGAGCCGGGGCAGCCCGAGGAAGACGCCCTCGGCCAGGGCCTGCCGCACCCGCGCCCCGATCAGGCCGGACATCTGGTCGAGCAGCTCGTCGAGCTCGGGCACGGCCGGAGCGGACGGTCCGCCGGTGCCGAGCAGCCACTCGACCTCGTCGCGGCCGATGTAGACGGTCCGCGCCGTCTGCCCCTGCGGCATCCGGTCGTTGAGCAGGTCGGCGGTGGCCAGCCGGCGCCGGATGGTCAGGTCGAGCCGCCGCAGCTCGTCGGCCAGGTGGGCCCGGCTGCCGGAATATCCGGCGACGGCGGTCACGGTGTCACCTCGAAGACGAACGTACGGCGGCACAGCGCGGAGATGTCGACGCGGATCTCGTGGAAGCCGGGCGTCAGGCCGGCCGGGATCGCGGCCACGAGCGTGTCACCGGTCAGCGGCGCGTCGGTCAGCACGAGCCGGTCGCCCGTCACCACGTCGGCCTGCCATCCGGCGAGGTTTTCGCCGGTGATCGTCACCTCGGTGCCGGGCGGCCCCGAGCCGGGGGTCATGGCGGTGAGCGCGGGGGGCCGCCAGGGTGCGCTGACCTCGGGCACCCCGATCCGCCGGACCCGCTGCGGCACCGGCCGGGCGGTGGCGGGCGAGCGGTCCAGCTGCACGGTCGACACCTGGTACAGCACCGACAGGCGGAACGGCTGCGAGAACGTCGTCCAGATGCGGCTCAGTTCCTCGGCATCGGGCGCGTATCCGGCGATCTGCACCAGCTCGCGCGCATCGGCCAAGCCGGGTTCCAGGTGCTCGCGCGGCACGGTGGGATGCTCGTGGAAGACCCGCATGGCATCGCCGAGAAGCTGGTGCGCCGACGCGTTGCCGGTCACCGCGTCGTTCTGCGCGTACGGCGTGAGCAGATAGAACAGGTTGAGCGAGAGCGGCGGGCCGATCAGCTCGGGCGGTGTCGAGGCCCGTACGGTCCAGTCCTGGTTCTTCAGGAAAACGTTCTCGGTGATCTTGTAGAGGAACAGGTTGATCCGGCGCTGCCCGGCCGTCTCGTCCGGGGCCAGCAGCGTCACGTCGACCGCCGGGGTCAGGTCCATCTCGCCGCGCAGCAGATTCCGCAGCGAGGCGCTGACCATGCCGATCGCGGTGGAGGCGCTCATCGCGGAATCCGGCCGCGCAGCCGCCGCACGGTCCGGCGCTCCCAGAACGCGGCCGGAGCGGGCGGCGGCACGATCACCACGGGCGGCGGCGTGGGATCCCGGCGGGCCGGCACCCGGGGCGCGGGCGTCTGGTGGCGCCCCGGGTCTTCGAAGCCCGGAGCGGCCGGGCGTCCTCGCTCAGGGGCGGGCGCGCGTCCCGGGCCGGGAAGCGGGCGCGCGGGAGCGGGAAGCGGGCGGCCGGAAATGGCCCGTCCGGGATCAGCGGCGCCGTCTCCCCCGGTGCCGCGAGCCTCGGCCGGCCACCCGGAGCCGTCTCCCCGGGCTCCACGGACGTCGAACGCGCGGCCGGTCTCGGCTCGGCCGGCCCCGATCGGGCCGCGCTCGCCGCCGGGGTTTCCGGTCGCCACAAGCTCGCCGTTCGCCCGGCGACCGCCGCTCACCCCCGGACCGCCGCTCACCCCCGGACCGCCACTCACCCCCGGACCGCCACTCACCCCCGGACCGCCACTCACCCCCGGACCGCCGCCCGTCCCTGTCCCCGGACCGCCACTCGCCCCGAGACCGCCTGTTGCCACGGTGTCGGCCAGGCCCGCGAGATCGGCCAAGGCGTCCGGGCCGGGCGGCGTCCGCGGGAAATGGGGAACGTCCGGTCGATCGGCGGACGAGTCCTGCCCGCGCCCCCGCCCCGATGACCCGTCGAGAGCAACCGGGCGGGCGGGTGAGGAACCAGGCTCACCCGTCGTACGGGGCGCGGACAGACCTGGGGCCGCAGCCTCATCCCCCGGCGAGTCCACCCCGGGCGAAGGCGCGCCGAGGCGAGGCGGCGACAGGTCCGCGCGGCCAGACGAAGGTGACGCGAGGCGTGGCGGCGACGGGTCCGCGCCGCCGGGCGGAGGTGAGTCAACGCGCGGCGTGACCCCGGGGACGCGAACGAGGACCGGACCGCCCGGCCCGGACGACGCCCGCACCGCGGCATTCCCGGACGGCATCTCCTCATCGGGCCGTTCCGATCCGGCCGGACGCGAGGCGAGGACCGGCGGCACCAAGTCCACCTCCGCGGCGGATGAGGCCGACCACGACGCCGGTCCGGCCGGCTCACGAAGCAGCTCCCCCGGATCCTCGACCACCTCGACCTGCCACGCCGAAGCAGGCGCGGCGACGCCCCCGGCCCGCGGATAGACGAAGCGGGCGGCCCGCGGCCGGGTCGTGAAGGCGATCCGCGCCCCCGCCTCGGGCAGCCCGAGCAACTCGCGCACCCCGGCCCGGTGCCGCACCGGCCGGCCCCCGGCGGTGAGCAGGCCCAGCAGATAGCCGCCGTCAGCCGGCATCGTTGAGCGCCCCGATCGCGTCGGCCAGGACGTCGAGGTAGCGCTGCCGCTTGTCGCGGGTCATCGCCATGATCTCGGCCTCCGACCAGTGGTAGTTGTAGGCCAGGTAGTGGATCTCCTGGTAGAGCCGGGTGCCGTCGGTGCGCAGCTCGCCCAGGAAGAAGCTCTGCACGTCGAACGGGGCGGTGAACTCGCGTCCGCATTCGGGGCAGCGGGCGTCCATCGTCTGGGCCACGCCCGGGGACACCTGCCGCATGCGGTCCTCGATCTCGGCCCGCACCCGGGCCGGCAGGGCCGCCGCGGTCTTCTCGTCCACCGGTCCGGCCCCGATCCGGCGTACGCATCGGGACAGCAGCGCGGTGAGCGCCGCACCCTCGTTGTGGTCGGCCAGGGCGGCCAGCTCCTCCTGGTCGGCCCCGGTGACCAGACGGAACTCGGCCTCGCGGCCGTCGGCCAGCGTCATCACATGCCAGCGGCCGGCCAGTTCGCGTTCCTGCACCGGCACGTCGGCCAGCGAGAAGTCCAGCGAGATGCGCTCGCCGCAGGCGGGCCACGGGCACACCAGCGTGGCCCGCACGAGGTCGCCGAAGGTGGCCCGGCGCAGCTCGAGCAGCAGGTGCAGGCGGTCGGCGACGAGCAGGTCGCGGGCCACCTCCACCGGCACCGGGCTGATCCCGCCGATGCGCCGCACACACCGGCTCAGCACCTCGGTGACCAGCGCCGCCGGTCGCGGGTGGCGGGCCTGGGTCAGCAGCTCCTCCTCGCGGCCGGTGAGCACGGCCAGGTCGAAGTCGCGATGCGGGCGCCCGTCGCCGTCGAACCAGCCGCCCGGCAGCCTCCCGCCGGACACCGGTTCACGTCTCCTTGAGCTCGGTGATCGGGTCGCGGACCCAGCCCTCGTTCTCCAGCTTGATCGTCGAGATCAGCACCGCGCTGCCGCCCGCGTCGAGCTGGGGCAGCGCCTGGTACTCCGAGACCCAGCAGCGGAACACGTTGTAGCCCAGCACCTTCTGGCCCTGCTGGTTGTAGACCTCGATCGTGATGTTCTTGCGGAACGTGGCCAGCGACATGGCCGCGTCCCCCGCAAAGTTGTTGACCTTGTTGGCCCATTCCTCGAACGTGGTGTCGTGGGTGACCCCGGCCTCCAGGGTGATCGGGTCGTATTTGGTCTTGCCGGGGATCTGCCGTGGCGCGCTCGAGTCGCCGCCCTCGTACCAGGGCGTGACCTCGGTCGTCCGCTTCAGCGCGCTGCACTTGTTCACGGCGGCGACCGGCTGGCCGTCGACGACGATCTTGAATTTGAACCCGAGGTAGGGGTCGAACCGGGTGGTGTTGACCGTGAACCGGGGCATCCTCCGCGCTCCTTCCGCCCGCTGCCGCCACTACTGCCCGGCGGCGAGTCCGGCCTTCTGGCTGATCTTGACGACGACGAACTCGGCCGGCTTGAGCGGCGCGAATCCGAGCTTGACGTTGACGATCCCGGCGTTGATGTCGGCCGCGGTGGTGGTCTCGTCGTCGCATTTGACGAAGAACGCCTCGCTCGGGGCGCCGCCCTGGAAGGCGCCCTGCCGGAACAGCGACATCATGAAGGCGCCCAGGTTGAGCCGCAGCTGCGACCACAGCGTCTCGTCGTTGGGCTCGAACACCGCCCACTGGATGCCGTTGTAGACGCTGACCCGCAGCATGATGGCGGTCCGCCGCACCGGCACGTAGCGCCATTCGGTGTCCGAGGGCGGGTGGACCGTACGGGCGCCGAAGGCCACCACGCCGGAGCCCGGGAACCGGCGGATCACGTCGACGCCGCGCTGATTGAGGTTGCCGTGCTCGACGTCGCCCAGTTCGGCGGCGAGGCTGACGACCCCGTTGAGCGTCGCGCCGACCCCGGCCGGGGCCTTCCACACCCCGCGGGTAGCGTCGGTGCGGGCGTACAGACCGGCGACGAACCCGGACGGCGGCAACAGCACCGGCGCCCGTGATCGTCCGGCCGGATCGAGCGACTTCACCCAGGGGAAATACAGCGCCCCGTACGAGTTGACGACGTTGAGGCCGGTGCGGAACCGTTCGGCGTCGCCGGCGTCCTCGTCGTGCGACGCGGTCTCGCCGAGATAGAACATGTCGCGCAGCGGCCGGTTGCCGCAGTAGGCCGCACCCTTGTCGTACATGACGGTGGTGGCCTCGCCCGGCACGGCCAGCAGGCTCGCGTCGGTGACGGCGTCGAGCCGGGAGAAGGCGGCGGCGAAGCTCTCCTCGGACAAGTCGCCCACGTTCCCGTCGTCGCCGAGCACGGCGTCGGAGACGACTCCGGCCTTGGCTGCGTCGCCGATCTGCAGCGCCTCGACGAGCGCGGGGCGCTGCACGGCCGCGCCGCCCTCGGCGTGCGCCCCGGCCGCGGCGTCCAGGCGGAGTTTGCTCAGCGCGTCGCCGGTCGGTGCGGACTGCACCCGCACCGACGAGCCGGCCTTGTTGGTGCCGGACTGCAGCAGCAGCCGCGCGTTGTCCCCGGTGCCCTCGACCGTGCAGGTGAAGCCGGTGAAGGCGGCCGCGTCGGTGGAGTTCTTCTTCTTGGCCGGCGCGAGCGCCACCACGGCGTCCTTGAGGGCCGTGGCGACCACGGCGACGTCGGTGGAGGCGGCCGCCGCGTCGGGCAGGCTGATCTGCTGGAAGCCGTCGCCGTCGACGTTGACGAGCAGCGCCCGATCGGTCTTCAGCGGCAGCCCCGGCTTGGCGCCGCCGCGGAACAGGCCGCGCTGGGTCGTCGTGTTGTCCTTGAGGAAGGTAACGTCGACGAGGGAGGAGTTCTGCGACAGCACGGTCCCGGCGAAGTTGGGGGCGGCCGGGTCGACGCTCAGGTCGTCGAACGTCTCCAGCGGGGCCGTGTCGCGGAAGTCGCCGGGCACCACGTCGGGGTCGGCCTGCCGGCGCACGCTCACCCGGAACTCGTTGCCCGGGTCGAGCGAGCCCTCCTCGACGGTGAGCAGCAGCGAGTTGCCCCAGGCGCCGCTGTTGCGGGCCGAGAACCGCACCGCGGCGCCGACCGGTGTGGCGGCCCGGTTCTGCACGGTGACCGACGCGACCTTGGCCTCCGGGTGGGTCACCCGGACGATGTAGCACTGCCGTCCGCCGTTGTTGAAGAACTGGAAGACGCTGTGGGCCAGATAGCCGTCGGTGAGGAAGTCGCCGTACACGCGCTGGAACTCGGTCCAGTTGGTGATCCGGGTGGCCGCGGACGGGCCCATCCGGGCCAGGCCGACGAAGGCGGCCGTCGAGGTGCTGGCGGTGTCCAGCGGTCGTACGCCGCTGGACACCTCGTCGATGTAGACGCCCGGATAGCTCACCGTGGCCATGGCTGCTCCTATTTCTGCTCGCGGGCGGCGCGGCGGGGGGTCTTCTTCTCCTCGGCCGGCGCGGCCTCCGGCTCGTCCGGGGACCGCTCCTCGCCGATCTCCTCGACGTCGATGAGCCCCCGCTCGCGCAGGCGGTCGACCTTGGCGTTGCCGCCGATCTCGACGTCGTCCAGGTCGGTGCTGCTCGCCCCGGGGGCCAGACGCACCGAGCGGCCGCTGGTGAGCGGCACATAGAGCGGCCCGGCGACGGCCAGGCTGCGGATCCTCACCGCCATGTCGTGCCTTCTTTCCTCGTGTGGGTGGGTCAGGCCGCCGGGTGACAGGCCCGGCGCACCGCCTGCACCAGCTCCGGCGGCGACGAGCCGATGAACCGGTCGACGTGCGGCCGCATCGCGTACAGCTGGGCCGTCGCGCCGTGCGGTCCGACCACGACCACCCGGATGCCCGGATACTGGTCGAGCAGGTGGGTCGCCACGCCCGGCACCTCGTCGCCCGTCGCCGCGACCACGACCACGTCGGCCCGCAGCGAGCCGGCCGCCCGCAGCAGCGCGGACGGCTTCGCCGCGACGCCCACGACCTCCAGGTCGTGGTCGGCGGCGACCGCCGCGCGCACCGCTTCGCACAGGGCCGGCGGCAAGGCGCCGAAGAGGACTCGCACCGGTTGCACGTGGGCCTCCTTCTCGGATTCCCACGCTACGGTCGCGGCCGTTCCGGCTGAATGGAGCAAGGTGCTCAAGAAGGGACCAGGGGCCGTCCTGGTCCCGGGTACCAGGCGGGGCTCAGAGCGTGGATCGGCGGGCGTGGCTGCGCAGCAGGGCCGCCGCCTCGCCGCGCCGGTGCACGCGCAGCTTCTCGAGCAGGTTGTGCACGTGGTTCTTCACCGTGCGCACCTCGATCGACAGGCGGCGGGCGATCTCCTTGTTGGACATGCCGTCGTCGATCAGGCCGAGGATCTGCCGCTCGCGCGCGGTCAGCCGGCCCGGTCCGGCCGAGACGTCGAGGCCGGGGCCGCGCGGCCCGACCCGGCGCATCAGCACCGCCGCCACCGGGGGCGGGCACCAGATCTCGCCGCGGGCGGCGCTGTGCACGGCCGTCACCATCCGGGCGTACGGTTCGTCGCGCAGCACGTAACCGCCGACGCCGGCCTCGGCGCACGTCATGATCTCGCCGTCGCTGACCGACACTGCGTAGGCCACCACGCGCGCCGGGTCGGCCGCGGTGACGATCTGCCGGCAGATGCCGCGGCTCTCCAGCCCGGCCATGCTCAGCAGCACCACCGAGAAACGCCCGGAACCGAGCAGGGGCAACGCGTCCACGGCGCCGGCGGCACCGGTCACGAACGCGACCCCGGTCTGGGTGGCGAGCTCGCGGACGAGGCTGTCCCGGTGCAACGCGATGTCGTCGACGACCAGAACGCCGAGGCCCGATCCGAGTTGATCAATCGTCATGGAATGCCTCCGCTGGCGCCGATCTGCAAAGACAAGCGCAATTGCCGGGGACCGGCAAGGATTGTGACGCGAGCACGACAAGACCGCCCGCACCTCAACAAGGGGGCCGCATCCGCCGCGCAAATACCATTCCCCGTGGGGGGACATTCGGTTTCGACCCGTTCATGCGGCGCGCGCACCGGATCTTCGTACGAGAGCAGCCTTTCGGTGCTTCCACCACGGCCCGCGGGTCTGCTAAAGCAACATTCCGAAAACGCCGCTCGCCATTTCGGCCGCCGGGTCCCCTTTCGGGGTGAACTCCTCTTTTTACGGCGCCGCGCTCAATGCCCCCAGGTGCCGGTCGACCAAGAGGCCTTGGCCGGCGTCGCGACCGGATAGAGAACCAGATTGCCGTCGTTCTGCAAATTCAGGTCCGAATCGCCCTTACCGGCCGTGGCCGTGCTCCACACCTTCTGGCCGGCGCCGTCGAACAGGGCCAGGCTGCCGTCGCGCTGGTTGGTCAGGCGGATCGCCTTGAGGCTCCCCCTCGGCCACCGGCGGGCCGAGCATTCCGGGCGCGACGGGCTCCGGCCGTTGCTCCAGGCCGGGTACGGGCGGTGGGTGACGGCGTCGAACGTCTTGCCGTAGCCGTTGGCGTAGGCCCAGTCAAACCTGGGCCGCCACGCCGGCCAAGGTCCGTTGAGGACGCATGACCGGCGATCGTAGACGGGTCAGGCAGTGAACGTTGTCCGCCGGCGCCGGGCCAGGATGAAGGCCACCGCGCCGCCGGCCAGCAGCACCGCGCCCAGCCCGCCCATGACGGCGATGTTGGCGCCGGTCAGCGGCAGGCCGCCACCCGTGTCGCCACCGGCGTCACCGCCGCCGACGCCACCCGGGGCCTCGGTGGTGGGGGCCGCCGTCACCGGCGGGGTGGCCGGCGAACTGGACGGGATGGGGTTCGTGGGCTCTACTTCCCCGCCGCCGGGCGGAACGGTGGCGGTGACCGTGGCGGTCGGGGTGACGGTGGCGGTCGGGGTGACCGTGGCGCCCGGAGTCGCCGGCGGTGTCGTGGGCGGGGTCCCCCCGGCGGGGATGACGACCTTGCCCGAGCTGCTGTTGTCGCCGGTGTACGGCGTCTCCGGAGTCACCTTCGTCATCAGAGGCAGGGTTTTGAAGCCGCCCCGGGTCAGCTTGTCGCGTCCGAGCCACGTCGGGCCCTGCGCGTCCGCGTACTCCTTGGTGTACCAGGTGAAGCTGTAGGAGTATTCGGCGCCGGGCTGGGCCATCGGGTGGACCCGGATCATCCCTCCGCCGAACTTGTACGAGCCGCCCGGCTCGATCTCGTTCGGCGGCTGGCAGAGCGCCTCCTGGGTGCCGACCGGGATCTGGTCGTACGGGAGGCTCTCGTTGTATTTGCAGGTGATGTAGCTCGACGCGAACCAGAGGCCCTGCGTCTTGACGTGGAGCACGACCCGCAGCGGCTTGTCGCCGTCGTTGCGCACCTCCATCGTCTCGTTGACCCACTTGTCCGCCACACCGGTGAAGGTCTTGGGCGCCGGGCCGGCGACCAGGATGGCGTTGGGGTCCGCGGGCGGCGCGGCGTGGGCGGGCGCCGGCACGAGAGCGGCGGTGAGGGCGGCCGCCGCGGCCAGGCCGAGGAGGCGTCGAACAGTTGTCACGGTGGGGTGAGCTCCTTGAGCGCGGGCTGCATGATCAGTACGAGCGCCGAAGAGTACCGGCATGCGAAGCTGCCCACTGCCCCGCCGAACACATCCCTCAACAGGGGACTTTTCCAGCATCGATGATCGTCGACGGCGTCAGAGGTTGTCACCGTAGTTACTCATCGGTAGATTGCGGCAAGCCCGCCGAACAAGAGGAGACGCCGGTGACGGCCCCGACCGTTGAGCCGCACAAAGCCACGCTCCAGCGATCCGTCTCGCTGTTCCAGGCGTTCCTGGTCGAGCAGACCGATCCCGACCGCTTCTACACCGCGCTCGCGGCCGACTCGGTCGGTCAGCTCACCCGATACGGGTCCCTGCGCGACCAGCTGGTGCTGGACGTGGGCGGCGGCCCCGGCTACTTCGCCGACGCGTTCGGCAAGGCGGGCGCCCGCTACGTGCGGCTCGAGCCGGACGCCGGCGATCTGGCCTCCGGCGTCACCGGCGAGGACTCGGCGATCGGCGCGCTCCGGGCCAGCGGCATGGAGCTTCCCATCCGTACGGGCTCGGTCGATGTCTGTTATTCCTCCAACGTGCTCGAGCACGTGCCCGACCCGCCGCGCATGCTCGCCGAGATGGTCCGGGTGACCCGGCCCGGCGGACTGATCTACGCGTCGTTCACGCCGTGGCTGTCGCCGTGGGGTGGTCACGAGACGGCTCCGTGGCACTACCTGGGCGGGCATTACGCGGCCCGCCGCTACGAGCGCCGCAACGGCAAGCCGCCGAAGAACAAGTTCCGCCAGAGCCTGCACCCGTATTCGGTCGGCGCCGCCCTGGCCTGGGCCCGCCGGGCCGAAGGGGCCACGCTCGTCGACGCGCTCGCCCGCTACCACCCGTGGTGGGCCCAGTGGATCCTCAAGGTGCCGGCCGCGCGCGAGGTCCTCTCCTGGAACCTCGCGCTCGTCCTGCGCCGCAACTAGCGGGCAGTCATCGAGACGGGGTCGGTGGTGCGGTCGTTCACCTGCACCCGGAACTCGTAGCGGTGCCCGGCGATCAGCAGGATGGCGTCGTAGCGGTTGCCGTCGACCGGGAAGGGATCGGTGCGCCACTGCTCGCCGGCCGTGGCGTCGCGCAACTGGATCCGATAGAGCACATCGGTCCGGGTCTCGCGCCACGTCAGCCGCGCGTTGCCCGGTCCGGTCGCGCTCACGGCCAGGTCCGTCGGCAGGGCCGAGTTCACCACCACCCGTACGGGCGAGGACTGCGGACCCGTCCCGCCCGGGTTGAAGGCCGCGACCTTGAACTCGTACTCGTGCCCGGCCACCAGGTTGGTCAGCGTCGCCTTGCGCCCCCGCGCCCCGATCTCTTCGCGGGTGAACTCCTTCTCCGCCGCGGTGGCGTCCCGCCGGAAGATCCAGTGCCACGTGTCCCGGGACTGCCAGGACAGCTCGACCGTCGTGCCCTCCGGCCGGGCCCGCAGGCCGGTCGGCGCCTCGCCGGGCGGCGCAAGCTGGGCCCGCACGCGGACCACGGGCGACCGCGTGCCCTCGCCGCCGTCGTTGACCGCCGCCACCACGAACTCGTAGTCGCGCCCGTGCTCGAGCGGCCGGGACCGGAACTGCGTCGTGCGCGCGAAGCCGGGCACGCCCCAGTCGGTGGCGCCCGCGGTGGCGTCACGCTGATAGACCTTGTACGCCAGGCCGGGCGCGACCTGCGGCCACGAGAGCAGCACGGTGCCGTCCGGCCGGGCCTGCGCGCTGGGCATCCCGGGCGCCGGCGGGGCGGCCACCACCACCTTGGCCCGTACGCCCTGGGAAGGCTTGCTGTCCCCGCCGCCGCCCACGGCGACCACAGTGAACTCGTACTCGTGCCCGTGCCGCAGCGGCCCGACCGTCGCGCTCTGCCCGGGGTAGGCCCCCGCGCCGGTGCGCCCGCGCTGCCCGGTGGTCAGATCCCGGTAATAAATCTTGAACAGCTGCACGAACGGCACCTCGGCCCAGTGCAGGGTGACCTTGCCGGCGTTGTCGGGTTCGGCCCGCACCAGGCCGGGCGGCGGGGGCGGCGGCACGGTCGCGGTCATGGCGGCCACGGGTGACATCGCGCTCTCGCCGCGCCGGTCCACCGCGGTCACGCCGAACTCGTACTCGTGGCCGTTGGTCAGGAACTCGAACCGGCCGGGGGCGGTGCCGGGCAGCCGGACGAAGTGGGTCTGCCCGGCCGTGACGTCGCGCCGGTACACCCGGTAGTCCCGGCCGCCCTCGACCGGCCAGGTCACCTTGGCCGTGCCCGAGCCGTCCGGGGCCGCGGTCACGCCGGCCGGCGCCGCGGGCAGCTGCCGGGAAGTCCGGGGCGGCCACGGCACCTCGAAGAACCGGGGGCGATAGATCGACGCGTCGGCGTAGGCGACCGCCTCGTCGAGGTCGTTGACGTTGTACGACACCAGAAGCGTGCCCGGCCGGGCCAGTTCGAGGTGCAGGTCGGCGTCGTAGACGATGTGCCCGGCCTCAGCCTCGGGCGCGCGGAACAGATAGTGCGGCCCCTCGAACGGCCCGGTCGGCGTGGCCGCCGTGTACGCCACGAAGTCCGCGCTGAACATCAGGTTGTTCTCGTGGGTGACCAGCACGTACCGGTCGCCCACCCGGCGAACGCCGAAGCTGGTGCCGACGCCGCTGAGCAGCCGCCCCGAATCCCCGGCCTTCGGCGACCAGTCCCGGCCGGTCCAGAACTCCCACGGCTGCCCGAGGTCGGTGCCGCGCAGCCGGGCCACGTGGGCGAACTTCATCGTCCCGGCCGCCTCGGAGCCGTACACGTACGTGTATCCGCCGTCGGTCATCACCTCGGAGCCCCACGACACCTTGTCGCCCAGCGGCAGCGCGCGTAGCCGGCCGGTGGCCAGGGTGGGCAGGGCCAGGGTGGCCAGTTCAGTGGCGGCCAGCGCGTGGTCGAGCGGGCCCGGCCCGGTGCGGCGGATCCGGTTGACCAGCACCTGCACCTGGTCGCTCTGCACCGAGGCGTCGCCGATCCAGTGGTATTCGCCGTCGTCGCCGGTGGTGACGAGCGAGGCCGGGCGGGCCGGGCTGCCACCGACGACCGTCTCGAGCCGATCGCCGTCCTGCACGATCGCCGAGTTGTGGATCAGCGAGGCCGAGCGTGGCCGGGCGCCGTCGGGGTCGGGGCGGCCGAGGAACGTGTCCGAGAACAGCCACAGCCGGCGTCCGTCGGGCAGCGGCACCGAGGCCGTCCGGTCGGCGCCGAGCCAGTCGCCCGAGGTGTCGCCGTAACGCTGGAACATCGCCGTGAGCTCGGCCGCGGACGTGCCGCCCGGGTTCACGGGCACGGCCCTCGGCCCAGCCGCGGCCGCCACACCCAGCAGCACCACGACCGTCCAGGCGGCGAGCATCCACCGCATTCCCCACCGCACCAGGTGACCCCCGTCCGCCCGATCAATCGATCGATAGCGTTGCATGCCGCGGTCGCGGCGCGATAACGGCAGTCCGCAACCGCAGTCCGACCAGGACGGACGTGGCGGCCAGGGCGACGACCGCGGTTCCGAGCGCGCCGAAGGCGATGCCGGTCAGCGTGTGCGGAAGCAGCAGCCAGGTGGCGAGCACGAAGATCGCGGCGCAGACCCACAGCGGCGCCGCGGGCCACCGGGCGCCCGCCGCGACCTGGGCGTTGACCAGCACGAAAAGCACGCCGTAGACGGCTCCGGTGGCCGCGAAGACCGGTGCGTAGCGGCCCAGGTCGGCGTACCCGGGGCCGCCGGCCAGCCGGAACGCCAGCCCGCCGGCCACCGCCGCGCCCGCGATCAGCAGCACCCCGCACGCGGCGACCAGCGACAGCGCGACCCGCAGGGTGCGGCGGTCGGACTGGGCCAGCCGGGGCAGGGCGAGGATGGTGACGACCTGCGGGGCCCAGAGCGCGCCCTTGGTCAGCACGGTCCCGACCGCGTACGCGCCGGAGGCGTCGAACGGCAGGAACCGGCGGGCCAGGATCAGGTCGGCGTACGAGACGACGAGCATGGCCAGGGTCGCGCCGCCCGCGGTCAGCACCGCCCGCGCGGCCAGCGGCTGCCCCGCGGCGGCGGCATCCGGGCGGCGGGCCAGCAGATGCAGCACGGGCAGCACGAGCACGGCGGTGGCCGCCCCGAGCAGCAGGGCCCCGGTCAGTCCGAGACCGGCGGCGAGGCCCGCGACCACTCCGCCGTACCGGCCGCCGGCCAGCACGGCCAGGCCCACCGCGAGCGGCACGAACCGCTGGTCGCCCTGCATCTCGCCGAGCCAGCGCCCGGCCGCGACCACGCCCACGGTGGAGACGCCGGCCAGCACGGTGGCGAGGACGGGCAGCCGCAGCACGAGCACGGCCACCGGCAGCGCGGCGGCCAGCGCGCCCGCGGTCACCAGCACGGTCAGCAGCGCCGAGCGAGTCACCGAGGTGGGGCCGTGCCGGGCCCGGTGCACGGCCACCGCGATCTGCAGACCGGTGCTGGCCACCCCGGCGATCGCGGTCATCGCCAGCAGGGTGGCCAGCGCGCTGAGACCGGCCGCGGTGAGCTGGCGGGCGCCGATCACCGGCACCACGTACGCCAGCAGGTTGGCCAGCACCCCGGCCGCGGTCACCGAGATCCCGGCCGCCCCCATCCCCGTCTGCCTGGTCACGCCTGTTCCTCACCGGTTGGTCGTTTACAGTGGCCGCCGTGCACCGATTGAGGCGCTGGGCGCTGCCCGCGACCGCCGTCCTGGTGACCGCGGCCGTCCTCGCCCCGCTCGCCGCGCCGGGCTACGTGCTCTCGTACGACATGATGTTCGTCCCGCGTCAGCCGCTGCGCGCCGACCTCGTCGCCCCCAGCGCCACCCTGCCCCGGGCCGTGCCTCAGGACGCGCTGGTCTCGCTGGCGTCGGTGCTCGCGCCCGGCTGGGTGGTGCAGCGCGTCGCCCTGGTCGCGATCCTGCTGCTGGCGGCGCTGGGCGCGGGTCGTCTGGTGCCCACCGAGCGGCTCGGGCCCCGGCTGGTCGCCGCGGTCGCCTACGCCTGGACGCCCTTCCTGGCCGAGCGTCTGCTCCTCGGTCAGTGGGGGCTGCTGCTGGCGTACGGGAGCCTGCCGTGGATCGTCGCGGTCTGCCTGCGGAACCGTGGCCCGGCGATCGAACAGCCGGACGGGCGGGATCGCGGCTCCACGCTGAGGCTGCTGGCCGCCTGCGCCCCGGCCGCGGTGACCCCGACCGGTGGCCTGATCGCGTTCGCCACCGTGCTGGTGCTGCGTCCCCGCCGTTCGTGGGTTCCGGCCCTGCTCAACGTGCCCTGGCTGCTCGCCACCGCGCTCAGCCAGGCGGACGGGCGCAGCGATCCGGCCGGGGTGGCCGCCTTCGCCGCGCGCGGCGCCGACTGGACCGGGCCGATCGGCGCGCTGCTGGGCACCGGCGGCGTCTGGAACGCGCAGACCACTCTGCCCAGCCGTTCGTCGCCGCTGGCCCCGCTGGGCACCCTGCTGCTGCTCGCGCTGGCCGTGGCGGGCTGGGGGCGGCTGCGTGAACGGCTGCCCGCCGGGATGGCGGTCCGCCTGCTGGTGCCGGCCGGCGGCGGTTTCCTGCTGGCCTCGCTGGCCGTGCTGCCCGGCGGCCGGGGCCTGCTCGAGTGGGCGGTGGCCGAGGTGCCGGGGGCCGGCGTGCTGCGGGACGGGCAGAAGTTCCTGATCCCGTACGCGCTGGTGCTGTGCCTCTGCGCCGCGCTGGGCGCCGAGCGCACGGGCCGGCGCGAGGTGCTGGCCGGCGCGCTGCTGCTGCCGCTGGTGGTGATGCCGGATCTCGCGTACGGGGCGGCCGGTCGCCTGGTCCCGGTCCGATATCCGGACGACTTCGCCGTCGTGGCGCGCGCGATCGAGCGGTCGCCGGGCGAGGTGGTCTCGCTGCCGTTCGCCGGCTACCACACGTACGCCTGGAATCGTTCCCGGACCGTTATCGATCCACTCCCCCGCTATGTGGACGCCGACGTGGTGCGCGACGACCGCCTGCTCGTCGGCGACCGCGTGATCGCGGGCGAGAGCCGGCGCGCCGATGAGATCCGCTCGGCCCTGGCCGAGGGGCGGCCGCTGGCCACGCTGGGCGTGCGCTGGGTGGTGGTGCAGCGCGTCGAAGGGGAGGCCCCGGTCCCGCCCGGCGCGCTGGCCGGATTGAGAATGGTGCATGCGGGAACCGACCTCCGGTTGTACGAGAACGGGTCTTCGCAAAGAAGTTACTAGGTGGTAACGTCCCGCGCACATCGCAAGCCTGTCGATGTCGCTGCTCAGAAGGAGTCCCCACATGCGTAAGGCCCTTCCTCTGGTCCTGGCCGGGGTGATCGCCCTGGCCCTCGGCGCCATCGGGTCGGTGGCGCTGGCCTCGACCTTGACCGGCTCGTCGTCGGAGGCGGCCAAGACCGCCGACGACACGCAGGTCGTTCCCGGGGTCTACGGCACCAGGTAGGTCCGGTCCATCCCGGCCGGCGCCGGGACGTGCGTGGCCCCCTCAACCAGGGCCGAGAAGCGCTCGCCCGCCGCCGGCCAGGTGAACCTGCCCGCGTGGGCCCGGGCCGCGGCGCCCATCGCCAGCCGGAGGGTGTCATCGGTCAGCAGCAGGCGCACCTTCGCGGTGTAGTCGGCGGCGTCGTCGGCCAGCAGTCCGGTGCGACCGTCGACGAGGGATTCCTCGACGCCCCCGGCGCCGCGGAAGGCCACGTTCGGTGTTCCCACCGCGGCCGCCTCGACGATGGTCAGGCCCCAGCCCTCCTTGAGCGAGGGGGTCAGCGCCACCCACGCCTGGCTGAGCAGAGTGCGCTTCTCCGGCTCGTCCACGAACCCGGCGAAGCGGACCCGGTCGGCCACGCCCAGCCCGGCCGCGTAGTCCTTGAGCGCCGGCTCCCACCAGCCCTGCCCGGCCACCACCAGGGTGATTCCGGGAAGCTCGCCGGTCAGGGCGGCCACCGCGTCGATCGCCACCTCGACCTGCTTGTGCGGGACGAGCCGACCCAGCACCACGAGCGACGGATGCGCCGTACGCGCGACCGGGGCCGTGACCGTCATGTCCGGAGTGCCATTGTGGATGATCGTCACCCGTTCCGGGTCGACGCCGAGGACCGCGAGCTCGTCGCGGGTCGCGGCCGAGACGGTCACGTAACGGCACCGGCGGTAGACGCGCGGGGCGAGCGACGACTCGATCCACCAGCCCAGTTTGGCCAGGCGCGGGCCGAGCACCACCGGCCACTGCTCGCGGTGCACATGGTGCACGAGCGCGATGACCGGGCAGCGGGCCCACAGCGGGGCCAGGAAGGGCAGGCCGTTGCCGACGTCGACGATCACGTCGGGACGGCCGTGGCGCCGGCTCAGCGGGCCCAGGCCAAGGAAACCCAGCAGGTAGAGCAGGGCCGCGCGCAGATAGAGCGTGTGCCGGCCGCCGCGCCGCAGCACCCGCAGGCCGTCGGCCGTATGCTCCCGCGCGGCACCGTACGGGTGCTTGGCGCAGAGCAGCGTTGCCCGGTGCCCGCGCCGGACGAGCTCACCCGCGATGCGCTCGACGTACACCTCGGAACCGCCCCCCTGGGGATTCCGGGTGTCCCGCCAGTTGAGGAACAGCACATGCCGGGACCCGGCGACAAAAGTGTCCACAATCACCCCTACTCGCGAGTAGCATTCGCGGTCGGGTCACGATATGGGGTCGCCTGCCGACTCCGCAACGGTCAATCGGGAGCGACATGCGGCCGGCAGTGAAATCGTCAGCCGACGATGGGGTTCCGCGTTCGGTCTGGCGTTTGCGCCTTCTGGCCGTCTGCGCGGCATTGACGGCCCTCGCGTTCCTGCAAGATCCCGGGTCGACCTCCATCGATACCAAGGTGGACCTGGTGATCGATCCCGGCGGCTGGCTGAGCCGGGCGCTGCACGTGTGGGATCCGGCCGGGACCTTCGGTCAATTGCAAAATCAGGCGTACGGCTACCTCTGGCCGATGGGCCCGTTCTTCCTCGTCGGCAAGCTGCTCGCCATCCCGGCCTGGGTCGTCCAGCGGCTGTGGTGGGCCCTGCTGCTGAGCCTGGCCTTCACCGGTCTGGTGCTGCTGGCCGAGCGGCTGCGGATCGGCACGCCGTGGGCCCGGATCATCGCCGGGGTCGCGTTCGCCCTGTCCCCCCGGATCCTCACCGAGCTGGGCCCGATCTCGGTCGAGGCCTGGCCCACCGCCCTCGCGCCGTGGGTGCTGCTCCCGCTGATCGGTCTGCGCCAGGGCGTGCCGATCCGCCGCGCGGTCACCCGGTCGGCGCTGGTCGTCGCGTGCGCGGGCGGCGTCAACGCGACCGCCGTGCTGGCCGTGGTGCCGCTGGCCGTGCTGTGGCTGGCCGGCCTGCGCCCGGCCCGGTTGCGGTTCCGCGCGCTGGTCGCCTGGGGCGCCGCCGTCGCCGCGGCCACGGCCTGGTGGCTGGTGCCGCTGCTGCTGCTCGGCCGGTACAGCCCGCCGTTCCTCGACTACATCGAGACTGCCGCCGTCACCACCGCGGCGACCGACACGACAACCGTGCTGCGCGGCGCCTCGCACTGGCACGCGTACCTGACCGGCGCCTTCGGTCCGCTGTGGCCGGCCGGCTGGCGGCTGGCCACCGAGACCACGGTCGTCGTCGCGACCCTGGTCGTCGCCGGGCTGGGCCTGGCCGGGCTGGCACGCCGCGGCGTGCCGCACCGCTGGTTCCTGGTCAGCGGCCTGCTGGCCGGGCTCGCCCTGGTCGGGCTCGGGCACGTCGGCGCGATCGACGGTCTGTTCGCCGACGCCCAGCGCACCTTCCTCGACGGGCCCGGCGCCCCGCTGCGCAACGTCCACAAGTTCGACGTCGTGCTCCGGATCCCGCTGGTGCTCGGCCTGGCCCATCTGCTCGGCCTGGCCCTGCGTTCGGCCCGCACGGCCCCCGAGCCCGGCCGCAGACCGGCCCGGGCCCGCGCCGCGGTCGTCACCGGCGCCGCGCTGGTCGCGATGGCCGGAGTGGCCAGTCCGGCGCTGGCCGGCGGGGTGGTGCCGCCCGGCAGCTTCGCCGAGGTGCCCGGCTACTGGAAGGACGCCACCACCTGGCTCGACCGCAACCTGGACAACGAGCAGGTGCTCGTGGTGCCCGGCGCCCGGTTCCCGCAATATCTGTGGGGCCGGCCGAGCGACGAGATCACCCAGGCCCTCATGAAGGGCAACTGGGGCGTGCGCAACTCGATCCCGCTGACCCCGCCGGCCACCATCCGCCTGCTCGACGCGGTCGAGGAGGCGCTGTCCACCGGCGCCGGCTCCCCCGGCCTGGCCACCCTGCTGTCCCGCTCCGGCGTGCGCTACCTGCTGCTGCGCTCCGACCTCAACTACGGCCGGGCCCAGGCCACCCAGCCGATCGTGGCCCGGCAGGCGCTGTCGCGGTCGCCCGGACTGGCCCCGGTGGCCACCTTCGGTCCCGAGGTGGGCGGCGGCGGGCTGCCCGGCGTCTTCGTCGACGACGGCCTCGACGTCCGCGTGCCCGCGCTCGAGGTGTGGCGGGTCGAGCCGCCGGCCAAGGCGGTCACCGCGTACGACGCGAGCAGCGTGACCACCGTCGTCGGCGGACCCGAGTCGCTGCTGGGCGCGGCGGCCGCCGGAAAGCTGCCCGACGGCCCCACGGTGCTGGCCGGCGACCGGCCGGACGACCTGGGCCCCGGCCCCGTGGTGCTGACCGACGGCATGCGCCGCCGCGAGGTCGCGTTCGGCATGGCGGCCGACCGGGCCTCGGCCACGCTCGAGGCAGACGACGACGGCCGGCTCGGCGCCCCCGCCCGCGACTACCTGCCCGCCTGGGGCGACGAGCAGGACACCGTCGTGCGCTACCGGGGCATCAGCACCGTACGGGCGTCCTCGGCCTATTCGGAGGCGAACGCCCTGATCGGCTCGCGCCCGGCCCACCAGCCGTTCGCGGCCCTCGACGGCAACCCGGGCACCTCGTGGCGGTCGGCGCCCGGTCTGCCCTCGGCCGGCCAGTGGCTCGAGGTCGAGCTGCCCGGCAAGCGCGTGATCAGCAGCGTCGGGCTCACCCTGGACCAGGGCACCGACTCCGTGCCCACCCGCATCACCGTGCGGGTCGGTCCGAACGAGCCGGTGACCCGCGAAATCTTCGGCACCAACGTGACGATCCCGCTGCCCGGCACCGTTCCGGCCGACACCGTACGCGTCACTGTGGACGCCGTCCGCGACGTGCGGCTCGGTTACGGCGGCGTCGGCATCACCGAGCTGAGCCTGCCCGGCGTGGTCGCCCAGCGCACCCTGGCCGTGCCGTCCTCGCCGGTCGCCGGCCGGCCCGCGGCCATGGTGTTCAGCGCCGCGCCCTCGGCCGCGGCCTGCTACTTCGCCGGTGGCCGCCCGTACTGCTCGGGCGGCAAGGCCCGCGACTCCGAGGACGGCGGTTACATCGACCGCACGGCCGAGGTCCCGCAGACCGCGCTCTACTCGGTCTCCGTGCGGGCCCGGCCGCGGCCCGGCGCGGCCCTCAACGCCATGCTCGACCCGGGCGGCACCGCGTCGCTCACCAGCGGCATCGTGCCCAGCGTGACCGCCTCCAGCAACGGCATGCCCGACCCGGCGGCCCGGCCCGGCGTGGTCGCCGACGGCGACGCGGGCACCACCTGGTACGCCGCCGACGAGGACAAGAACCCGTGGCTGCGGCTCGGCTTCCTCAAGCCGCGTCAGGTCAACGGCATCCGGATCCGGCTCGCCGACGGGGTCGCCGCGTCCCGCGTCTGGCAGGTCACCGTGCTCGGCGACACCAGCGTCCGCACCGGCTACCTCGACGACGGCGGCTCGCTGCGGTTCGACCCGCCGCTGCGCACCGGCGCGATCACCGTCCTGTTCTCCAACGCCTTCCCGTCCCGGTCGCTCGACCCCTACCGCGACACCACGCGGGAACTGCCGATCGGCGTCAGCGAGCTGAGCGTCCTGGACGACCCGCCGCCCGTCCGCACCGACCCGGACCGCAAGCTCTACCTGCGCTGCGGCACCGGCCCGAGCCTGTCGATCGGCGGCGTGCAGCGGACCACCGCGCTGGTGGCCACCCGCCGCGAACTGCTCGAGGGGCGCGAGGTGGCGACCCGGCTCTGCGGGCCCGCGGGCACCGGCCCGGTCCGGATGGCCACGGGCGAGACCCGGGTGGTGGCGATCGCGTCCTCGGCCGCGGATCCGCTCCGGCTCAGCCTGACCCCGCTGCGCGGACCGGAGGCGGGCCGCGGCGGCGGCGAGGCCGAGACCGGCAGCGGCCGGGAGAGCCCCGTACGGGTCGACAAGTGGACCTCGACGATGCGGCGCGTGCACCTGGACGCCTCCCCCACCCAGCGTGTGCTGGCCATGCGGGAGAACACCAACCCGGGCTGGAAGGCGACGCTGGGCGGCACGACGCTGCGACCGCTCATCGTGGACGGATGGCAGCAGGGCTGGATCGTGCCCGCGGGCCCGGCCGGCGAGGTCACCCTGCGGTTCGCCCCCGATCAGACCTTCGGGATCGCCCTCGGCGCGGGCGCGGTGCTGCTCGCCGGTCTGGCCGTGGCCGCCGTGATCCCGTCCCGCCGTCCGGTGCTGGTCGCGGCGCCCGTGCGGCGCCGCCGCCGGTGGCTGCTGCCCCCGCTGATCGGCGGGACCGCGCTGCTGCTCATCGGCGGCGTCACCGCGGCCGGGCTGACCGCGATGGGCCTGGCCGTGGTGGTGACCCTGCGCGCGCTGCGCCCGCATCTGGACAGTCGCGACCGGCAGTGGCTGCGCCGGGCGCTGGGCTGGGCCCGGTTCCTGCTGCCGGCCGCGCTGTTCGCGATCGCCGGCTGGTTCACGGTGACCGCCGACGCCGGGCACACCGCCGCGCTGCCTCAGCTCGCCGCGGTGGCCGCCGCGGTCGCGCTCTGGCTCTCGGTCTTGTTTCCGGGCGGGCGCCGCCGGCGGAGGTGACCGAGCCGCAGGAACGGCTTCTCGATCAGGTAATAGCTCAGCGAGGCCAGCAGCAGACCACCGGCCAGCGTGACCAGGTACGTCCAGAACCAGTCGCCGGTGAACTCCTGACGCCCGGTGACCTCGTAGAGCATTTCCAGCACGAAGGGGTGCCACAGGAACAGCCCGTACGAGACCAGGCCGAGCCACCGCGCGGGACCGGAGCCGAACGCGACCTTGGCCCGGGTCTGGGGGCCGAACGCCAGCGGCACCAGCACCAGCACCGCGATCACCGTGTAGAGCGTGATCTTGAGGCCGAACTGGGCGGCGGTCGGCTCGACCAGGGTGCGCGGCCCGGCGATCGAGGTGGTCGCCACGCCCAGCACCGCGAGCGCGATCGCCCAGCAGGCCAGCGGCGCCCGGCCGAGATCGTCGAGGAATCGCCAGCGGGGCAGCAGGCCGTTGCTCAGCGACACGTGCACCGAGGCCAGGGCCATGCCGGCGCCGAACCAGATCGCGTACGAGGGAAGCCAGGTGGTGTTCCGGCCGAGCGAGAGCACACCCGCGCTCAGCAGGGCGACCCACGTCGCGGTGATCAGCGCCGAGACGACGAGGATCAGCACCGGCCGCCCGGCCCGGCGCCGGCCGCTCAGCGCCAGCACGGCCAGCAGGGGCAGCAGCACATAGAACACGGCCTCGGTGGCCAGGCTCCAGGTGTGCCCGAGCGAGTGCCGCAGCCCGTACGCCTCGTAGATCTGGGTCAGCGTCAGGTGCCGGACCCAGTCCGCGGCCGAGGCGTCGGAGTTGCGCGGCACGACCAGCAGGCAGACCACCACCGTGACCCAGTACGCGGGCAGGATGCGCAACGCCCGCCGCCAGAGGTACGTGCCGGCGCCCGGCAGCGGCTGCTCGGTGGCCCGGGCGTGCGCCCACGGGCGGTACAGCAGGAAGCCCGAGAGCACGAAGAAGACGGCCACCCCGACGTCCAGACGGGCCAGCCAACCGGCCCACGGTCCATTGCCGACATTGACCCCGGTGGCGAACCCGACATGGTGCGCGACCACGGCAAGCGCTCCCACGACCCGTACCGCATCGAGTGGCGGGAGTCGATGAAGGGACCGGTTGGTAACGGGCGCAGACATAAACCGTCCAAGGGGGTCGCGCAACTATGTAACTGGCGAGTAACCTGCGCCCATTATGGGTGATCGGGCCGTGCGGGGATACCGGCCGATTGATAACGATGGGAGGGCTCCGTGAGGGCTCGCTGGGGTGCCTTGCTGTTCGGCATCGGCGTTTTCGCCGTGGTCATTGCGGCGGGTTGTGCGTTCTACGTCGCGCCGTCGGTGGCGCGGCTGCCTTACGACCTGGCGCTGTGCAAGCCGGACAAGACGGAGGACTGTCTGCGTCCGAGCGTCGCCGAGGCCAAGGACGCCAAGTTCCTGCAGACCAAGGGCGGGCCCGACGTGCCCACCCCGGTCGTCGCCATCCAGACCGGCACGCTGCGGTCGACCACCGAGATCGCTCCCCAGATCGATCTGACCAGCACGGAGATGAAGGACGACAACACCGTCATCTGGAACGGCTACGGCACGGTCAACTGGGTCGAGACGAACGAGATGGTCAGCCAGTACAAGGCCGGCCTCGCCATCGACCGGGACACCGCGGCCGCCGTCGACTGGTCCGACCAGTTCCTGCAGGACGCGGGCGAGGACGCGCCGTCGGAGGTCAACTTCGCCGGGCAGCTCTACAAGTTCCCGTTCGGCACCGAGAAGAAGGACTACCAGTACTTCGACCGCGACCTGCGCAAGGCGCTGCCGATCCAGTACCAGGGCTCGGAAAAGATCAACGGCCTGGACACGTACCGGTTCCAGCAGAACATCCCGGAGACCCCGCTCAACTTCTCCGAGGAGCGGCTCAGCGGCCTGCTGGCCACGTTCGCCCCGGAGGCCGACGGCGGCCAGGTCAACTACAGCAACGTCCGCACCATCTGGGTCGAGCCGGTGTCGGGCACCTTCATCAAGGTGCAGGAGCAGCAGAAGAAGACGCTGGTCCCCGAGACGGGCGCGCCGACGCAGCTGCTGGACGGCAACTTCATCTACACCGACGAGACGATCGCCAACAACGTCAAGTCCGCGGGTGACACCAAGAGCTCGGTCCTGATGATCAGCCGCAACCTGCCGATCGGCCTCGCCGTCCTCGGCGCGCTGCTGCTCATCATCGGCCTGGTGCTGGTCACCACCGGCCGCCGGGCCGCCGCCCGCCACCGCTCCGAAGAGATCAGCAACACCGAGGCCGAAGCCAAGGCCTGATCCCGTACGGCCCGTGGGAGTCCTCCGTCCTCCGGAGGGCTCCCACAGCTGTCGGCGCACTATCAGTGGACGGCGCCGGAGTAGCGGCCTCCAACACGTTCGGTAGTCGCCCTGAAACGTACGGTGCGGCTACCGATCCGCAACTGCGGGATGGCTGTACCGGGGCGGCGCGGCGTCGATCTACCCGGCAGTAGTGAGACGCCCCCCGATCGAGGAGTTCCCATGAACGCCGCCGCCACCGCCCCCGTCGTGCTGATCGCCGAGGACGACGAGGACATCCGTGACCTGATCTCCTGGAAGCTCGAGGTCGCCGGGTTCCGCACGCTGCACGCGGGCAACGGGCGGACCGCGGTGGAGCTGGCCGCCGCGCACCGCCCCGACGCCGCGGTTCTGGACGTCAACATGCCCGCCATGAACGGGCTCGAGGTCTGCGAGAACCTGCGCCGCGGCGAGGGCACCGCCGGCATCCCGGTGCTGATGCTGAGCGCCCGGGCCACCGAGAGCGACATCGAGTCGGGCTACACCGCCGGCGCTGACGAGTACCTGACCAAGCCGTTCCATCCGCAGGAGCTGCTCCGCCGCCTCGAGGACCTGCTCAGCGCGGCCGCCCGGTAACTCCGCGGAGCCGCAGGAATCTTTTCGGAACCTTTAAGGCCCTGTTATGAGAACCCCGGATACGTTCCTGCTCGACAAACGGACGAGCCCGGGAGGCAGAGCATGTTGCCGGTCATGGTCACCGAGATGAGCGCCGGGCGGCGTCCGCGCCGAGGGCGGCCGCTCGAGATGCTGGCGGGCCGGCGACTGGAGTACCTGCGGCTGGGCCACCACTTCGCGCTGAGCTTCACCGGCGGCGGTCAGGTGCTGGCCGAGACCGCCGTGCAGCTGGCCGCGCCGGGCGCGGGCCGCGTGCTGGTCGAACCGGGCGAACACCCCTCGGACGACCTGGCCACCCTGCTCGGCGACGAGGTCGTGACCGCGTGCACGGGCGACGCCGGCGAGCTGACCCTCACCTTCACCAGCGGCGCCGAGCTGCTGATCTGCCCGCACGCCGACGTCGAGTCGTGGGCGGTCACCGCCCCCGACGGCTTCCTGATCGTCTGCCTGGCCGGCGGCGAGACCGCCACCTGGGGCGACGCCTAGCCACCACCCCGACACGAACGAGCCCGGCCGCCGAGACAGCGACCGGGCTCGGGTGTTCGGTGGATCAGCGCAGGTCGAAGCGGTCCGCGTCCATGACCTTGGTCCAGGCGGCCACGAAGTCGGCGACGAACTTCTCGTTGGCGTCGGAGCTGGCGTAGACCTCGGCCAGCGCCCGCAGCTGCGAGTTCGAGCCGAAGATGAGGTCGACCGCGGTGGCGGTCCACTTCACCTCGCCGGTGGCCAGGTCACGGATCTCGTAGAGGTGCTCACCGGTCTCCGCGGTCTTCCAGCGGGTGCCCGGGGAGAGCAGGTTGACGAAGAAGTCCGTGGTGAGCTGACCCGGCTTGTCGGTGAGCACGCCGTGCGGCGCGTCGCCGAAGTTGTTGCCGAGGGAGCGCAGACCGCCGACCAGGACGGTCATCTCGGGGGCGGTCAGGTTGAGCATGTACGCGCGGTCGACCAGCAGGATCTCGGGCTGGGTCTTCTCGCCGGGGCGCAGGTAGTTGCGGAACCCGTCGGCCCGCGGCTCGAGCACCTTGAACGCCTCGACGTCGGTCTGCTCCTGGGTGGCGTCGGTGCGGCCCGGGTGGAACGGCACGGTGATCTTGACGCCCGCGTCCAGCGCCGCCTTCTCGACCGCGGCCGAACCGGCCAGCACGATCAGGTCGGCCAGCGAGATCTGAGCGCCGCCGGCGCCGTTGAACTCCTGCTGGATGCCCTTGAGCTTCTCGATCACCGGGGCCGTGCCCTGGTTGATCTCCCAGCTGCGCTGCGGCTCGAGGGCGATGCGGGCGCCGTTCGCGCCGCCGCGCTTGTCGGTCGAGCGGAAGCTGGCGGCCGAGGCCCACGCGGTCGAGACGAGCTGCGGCACGGTCAGGCCGGAGTCGAGGATCTTCGCCTTGAGCGCGGTCACGTCCGACTCGCCGACGAGCGGGCCCTCGACGGCCGGAACCGGGTCCTGCCACAGCTGCGGCTCGGCCACCCACGGGCCGAGGAAGCGGCTGACCGGGCCCATGTCACGGTGCAGCAGCTTGTACCAGGCCTTGGCGTAGGCCAGCGCGAACTCGTCCGGGTTCTCCAGGAAACGGCGCGAGATCTTCTCGTACGCCGGGTCCATGCGCAGCGCCAGGTCGGTGGTGAGCATCGTCGGACGGTGCTTCTTCGACGGGTCGAACGCGTCCGGGATGATCTCGTCGGTGGTCTTGGCGACGTACTGCTTGGCGCCGCCGGGGCTGGTGGTCAGCTCCCACTCGTACCCGAAGAGGATCTCGAAGAAGCGGTTGCTCCACTCGGTCGGCCGGTCGGTCCAGGTGACCTCGAGGCCCGAGGTGATGGTGTCCTTGCCCTTGCCGGTGCCGTAGGTGCTCAGCCAGCCCAGGCCCTGGGTCTCGATCGGCGCGCCCTCGGGCTCGGGGCCGACGTGGCCGTCGGCGACACCCGCGCCGTGGGTCTTGCCGAAGGTGTGGCCGCCGGCGATCAGCGCGACGGTCTCCTCGTCGTTCATCGCCATGCGGGCGAACGTCTCGCGGATGAAGTGCGCCGCCGCGACCGGGTCGGCGCTGCCGCGCGGGCCCTCGGGGTTGACGTAGATGAGGCCCATCTCGGTCGCGCCGACGCCCTCGGCCATCGTCTTCTCCGAGGCGTAGCGCTCGTCGCCCAGCCACGTGTCCTCGGGACCCCAGAAGATCTCCTCGGGCTCCCAGGTGTCGACGCGGCCGAAGCCGAAGCCGAAGGTCTTGAAGCCCATCGACTCCATGGCCACGTTGCCCGCGAGCACCAGCAGGTCGGCCCACGAGACCCGCTGGCCGTACTTGGCCTTGACCGGCCAGAGCAGACGACGCGCCTTGTCGAGGTTGGCGTTGTCGGGCCAGCTGTTGAGCGGGGCGAACCGCTGCCCGCCGTCGCCCGCGCCGCCCCGGCCGTCCTGGATGCGGTAGGTGCCCGCGGCGTGCCAGGACATGCGGATCATCAGGCCGCCGTAGTGACCGAAGTCGGCCGGCCACCAGTCCTGCGAGGTGGTCAGGACATTGACGATGTCCTGCTTGAGCGCGTCGACGTCGAGCTTGGCGAACTCCTGGGCGTACTGGAAGTCGGGGCCCAGCGGGTCGGCCTTCGTCGAGTGGGCGTGCAGCACCGACAGGTCGAGCTGGTTGGGCCACCAGTCCCGGATCGTACGGGGGCGGCCGCCGGTCTTGGGCGTCGGCGAATCGATCGCCGGGTTCTCGCTCTCGCTGCCGTGCGCGGTCACGGAATCGTGCGCCACGGGGCAGCCTGCTGCGTCTCCGATTTGGGCGTCGCTCATGCTTTTCCTTCCGAACAGTCGGGACAGGTGCCCCAATAGACGACCTCCGCCTCGTCGATCACGAACCCGTGATCGTCGGAGGCGGTAAGACAGGGTGAGTGGCCGGCCGCACAGTCGACGTCGGCGATCGCGCCGCACGAGCGGCACACAACGTGATGATGGTTGTCGGCCACCCGGGTCTCGTAACGGGCAGTCGCGCCGGCCGGCTCGATGCGCCGCACCAGCCGAGCCTCGGTGAGCGCGCGCAACACGTCGTAGACCGCCTGGTGGGAGACCGTGGGAAGGTCGGCCCGGACCAGCGCGATCACCGTGTCGGTGTCAACGTGCGGGTGGTCACGAAGCGCTGAGAGCACCGCCAGCCGGGGCCGGGTCACGCGCAACGATACCGCCCGCAGTTGCGCTGCGAGGTCGGACGTCACGCAGAGACCTTAGCCCTGTTTTCTGGAATGAATCAAGTTTTCAGAGGCGGGTTTCACTGCAGGGCGTCGCGCTCGGCCTTGATCGTGGTGTCGTCGCCGTGGCCGGTGTGCACCACTGTGTCGCCGGGGAGAACGAACAACTTCGCGCGGATCGACTGGACGATCAGGTCGGCGTCGGAGTAGGAACGGCCGGTCGCGCCCGGTCCGCCCTGGAAGAGCGTGTCACCGGTGAAGACGCAACCCAGCTCGGGCGCGTAGAGGCAGACCGCGCCCGGCGCATGCCCCGGCGTGTGCAGGACGGTCAGTCCCGAGATCTGCTCGCCGTCGGTCAGGTCGCGGTCCCACTGCACCGACGTCCCGTGGGTGAGCTCCCACAGCGGGCGCTCGGCCGGGTGCAGCAGGATCGGCGCGCCGGTGCGGTCGCGCAGGGCGGGCGCCACCCGTACGTGGTCGTCGTGCGCGTGCGTGCAGATGATCGCGGTGACCGTGCGGTCGCCGACCACGGCCATGATGGCGTCGACGTCGTGCGGCGCGTCGATCACCACGCACTCCGACTCGTCTCCGACCACCCAGACGTTGTTGTCGACGTCGAAGGTCTGACCGTCGAGGCTGAACGTGCCGGACACGACACCGTGATCCACGCGAGGCTGCATGCCGATCACGATACCGATTCCTTTCCGGCGTCCCCGCGGTCTGTACCGGCATGACAACGACAACCGACCCGAACCGCCTGCTCTGGCAGGAACGCGCCGCCGGCGACGACACCCGCGCGTGGGAGTCCCTGACCACCGAGCCCGAGGGCCTGACCGAGGAGCCGAGCGAGCTGGGGCTGTGGCTGCGCCCCGCGCAGGCCATGACCGGCTGCACCCTGCTCGCCATCCACGGCGGCGGCTTCGTCAGCGGCTCGATCGCCACCCACCGCAAGATGTTCGGTCACCTCGCCCTGGCCGCGGGCCTGAACACGCTGGTCGTCGATTACGGCCTGGTTCCCGAGCACGTCTACCCATCCCAGCTCAACCACGTGCGAGGCGTCTTCGACGCGATACCGGGCCGGACGGCGGTCGCCGGCGACTCCTGCGGCGCGACTCTGGCCCTCGATCTCAAGTCGGCCGCGGCCCTGGTCCTGTTCTCGCCGTGGGTCGACGGCGGGGCCACGGGCGCGAGCTACGACACCGGCACCGACCCGTTCTTCACCCGCGACCTGGTCCGGGGCCTGGCCGAGGCGTACGGGGGCAGCAATCCGGACCTGAGCCACCTCCCGCCGACCTATGTGCAGGTGGGCGCGGACGAGGCCCTCCGCGACGACGCGCGCATGCTGGCCCGGGAGGCCCCGGAGGTCGAGCTGGACGAGTTCGAGGGCCAGCTGCACACCTTTCAGATGGCGGCCGGGCACTCCCCCGCCGCCGACGACGCGATCAGGCGGGCGGGACAGTGGCTGCGCCGCACACTGGCCTCATGACCGGTTTCGAGGCGGCCACCACCCCGCTGCGGCGCGAGCTGACCGCCCACTGCTACCGCCTGCTGGGTTCGTGGGACGAGGCCGAGGACGCGGTGCAGGAGACCTACCTGCGGGCCTGGCGCGCCTGGGACCGGTTCGAGGAGCGTTCCACCGTACGCACGTGGCTGCACCGCATCGCGGCCAACGTCGCCCTGACGGCGCTCAAGAAAAGAGCCCGGGAACCACAGGTCCAGTTCCAGCCGTACGCGGACCACGGCGACGATCTGCGGCTGGCCTTCATCGCCGGGTTGCAGACGCTCACCCCGGGCCAGCGAGCCGTCCTGCTGCTCCGCGACGTCCTCGACTTCCCGGCCCACGACGTCGCCGCGATGCTGGGCCTGTCCACGGGGGCCGTGAAGAGCGCGCTGCAACGCGCGCGGGCCCGGATCGCCGAGGTCGCGCCCCGCCCCGACGACATCGCCGAGCCCCGCAGCCCGCGGGCGCAGCGTCAGCTGGAGGCGTACATGACCGCGTTCCGGACGGCCGACGTGACCGGGCTGGCCTCCCTGCTGCGCCGCGACGCCACGCTGGAGCTGGTGCGGGAGGGGCAGCGCTTCGACGGGCTCGCGCAGTGCCTGCCCGTGCTCACCGCGGCCGTGGGGCAGCCGGGCGAGTGGCGGATGGATCCGGCCGGGGCGAACGGGCAGCCGGCGGCCGTCGTGCACTGGTGGGGGCGGCCGGCCGGAGTGGCGGTGCTCGACTGCCGGACCGACGGAATTGCCGGAATCGTGGTGTTCGGCGACCCCGGGCTCGTCACCCGCTTCGCATCCTGACATGCCCCGCCCGGGGGTCGTACGCGACAATGAACCGGCACGGACGCTGACCGACCCCTTTCGAAAGGACCCGCGCCTTGGCCGGTGGACTCGTAGCCCTGCTGGATGATGTGGCGGTGCTGGCTCGCGCCGCGGCCGCCTCCATCGACGACGTCGGGGTGGCCGCCGCGAAGGCCGGGGCCAAGGCCGCGGGCGTGGTCATCGACGACGCCGCGGTCACGCCGCAGTACGTTCGGGGCCTGGCCGCCGAGCGTGAGGTGCCGATCATCAAGCGCATCGCGATCGGCTCGCTGCGCAACAAGTTCCTGATCATCCTGCCCGCGGTGCTGCTGCTCAGCCAGTTCGTGCCGTGGCTGCTCACGCCGATCCTCATGCTCGGCGGCGCCTACCTGTGTTACGAGGGCGCCGAAAAGGTATGGGCCAAGATCGCCCACCACGAGGCGCACGACGAGGCGGCCAAGGACGAGAAGACGCTGATCTCGGGGGCGGTCCGCACCGACCTGATCCTGTCGGCCGAGATCATGGTCATCACGCTCAACGAGGTCATCGACGAGCCGTTCTGGTCGCGCCTGGCCATCCTGGCCGTCGTCGCGCTGCTGATGACCGTCGCGGTCTACGGCGCGGTGGCCCTGATCGTGAAGATGGACGACGCCGGCCTGCGCCTCTCGCAGGGCCCGGGCGCGGTCGCCGGTTTCGGCCGCGGCCTGGTCAAGGCCATGCCCAAGGTGCTGACCACGCTCACGGTCGTCGGCACCGCGGCCATGCTGTGGGTCGGCGGGCACATCCTGCTGGTCGGCACCGACGAGCTGGGCCTGCATTTCCTCTACGAGACCGTGCACCACGTGGAGGAGGCGGCCCACGATGCCACCGGCGCACTCGGCGGCCTGGTCGGCTGGCTGGTCAACACCGTCTTCAGCGCCATCCTGGGCCTGATCGTCGGCGCGCTGATCGTGGTCGTGATGACGTACACGTTCCACCGCCGCAAGAAGGACGGGCACGCACCGGAACCGGCGGCCGAAAAGACGGACGCGGCGGCCGAAAAGACCGACCCGGCGACCGGCGAGGGCGCGCATTCCTGAACTGCTCACGAACCGGCCGCCGGGACTGATCAGGAGGTAGCGGGGTCCCGCGGCCGGTGCGGGACGGGTGAGGCGGACGGTGACGGATGGGCGTGGACAGCGCTGAGCGGCCGCTGCCCGAGCTGCCCACGGACGGCACCCATTACGCCCTGCTCTCGTCGACGGACCGCACCCGGGTCAAGCGCCTCTATCTGACCGACGGCGAGACGACCGTCATCTGGAAGGAGTTCCTGGGCGCCGGCGGGGCGATGCGCCGCCGCCGGGAGCACGCCCTGCTGCTGCGCCTGGCCGGCCTGCCCGGCATCGGCGGCCTGGCCCCGTTCACGCACCCCGAGGCCGAGCTGCTGACCGACGAGGGCGGGCGAACCCTGGCCTACGCCGTGGCCGCCCGCGAGATCGGCCTGTCCGAGGTGCCGCGGCTGGCCCACCGGCTGGCCCGGATCATCGCGGGCATGCACTCGCGCGGCGTCGTGCACAAGGACATCAACCCGGCGAACATCCTGCTCGGCGACTCCGGCCGGCCGGTCCTGGTCGACTTCGACGTGGCCAGCCTGTTCAGCGAGGACCAGAGCGCGTTCGGCGACCTGCGCACGATCGACGGCACCCTGGCCTACCTGCCGCCGGAGCAGACCGGGCGAACCGGCCTGCCGGTCGACCACCGCGCCGACCTCTATTCGCTGGGCGCCACCCTCTACGAGGTGGTGGCCGGGCACCCGCCCTTTCCGGACGACGACGACCTGCAGCTCGTACGCGATCTGCTGCTGCGCGTTCCGGTCCCGCTCACCGACCTGCGCCCGGAGACCCCGCCGATGCTGTCGGCGATCGTCGCGCGGCTGCTGGAGAAGGAGCCCGGCCGCCGCTATCAGAGCGCCGAGGGCCTGGCCCACGACCTGGCCCGGATGCGGGAGTGGCCGGAGACGTCGTTCCCGCTGGGCGAGCGCGACTTCCCCCTGCGGCTGACCGCGCCGTCGACCCTGGTCGGCCGGGAGGCCGAGGTGGTCGCGCTGCGCGCCGCATGGGAGGAGGCGGTGCTCGGCGGCAAGCGCGGGCTCCTCGTCTCCGGCCCGCCCGGCTCGGGCAAGACCGCCCTGATCAACGCCCTGCGCCGGCCGGTGGCGACGCGCGGCGGCTGGTTCGTGACCGGTCACGCCGACCCGGCCCGGCAGGGGGCCGCGGCCGGACCGGTGCTGCGTGCGCTGCGGCGGCTCGGCCGGTTGCTGCTCGCCGAGCCGCAGGACGCCCTGGCCTCCCTGCGCACGTCGCTGCTCGGCGCGCTGGGCCCGAACACGGCCCTGATCGCGGCGGCGCTGCCCGAGTTCGGCACCCTTCTCGGCGGCGACGACCACGCCGAGGTCGAGAGCGCCGAGGTCGGCGTGCGGCTGCGGCAGGCCGTGGTCGAGCTGCTGAGCACCGTCGCGAGCCCCCGGCGCCCGCTGCTGATGGCCGTGGAGGATCTGCAGTGGGCCGACCCGACCTCGTTCGATCTGCTCGACGCGATCCTGACCGAGCCGGGCATCGACGGCGTGCTGGTGGTCGCGACGTTCCGGCCGGGCGAGACGGATCTCGCGGCGGTGACCCGCTGGGGCGGCGACGTGCCCGTGCTGCCGCTGCACAACCTGCCTCCCCAGGGCTCCAGCGACCTGCTGCGGGAAATGTTGCGGCTGCCCGAGGCGGGCGCCGCTCACCTGGCCGGGCTGCTGCACCCGTGGGCCGGCGGCAATCCGTCCGACACTCTCGAACTGGCCAACGCGCTGCGCCGCGGGGGCGCGCTGACCCTCGGCGAGGACGGCTGGAGCTGGGACGACGATCTCATCCGGCGGCAGGCCTCCCGCAGCGACGTGGCCGGGGTGCTGCGCGACCGGATCGGCAGCCTGCCGCCCGAGACCCGGCGGGTGCTGTCCGTGCTCGCCCTGCTTCCCGACGACGAGCTGCTCAACAGCGTGTTCGCCCGCGCGGCCGGTCTGCCGGTGGAGGCGCTGCTGGCGCCGATGTACCCCGCCCTCGAGGACGGGCTGGTCGTCATCGCGACGACGCCGGGCAACGCCGCGGCCCCGGCACACTCCGCCTTCCGCAACCAGCGGGTTCGCCAGGCGGTGCTGGCCGGGCTGTCCGACGGGGAACGGCGGCGGATGCGGCTCGACATGGCCCGGCGGCTGGCCGTCGAACCGGGCATGGAGGTCGTCGCGGCCGAGCAGTACGTGGAGGCGGCCGAGCTGGTCACCGAGCCCGATGAGGCACGCGTCATGGCCACGCTGTTCCGGGTGGCCGCCGACAGCGCCGCCGCGGCCGCCAACCACGAGGCCGCCGAACGTTTCGCGGCCGCCGCGATCGACGCGTACGCCGGGCTGGGCGCACCGGACGACGAGCCGGGGCTGCTCGACGCGCGTGCCCGCCGGCACCGGGCGCTCTATCTGCTCGGGCGGCTCGACGAGGCGGACGCCGTCTACGCCTGTGTCGCCCGGGTCCAAGCCGATCCCGTACGCCTGACCGCCGTCGCGGTGGTGCAGCTCAGCAGCCTGGCGCAGCGCTCGCGCCAGCAGGAGGCGCTCGACCTGGGCCGGGAGCTGCTCACCCGGCTCGGCGACGAGCTGCCCGGACCCGAGTTCGAGCGGCGGATGGCCGCGTACGGTCAGGAGATCCTGGCCTGGAGCGAGCGTCTGGACCTGGCCGCCGACCTGGCCCGGCCCGAGATCACTGACCCGGCCGTGCTGGCCCGGACCCGGCTCTACGGCAAGCTGCTGCCGATGTGTTTCCTGCGCGGCGAGCGGCTGCTGGGCGCGTGGGTGATCGTGCAGAGCTGGCGCCTGTGGCAGCGGTACGGCCCGTCCCCGCAGCTCGCCGCCACGCTCACCTCGGCCGGCCTGGTGATGCTGCAGAACACCGGCGAATACCGGGCCGGCCCGCGGATCGGCCGGCACGTGCTGACGGTGGCCGAGAGCCGCGACTACGAGCCGTTGACGTCGCTCGCCCGCTACCGGTTCGCGATGCAGCTGCAGGTGTGGACCGAGCCGATCGAGGACACGATCGCCGAGCTGCGCCGGAGCTACGAGGGCCTGGTGCGCGGGGGCGATCTCGAAATGGCCGGGGCGGCGTGGAACGCCATCCTGGTCGGCCGGCTCGAGTCGGCGGCCACGGTGGACGAATATCTCGCGGACATCGATGCGGCGCTGGCGTTCGACGCCCGTACGGGAAACGACTTCTTCGGCGCCGTGGCGATCGCGCACCGGCAGCTCGCCCGCGCGCTGCAGGGCCACACCGTGTCACCGGGCAGCCTCGACGACGCGGAGTTTCAGGAGATCACGCATCTGGCCGGGCTGCCGCCGCAGACTCTGCCCACCAGCGTCTATCACCTGTGCCGGGCGCTGGCGGCCGCGGTGTCCGGCGACGACGAGGCGCTGCGGCGGCACGCCGGCGAGGCCCGGCGGGCGGCCGGAGTGCTGCCCGGATATCTGTCCACTCTGGCCCATCTGCTGTCGTCGCTGGCCACCGCGGGCCGCCTGCACGCCCTGCCGCTGGAGGAGCGCGCCGACGACCCGGGCACGGCGGAGATCGCGGCCGGCCTGACCTGGCTGCGCGAGCGGGCCGTCGACTGCCCGGCCAACTTCGGCCACCTGGCCCTGTGGATGACGGCCGAGGAGGCGTGGCTGCGCGGCGACCTCACCACCGCTTTCGTGTCGTTCGACCACGCCGTGCAGGCCGCGCAGTCCCGGCCGCGGCCGTGGCACGCCGCGCTGATGCTGGAACGGGCCGCGAAACTGCACTTCTCGGTCGGGCTCGAGGCCGGCGGGCGGCTGCAGCTGGCCGAAGCGCTCCGCGTCTACGAGCGGTGGGGCGCTACTGCCAAGGTGGCGCTTCTGCGCACGACGCATCCGGTGTTGCGTCCGGCCGGACCGGCGGTCCGCGGCCGGTCGCGCGGCCCCGGTTCGCTGCGTTCGGACGCGCTGGACACGATGGCGATCCTGCGGGCGTCGCAGGCGCTGAGCTCGGCCACCGACCTCGGCCACCTGCGCGGGGCCATCGTCGAGCAGCTGACGTCGCTGACCGGAGCGTCCGAAGTGGTCCTGCTGGTCCGCGACGAGGACGGCGGGTGGTTCCTGCCCGGCGGCCCGGTGGGCGCGGTGAAACTCGACATCGAGGGCGCCGAGGTCTACGGCCTGCTGCCGATGAGTGCCTTCCAGTACGCCATCCGCACGCGCGACGTGCTGCTGGTCGAGGACGCCACCCGCGACGACCGGTTCGCCCGGGACCCGTTCCTCAACGGCACCCGGTGTTGTTCGCTGCTGGTCGTGCCGGTGCTGCACGGCAACACGCTGCGGGCCGTGCTGGTGCTGGCCAACCGGCATACCAGCGGGCTGTTCACGGCCGATCGGCTCGACGCGGTCAAGCTCATCACCGGGCAGCTGGTCGTCTCGCTCAACAACGCCATGCTGTACGCCTCGCTGGAGGCGCGGGTGGCCGAGCGGACGCGCGAACTGAACGAGGCCAACACCAAGCTCGAGGAGCTGAGCCGGACCGACGCGCTGACCGGGCTGGCCAACCGGCGCCGCTTCGAGCAGGCGCTGAGCGCGCTCCACGACCGGCTGCGGCACAGCGGGTTGCCGTACGCCGTCCTGATGATCGACGTCGACTTCTTCAAGAAGTACAACGACCGGTTCGGCCACCAGGCCGGCGACGAATGCCTGCGCCGGGTGGGCGCGGCGCTGGCCGCCACCGTCCGGGCGGGCACCGACCTGGCCTGCCGGTACGGCGGGGAGGAGTTCGTGATCGTGCTGAGCGACGCCGACCCGGAGATCGCGTCGACGCTGGCCGAGCGGGTGCGTGCCGCGATCCGGGGGCTGCGGATCCCGCATCCGGACGGGCCGGGCGGCTACGTCACCGTCAGCATCGGCGTGGCCGTGGCCTCGGGCCCGGACGACGACGGCGTGCTGGGCCGGGCCGACGCCGCCCTGTACGACGCCAAGGCCGCCGGCCGGGATCTCGTCCGCGTCGCCGCGCCCGCCCTCAGCGCATGAAGGCGCTCTTGGCGGCGTTCAGCCACAGGGCCTGACCGGCCGCGTTGGGGTGGATGCCGTCCGGGACGAGCGACCGCAGCGGCCGCTTGTCCGCGGCGAACTGCTGGTGGGCGTCGATCGTGGTCCAGCCGTTCTCCTCGGCCAGCTCCTGAATGGTGTGCAGCCGCACGGTGTGCGCGTAGCGCTCCAGCGAGCTCTTCTTGGGCGAGCCCTCGGGGTTCTGCAGGACGGGCACGACGTCCGGGCTGGGCCACAGCGACGAGAGCTGGTAGGCCAGCCGCTCGTACGTCGGGTACGTGGTGGCCCGGCCCTCGTTGTGGCTGTAGTTGAGCAGGAACAGGTTTCCGCCCTGCGCGGTCAGCTTGTCGAACCGGTTGCCCTGCAACGCATAGCCGGCCTTGGCCCCGCCGACGCTGCCGTTGTAGAACGACAGGGTCAGCCAGCCGTTGCCCTCGCTGAGCACGGCCGGAGCCCCGTACGCCTGCTTGTTGTCGTTCCACTGGCGATAGGTGGTGCGGTAGTGCGGGTAGCGCTCGGCGATCCACGAGGCCAGCTGATAGAACCACTCCGACTTGTCGTTGCCGGTGGAGTCGCCCAGCAGCGTGATCGTGGCGTTGCCCCAGCCGTTGGACAGCTGGTCCATCAGCTGCCCCGGGGCGCCGACGGCCAGCGGCAACGCGGCCTGCTTGGTCGTGGTTCCCGTCGCGTTCTTCGCGCTGGGCTTGGGGCTCGCGTCCGCTGTGGAGTGAGCGTAGGCGACGGGAGCGGCGATGATCGCGGTGAGCGCGAGGGCGCCAACGGCGGCGGCACGGAAAGCCATGGAGGGGCGGGCTCCTGGGGGTGCTGACGAACCTGATGAAACTTGCTCAGGGAACGACGGATCGTGATGGGCGGCTAAGGCTAGCGGTAGTGATCTTGGGTCCACCAGCGCGGTGCGGCCATCAACGATTGACGTTCCCGGCGGTCCCGGATCATCCGTTCGGTCAGACCGCCTCGAACATCATCAAGACGACCGGAGGACCACGCCGCTGACCAACGGTCTTCATCAATCCACATCAGCAACATCATTTGCCGATGTCAACGTCACCCACCCTGAGGGCGACAAGGACCGGCAGCTCGCGGTTCAGCCGGTGATCTCGGGGTGGATCATCCAGACGTTCGGTTCCCAGTACGTGCCCTGGGCGGTTTCGGTGTCGATGCGGACCGGGGCCAGGCCGTGCGGGAAGACGTAGTCGCCGGATTCAGGGAAGACCAGGCCGGTCCACGACTGCCACTCGGCGACCGTTCCGGTGATCAGAAGCGACTCCGGCAGCGGGGTCGAGACCCGGGCGCCCAGGCGTTCGTGAACGCGCATCCACGGGTCGAGCAGCAGGCCGTCGTCTCGGCGCCACCGGACGTAGCGGTCGATCGGCGTCAGCGGATAGCGGTCCTTCCACGACGGGCGGACCGGCGCGATCAGGTGGGTCAGGCCCTGACGGGCGGCGATCGTGCGCATCGCCTCCAGCAGGGTCCGGGCCAGGCCACGGCGGCGGCCGTCGCGTGGGGTCTCGGCGGCCAGGGCACACAGCGTGTTCACGGGCTCGCCGGCCCGCGTACGGGAAAAGCTCTGTTCGATGGCGGAGTCGATCCCGCCGGGCAGGGTCGCGTCGTCGCCGTCCCACCACAGCGGGCAGGTGTGCCCCTCGGCGACGACCTCGCCGGTCTCGTCGTCGCACAGCAGGAACTGGTAGCCGGCCAGTTCGTCGTCGAGGTGACCCCACCACTGGTTGAGGTGGTCGCCGTGCAGGTTGTACTCGGGCCAGACCTCGGCCGACGGGATGCCCCGCTCGCGCAGGTCCGGCCGCTCCGCCGCGGTGTGCATCGTCAATGCCATGGCCTCATGATGGCGAGCCGCGGCGCGAAGGCCAGTTATTTATGCCGGTACGATCCGGGTCATGATCGTTCAGGACGAGCCCGGTCCGCGGTGATCGAGGCGATTCTGCCCGCCGGTGTGGCGGCGGCCGAGACGTTCACCGATCCGCCCGGCGCGGCCCTTCTCGGCGAGGAGGAGTCGATCGTGGAGCGGGCGGTCGGCAAGCGGCGGCTCGAGTTCACCACCGGCCGCTGGTGTGCCCGCGAGGCGATGGCCCGGCTGGGCCGCCCGCCCGTGCCGATTCTGCGGGGGCCGCGGGGCGAACCGCAGTGGCCGGCCGGGCTGATCGGCAGCATCACGCACTGCCCCGGCTATCGCGCGGCGGTCGTCGCCGAGCACACCACGATTCCGCTTCTGGGCATCGACGCCGAGCCGGACGAGCCGCTGCCCGACGATGTCCTCGCCGCTGTCTCGCTGCCCGATGAGCGCGCTCGGATCGCCGTCCTGCAAGCCGAGCACCCGGGGGTGAGCTGGGAGCGGCTGCTGTTCAGCGCCAAGGAGTCGGTCTACAAGGCGTGGTTCCCGCTCATGTCGCGCTGGCTCGACTTCACCGAGGCCGACGTCACGATCGACCCGGTCGGCGGCAGCTTCGCGGCCCGGCTGCTGGTGCCCGGGCCCCGGGTGGGCGGCCGGGAGCTGACCGGTTTCTCCGGCCGCTGGCTCGCCCAGCGCGGACTGCTGGTCACCGCGATCGCCGGCGCGTGAACCGGGCGCGCACCCCGGCGTGAGCACGATCGGAAACACCATTCAGCGACCCCGAAGCACCTTCTCAGGTACGTGGGTTATCGTTCGCGGCGAGGGGAGTACCTCAAAAGGAACGTTGCGGTCATCACGGGCATCTGGGATGCCCCCGTGCGTTCGCCCGCCTCGACGAGGCAGGTGAGGGAGACCTCGGACGATGGCGCACATCTCCGAGGAGGTTCCCCCGTATGGCGCAGAGCGTGACCTTGGCTGCCCCGCTCGAGACCGTCGCATCCCCCATGCTCTGGGCGATCAGCATCGCGGTTCTCGTTGGTCTGCTGGCGGCCGATTTCGTGGTCACCCGGCGGCCCCACGACGTGCCGATGCGCGAGGCGGTCGGCTGGTCGATCTTCTATCTGACCCTGCCCGCAATCTTCGGGCTGGTGCTGTGGTGGGCGTACGGCAGCCGCCCGGCGATCGAGTTCTACACCGGCTTCGTGGTCGAGAAGTCGCTGTCGGTCGACAACCTGTTCGTCTTCATGCTGCTGCTCACGGCCTTCGCGGTGCCCACGGCCCTGGCTCAGCGGGTTCTGCTGTACGGCATCGCCGGGGCTCTCGTGTTGCGCGGTGTCTTCATCGCCCTGGGCGCGGCCGTGCTGCAGGCCGGCACGTGGGCGTTCCTGCTGTTCGGGGCGATCCTGCTGCTGACCGCGGTCAAGGTGCTGCGGGATGCCCGCAGCGACGACAGCCACGCCGTCGACATCGACAGCATGCGCAGCGTACGGATGATCCGGCGGTTCTTCCCGGTCACGAAGGACTACCACGGCGGCAAGATGGTGGTGCGGCAGGCCGGCCGCCGCGCGCTGACGCCGCTGGCCGTGGTCGTGATCGCGGTGTTCATGACCGACATCGTCTTCGCGGTCGACTCGGTGCCCGCGGTGTACGGCGTGACCGAGGACCCCTATCTGGTGTTCGCAACCAACGCCTTCGCGCTGATGGGCCTGCGCGCGCTCTACTTCGTGCTGCGCAACGTGCTCGACAAGCTGCGCCACCTCGACTACGGCCTGGCCATCATCCTGGCCTTCATCGGCGTCAAGCTCGTGCTGCACTGGGCCCACGGCGTCTGGACGTGGCTGCCCGAGGTGCCGACCCTGGCCTCGCTGGGCGTCATCGCCGTCACCCTGATCACGGTCACCATCACCAGCATGGTCGCCAACAAGCGCGACGCGGCGGCCGGGCGCGACGCCGTCCCGGTGCCGGCGGGACGCTCCGAAGAGCACTGACCTCGCAGGGCCGGCCCCGGGAAGGGGCCGGCCCTGCCTTCTTTTCCGGACATACCCGGTCAGCCGAATGGCCATCTCCCCTCCCCCGGTTGTGCGATCTATCAAACCGGTTTAGGTTTCGGATCAAACCGGTTTAGTTACAGGCGTGTTTCCGACCGGTTCCGAACTCGGGAGGCGACATGACCAGACCGGACCGGCCGACGATCGTCGATGTCGCCCGCGCCGCCGGCGTCTCCAAGGGCACGGTCTCGTTCGCGCTCAACGGCCGCCCCGGTGTGGCCGAGGAGACCCGGCAGCGGATCCTCGACGCCGCCCGCGACCTCGGCTGGACCCCCAGCCACCAGGGCCGCGCGCTGTCGGTCTCGCGGGCCTTCGCCGTCGGCCTGGTGCTGGCCCGCGAGCCCGAGCTGCTCGGCGCCGACCCGTTCTTCCCGGCCTTCATCGCCGGTGTCGAGCGCACCCTCTCCGACCGCGGTCAGGCCCTGGTGCTGCAGGTGGTGCCCGAGTCTCAGGAGGAGGCGGGCTATCGCAGGCTGGCTGCCGACGGCCGGGTCGACGGGGTGTTCCTGCTCGACCTGCGGGTCGCCGACCCCCGCATCGCCCTGCTCGAGGAACTGGGGCTGCCGGCCGTCTCGATCGCCCGGCCCGACGTGCCCAGTCCCTTCCCGGCGGTGCTGGTCGACGACCGTCCGGGCATCGCCGCCGCCGTCCGGCACCTGGCCGGGCTCGGCCACCGCCGGATCGCCCACGTGGCCGGTCCGGCGCACTTCCTGCACGGCCGGGTCCGCCGCGAGGCGTTCGACCAGGCCCTCGCGGAAGCCGGCCTGTCCACGGGCGGAGTGGTCGAGGCCGACTTCTCGGCGGCCGGCGGCGCCCAGGCCACCCGCGCGCTCCTGTCCCAGGAACAGAAACCGACCGCCATCGTCTACGCGAACGACCTGATGGCCATCGCGGGCCTGTCCGTGGCCTCCGAATTGGGCGTCGTCGTCCCCGCTCAGCTGTCGATCACCGGGTTCGACAACACCGATCTCGCGGAATATGTCAGCCCACCCCTCACCACCGTCCGCACCGACCCCTACCTCTGGGGCCGTACGGCCGCCGATGCGCTCCTCGAATCGATAGAGGGCGGAACGGTCGACGACGTTCCCGTCCCTCCCGCACAACTCGTCGTCCGGGCGTCCACCTCGCCCGCACCCCCCGCAGTCTGAAACGCCGAACGGAGTACCGATGAAACGCACCCTCCCGGCCGTCCTTCTCACCGCGACCCTCGCCCTCGCCGCCGGCTGCGACGGCAGCGGTGGAGGCGACGCCTCCGAGGCCAACGCCGCCTCCGGACCGATCACCATCTGGCTGTCCAACAACCAGGAGGAGCTGACCTGGGGCAAGGACATGGTCGAGGCGTGGAACGGCGCGCACGCCGACCAGAAGATCACCGCGCAGGAGATCCCCGCGGGCAAGAGCTCGGAGGAGGTCATCGGCGCCGCCATCACGGCCGGCAACGCGCCGTGCCTGATCTTCAACACCGCGCCCGCCGCCATCCCCCAGTTCCAGAAGCAGGGCGGCCTCGTCGCGCTCGACGAGTTCGACGGCGCCGCGCAGTACATCACCGACCGCACGGGCGACACGGCGGAGCAGTACAAGTCGCCGGACGGCAAGTTCTATCAGATGCCGTGGAAGTCGAACCCGGTGATGATCTTCTACAACAAGGACATCTTCGCCAAGGCGGGCCTCGACCCCGAGAAGCCGGCCCTGTCCACGTACGACGACTTCCTCACCGCTGCCCGCAAGATCAAGTCTTCCGGCGCCGCCCCGGCCGCCATCTATCCGGCGCCGAGCAGCGAGTTCTTCCAGTCCTGGTTCGACTTCTACCCGCTGTTCGCGGCCGAGACCGACGGCAAGCAGCTGGTGGCCGACAACAAGGCCCAGTTCAACAGCCCCGAGGGCCAGAAGGTCGCGACCTTCTGGAAGACCCTGTACGACGAGGGCCTGGCGCCCAAGGAGATGTACAACGGCGACTCGTTCGCCGACAAGAAGGCCGCGATGGCCATCGTCGGCCCGTGGGCGATCAAGGTCTATGGCGACAAGGTCAAGTGGGGCGCGGTGCCGGTGCCGACCTCGGCCGGCAAGCCCGCCGGGCAGATCAAGACGTTCAGCGACGCCAAGAACGTGGCCATGTACTCGGCCTGCCAGAACCGGGCCACCGCCTGGGAGGTCCTGAAGTTCGCGACCAGCCAGGACGAGGACAGCAAGCTGCTCGAGGCCACCGGTCAGATGCCGCTGCGCAAGGACCTGCCGGCGGCGTACCCGGACTACTTCGCCAAGAACGCCGCGTACAAGCAGTTCGCCGACCAGGCCGCCCGTACGGTTGAGGTGCCCAACGTGCCCAACTCCGTCGCCATCTGGCAGGCGTTCCGGGACGCGTACTCGGAATCGGTGATCTTCGGTAAGAAGCCGGTGGCGTACGCCTTCTCGGGTGCCGCGACGAAGGTCGACGAGCTGGCCAGCGGGTCCTGATGACGACCGCCCCGATCGAGGGCGGCGTCCGGCGTAACCGAGTGGCGGCCTTCTTCGGCCGCCACCCGGTGGGCATGATCCTGGCTGCCCCCTACGCCGTCTACATCGCCGTAGTCTTCGCATACCCGCTCGGGTTCTCGTTGTGGATCAGCTTCCACGACTACTTCTTCACCGCGCCCGGCGCCATCGTGGACCACCCGTTCGTCGGGTTCGACAACTACACCGCCGTGCTGACCGACCCGGCCGTCCGGCAGGCGTTCGGCAACATCGGAGTCTTCCTCGTCATCAACGTCCCGCTGACCACCGCGCTGGCGCTGGTGCTGGCGGTCGCGCTCAACCGGGTGGTGCATGCCCGGACGTTCCTGCGGGTCGCTTTCTACGTCCCGTACGTGACGGCCAGCGTGGCCGTGGTCGGCGTCTGGCTGTTCCTCTTCAACTCGGGCGGACTCGTCAACTCGGTGCTCGGCCCGCTCGCACCGGACCCGTCGTGGCTGGTCAACGAGGGTCTGGCCATGCCGGTCATCGCCGTCTTCGTGACCTGGAAGCAGCTCGGCTTCTTCATCCTGCTCTACCTGGCCGCGCTGCAGAACGTGCCCAAGGAGCTGTACGAGTCGGCCTCGGTCGACGGCGCCAACGGGTGGAACAAGTTCTGGTCGGTGACCGTGCCGGCCGTACGCCCGGCAACCGCCCTCGTCGTGATCCTGTCCCTGATCACCGGGGCCAACCTGTTCACCGAGCCCTACCTGCTCACCGGGGGCGGCGGCCCGAACGGCGCGTCCACCTCGCCGGTCCTGCTGATGTATCAGCGCGGCTTGCAGCAGGGCGAGCCCGACTTCGCGGCGGCCCTGGGCGTGCTGCTGGTCATCGGCGTGCTGATCGTCGCGCTCATCAACCGCCGTCTCGTCGAGGGGAAGGACTGACATGCGGAAGTGGCCCACCGCGGTGCGCTATGTCGTGCTGTTCCTCGGCGCGCTGGTGTTCCTGCTCCCGTTCTACTACATGCTGATCGGCTCGCTGCAGTCCGAGCCCGACACCTCGGTCGGCGGCGCCTTCCCCACCTCGGGGCTGACGTTCGACAACTACTCCGACATCAACTCGCGGGTCGACCTGATCGGCTCGCTCGTCAACTCCGGCATCTTCACCGGCGGCGTCCTGCTCTGCACGATCGTGTTCGGCGTACTGGCCGGATATGCGCTGGCCCGCCTGCATTTCCGGGGCAAGGGCACGCTTTTCGTGGTGGTGCTCCTGGTGCAGGTGATCCCGTTCCAGTTGCTGCTGGTGCCCCTGTACGTGCTGATCGTGCGCGGCTATGGACTGGCCGACTCGTACCTGGGAATGATCCTGCCGTTCGCCATCAACACGACCGCGGTCTTCATCTTCCGCCAGTTCTTCATCCAGCTGCCCGACGACCTGTTCGCCGCGGCCCGGCTCGACGGCGCCAGCGAACTGCGGATCCTGCGGTCGGTCGCCCTGCCCCTGGTGCGGCCGGCGTTGCTGACCGCGATCCTGCTGACGTTCATCGGCCCGTGGAACGAGTTCCTGTGGCCGTTCCTGGTCACCAAGGACGCGGACATGCAACCGCTGGCCGTCTCCCTGGCCAACTACATCAGCAACGTGTCCTCCCGGGCAGCCAACCCGTTCGGCGCGATCCTGGCCGGCGCGTGCGTGCTGGCCGCCCCGGCAGTGGCGCTGTTCCTGGCCTTCCAGCGGCAGTTCATCTCCACCGACATCGGTTCCGGCGTGAAAGGCTGATTGGCTGACATGGTTCCGTACACCCTGACCCGGCTCGGCGTCGTGATGGCGCCCGAGCCCGGCAACCCCCTCGAGGCGGAAGGAGTCCTCAACCCCGCGAGCGGCCGTACGCCCGACGGACGGCTGTTCCTGCTGCCCCGGCTCGTCGCCGAGGGCAACGTCTCGCGGGTCGGACTGGCCGAGGTCGAGATCCAGGACGGCGTGCCCGTCGGCGTGAAACGGCAGGGCGTGGTGCTCGCCCCCGACGAAGGCTGGGAACGCGGCCTGTCCAACGCCGGCGTCGAGGACCCCCGGACGACGTGGGTGCCCAGCCTCGGCCGGCACCTCATGACGTACGTGGCCTTCGGTCCGCTCGGCCCCCGGCTCGCGCTCGCCGTCTCCGCCGACCTGCATTCGTGGCAGCGCCTCGGTCCGGTGCAGTTCCAGTACCAGCCCGACCTCGACACCGACCTCAACCTGTTCCCCAACAAGGACGCGGTCTTCTTTCCCGAGGTCGTGCCCGGCCCGGACGGGCGGCCCAGCTACGCCATGCTGCACCGTCCGATGTGGGACCTGGGCTGGCTGCGGCCGGGCGAGGGCGTGCACCTGCCGGCCGGGATCACCGACGAACGGGCCGGCATCTGGATCTCGTACGTGCCCGCCGACGAGGTTTCCTTGGATATTGGAGCATTGGTCCGCCCCCGCAACCATCGCTGCGTGGCCATGCCCGAATTCCCGTACGAGGAACTCAAGATCGGGGGTGGGCCGCCGCCCTTGCGGGTGCCCGAGGGCTGGCTGCTGATCCATCACGGCGTCACCGGCTATGTGCCGTCGGGCTGGGACCCGACCGGGCAGGACGTCACCTACGCGGCCGGCGCGATGCTGCTCGACCCGGCCGACCCGGGACGCGTCCTCGCCCGTACGCCGGAACCGATCTTCGTCCCCGAGACCGAGGACGAACTGTCGGGCGTGGTCCCCAAGGTCGTCTTCCCCACCGCCATCGAGGAGATCGACGGCGTCCACTACGTCTTCTACGGCATGGCCGACAGCAAGATCGGCGTGGCCCGCCTGGATCGGGTCGATCTCAGTGAAGGAGTTCGCGATGAAGCGCAGATCCGTACTGTTGGGCAGCGGGTTAGCCCTGACGGCGCCGTGGCTGACGTCCACGCCGGCCCTCGGTAAGGCGCCGGCCCGGCTCACCAACCTCGCCCACCTCGACTTCCTGCGCGACACCGTCACCCCGCCCGCACAAGCCGGCCACGCCTCCTATTCCGGATCGGCCGGCCTCGGCGTGCTGTGGACCTACGCCGAGCCGAACCCGGACGGCACGTTCCGGCGAATCGGCGGCGGACCGTACGACGCGGCGACCGACACGTACGGGCAGGGCGCGTTCAACTCCGACGACATCGCCCGCGCGGCCGTGGTCTACATCCGGCACTTCAAGCAGACCGGCTCGTCGTCGAGCCGCGCGGCCGCCTGCGCGTTGCTGCGTGGTCTGGCCTACTTCCAGACGCTGGCCGGGCCCAACCGGGGCAACTTCGTGCTGTGGATGCAGCCGGACGGCACGTTCAATCCGAGCCCCGAGCCGGTGGAACTGCCGGATCCGTCGGACAGCGGCCCCTCCTACTGGCTGGCCCGGGCGATCTGGGCGCTCGGCGAGGGGTACGCGGCGTTCGTACGGTCCGATCGCGCGTTCGCCGGGTTCCTCCGGGAGAGGCTCGACCTGGCCCTGGCCGCCCTCGCCCCGGTCCTGGCGAAATACGGGACCCATCAGGTCATCGACGGGCGGCGCCTGCCCGCGTGGCTGATCGTCGACGGCGCCGACGCGACCGCCGAAGCCGTGCTGGGCCTGTCCGCGTACGTCGCCTCGGCCGGCCCCGCGGCGGCCCGGCGGGCGCTGCGCCAGTTCTCCGAGGGCATCGCGGCCCTGTCCGGCGGCGGCCCGCGCGACTGGCCGTTCGGCGCCGTCCTGCCGTGGGCGCTGTCGCTGTCGGACTGGCACGCCTGGGCCTCGCAGATGCCGGCCGCGCTGGCCCGGGCCGGTCAGGTGCTCGGCGACGACCGCCTGGTCCGCCCGGCCATCGCCGACGCCGCTGTGTTCACGCCGTGGCTGCTCACCTCGGGCGGCCCCGACAACGGACGCCTGCCCGCCCGCATCGACCGCAACCAGATCGCCTACGGCGTGGACTCGCGCCTGCAGTCGTTGCTCGCCGTGGCCGACGTTTCCGCCCGTACGGGTTTCCGCCGCCTGGCCGCCCTGGTCGCGTCCTGGTATTTCGGCGCCAATGCCGCCGGCGTCCCCGCCTACGATCCGGCGACCGGCCGGACGGTCGACGGGATCGCCGCCGACGGCACGGTCAACCGCAACGCCGGCGCCGAGTCGACGATCCACGGCCTGCTCAGCATGCTGGCCCTGGACGCGTACCCGGACGTGGCCGCGCTGGCCCGCCAGGGCGGCGGCATCCTCGAGCGGGTCGGTTCGACCACCGTCGAGGCCGAGTCGGCGGCCCTGGCCGGTGGGGCCACGATCGTCACGCCGGCCTCGGCCTGGACCGGCGAATCGCAGTACAGCGAGGGCAAGTACGCCCGCTTGCCGGCCGGCGCCACGGCCCGGTTCACCCTGCCCGCATCGGCCCAGCCCCGGCTGGTGATGCCGATCGTCGACCGGCAGCCCGGCAGCGCGGCGGTGACCCGATGGGCCTCGGGCGGCCGCGAACTGGGCACGGTCGACCATCGCGGCGGCGCCCAGGGCAAGTCCCCCGCGCCCGGCGCGCTGCTGCCGATCACCCTCCACGGCGAGCTGCCGGCCGGTCGCACCGACCTGGTCGCCACGTCGTCCGGCGGCGAGGCGGTCGTCGACGCCGTGCTCCTGGAGCCGCTGATCTCGCGTTATGTGATCGGCAGTTCCGGCCGGGCGACGGCGTTGCTGCGCAGCGCGGCCCGAACCGCGCAGACGGTGACCGTGACGGTCGCCGGCGCGGACCCGGCCATCGTCGAGACCTACGACGCCAGCGGCGTGCAGCGCTCTCGCTCGACCGCGCCGGGTCCGGCCGTACGGGCGCTGGTCCTGCCCGGCGGCTTCACCATCGTCCGCAGGTAGTCACCGGCCGGTCGTCGCCCTCCCGGCGGCGGCCGGCCAACGGCGCCGTTTGATTCCCAGGTCCGCCCCGCCCGGGCCGCCCGGGCCGCCCGGGCCGACCCGCGCGCCCACTGCCGATCCGCGCCTCGCGGGCCGATCCGCGCTCGCGGGCCGACCCGCGCCGCCGCCCGGTAGCTACGAGATCTGCGCGGCCGCGAACGTGCCGGCCAGCAGCGGGCCCATCGCACCGTAGAGCCACGGCCACCACAGGCCGGCCCGCCGGAACCCCCGCATGGCCGCCACCGCGCAGCCCGCCCCCACCGCCGTCGACGCTGCGGTAACGCCCCACCAGATCAACTGCTCGATCCGCCAGCAGGCACCGGGCGCCACGTCGCACGACACGCCGCCGGGCCCGGAAAGGACGGGCCACCACCAGAGCAGCAAGTACAAGTTCTGCGCCAGCAGCGCGGCGCAGACCACCGCCACCAGGACACCGACCACGGCCCGGAGTGCCAGTTCGCGACCGGCGACGGCGTTCGTCATATCGACATACTGCATTGCCCGGCCGCCCCCGGGCACCCCACGCCCGGCCGCCCGGCGACGCGGCCCACGCCCGGCCGCCCGGCGGACGCGGGCAGGCCACGCCCGGCCCTTCCCCCGTACCGGCGCTATCGGACGCGACAACCACGCTATGTAGTCGACAAGCCACGGCCATCCCGCTCCGGTCCGCGTACGTAGACAATGCGGAGAGTGACATCAAGCGTCGCCCCGGCCACCGATCCGCTTCGCAGGCAAAGATCCGCTCCCGCCCGGTTTCGACCCGAACGCGCCCACCCGAGATGTCTGGGTTAGGCCATTTGGCCGAAATGAGCGAGCCCACCGGTCAACAGCCTTGTTTCACGCTGCGTGACTTCATATTGTCCTGATGTGCCCGAAACGCGGGAGTAACCGCGACGGGCGACATCACACAAGGTGACAGTATGGAGGTGGGCGATGACCGCGACTCACGGGTGGCTGATCCTCGTCGCCGGCTACGCGGTCATGTTGTCCTGGCCGATCTCCACCGTGGCGCTGGTGACCATCGGCGTCCGCTACGTGGCATCACGCCGGCAGGATCTGGTCGCCAAGTCGCTGCAGCGCGGGGACGGCACCCCCGAGCACTTCTGGATCATCGTGCCGGCGCTCAACGAAGAGGTCGTCGTCGGCAACACGGTCAAGGCCGCGCTGGCGCTGAGCGGGCCCGGCAACACGCTGGCCCGGGTTCTGGTCGTCGACGACGGATCGGACGACGGCACCCCGCACGTGCTCGCCGCCATCGACCACCCACGACTGCACGTCATGCGCCGCGAACTGCCCGAGGCCCGCCAGGGCAAGGGCGAGGCCCTCAACGCCGCGTACCGCTACATCGCCCAGCAGACCGCGCAGGCCGGTGTCAGCCCGGACAAGGTCGTCCTCGGCATCATCGACGGTGACGGCCAGGGCAGCCCCAACATCCTGCTCGAGGTCTCCCGGATGCTGCGGGACACGGCGATCGGCGCGGTGCAGGTGCAGGTCCGCATCCGCAACCGCAACAAGCTCCTCGGCGCCGTGCAGGACCTCGAGTTCGGCACGATCGTCAACGCCTGCCAAAGCCTGCGCGACATGCTCGACACCGTCGGTCTCGGCGGCAACGGCCAGTTCACCCGGCTGTCGGCCCTGCTCGCCCTGGGCGACACGCCGTGGTCGGCCTGCCTGGTCGAGGATCTCGAGCTGGGCCTGCGCATGCACCTGTCCGGCGTCGGCATCCGATACACCGCCCGGGCCGCGGTGACCCAGCAGGCCGTGGTCGACGTTCGCCGGCTCACCCGGCAGCGCACCCGCTGGGCCCAGGGCAACCTGCAGTGCGCCCGCTACCTGCGCCCGCTGATCACCTCGAAGCGGGTCAGCCTGACCTCGCTGGCCGAGGTCCTGCACTACCTGCTCTCCCCCTGGCTCAACGCGGTGGTCACCGTCGTCCTGGCCGGCATGGTCGCGACCGCCGTCACCGGCCTGGCCATCGGCCACCCGATCCCGTTCCTGCCCGGCTGGCGCGATCTGGCCGCCGGCGCCGCGGTCGGGCTGGTCGTCACCTGGTTCCCCGGCTTCGTCTGGGCGCTGGTGCACCGCTACCGGCTCCGCGACGAGACCCTCCCCCGGCTGCTCGTCGCCGCCCTGGCCTACCCGGCGTTCCTGCTGCTGGGTCTGGTCGCCACCTATCGGGCCATCGCCCGCCAGGCCACCGGCCGCCAGGCCTGGGCCAAAACCGAACGTCTCGCCGAAGAAGAGCTCCCCACCCCGGCCCTCGCGCTCGCCGCGTAATCCCAGGAGACCCCCCATGTCGCTCCCCGAAGTCCACCTGATCGGCGGCACCCGCCCCGAAGCCGTCAAGCTCGCCCCGGTCGTGCTGGCCATGCGCGAGCAGGGCCTGATGGAGCCGGTGCTGCTGGCCAGCGGTCAGCACCCGGCCATGGTCACCCAGGCGCTGGCCGCGTTCGGTCTCACCGCCGACGTCACGCTCACCATCGAGCGCACCACCGGCAGCCAGGCCGAGCTGCTCACCGCGATGGTCCGCCAGCTGGACGCGCTGTGGGACGTCCGTCCCCCGGCCGCCGTCATCGTGCAGGGCGACACCACGACGAGCCTGGCCGGCGCGCTCGCCGCGTTCTGGCGCCGGATCCCGGTCGTGCACCTGGAGGCCGGACTCCGCTCGGGTGACATCGAGTCGCCGTTCCCCGAGGAGGCCAACCGCAAGCTGGTCGCCCAGATCGCGTCGCTGCACCTGGCGCCGACCCCGCTCGCGGCGATGAACCTGCTCGACGAGAACGTGTCCGGCGAGGACGTGTTCGTCACCGGCAACACGGTTGTCGACGCGACGCTCGCCGTGGCCGGGCGCAAGATGCCGTACGAGAACCAGGCCGTGGCCTCCGCCCGGGCCGGCCGCACCAACCGGCTCGTGCTGGTCACCGCGCACCGCCGCGAGTCGTGGGGCGAGCCGCTCAACCGGATCCTGGCCGCCGTTCGCGAGCTGGTCGCCAAGTACCCGGACATCGACGTGATCCTGCCCAGCCACCCCAACCCCGCGGTCCGCGCGCAGGTCGAGGCGGGCCTGGCCGGTCTGGACCGGGTCACCGTCACCGACCCGGTGTCCTACCCGGACCTGTCCCGCCTGCTCTCCGAGGCCTACCTCGTGCTCACCGACTCGGGCGGCATCCAGGAGGAGGCGCCGTCGTTCGGCGTGCCCGCGCTGGTGCTGCGCGACGTCACCGAGCGGGTCGAGTCGCTGCACGCCGGCTGCGCCAAGCTGGTCGGCTCGGACACCGCCCTGATCGTCGCCGAGGCGTCCGTGCTGCTCGACGACCGCTCCCGCCGCGACGCGATGACCGCGGGCGGCAACCCGTACGGGGACGGCCTGGCCGCCCACCGCACGGCTCAGGCCACCGCCGGCCTGCTCGGCCTCACCAGCTCCCCCGTTGCGATGATCGGAGTGTCCCGCTGATGCGTTTCTCCAAGCCTCTGTTCTCGGCCGGTGTCGCCGCCGTGGCCCTGGGCGCCTTCGCCCTGAGCTCGGTCGGCGCCGAGGCCGCGACCATCAAGCCCGCCGCCGTCGTGACCGCCCTGCCCGCCGCCAAGTCCGGCAAGGCCGCGCCGGGCGGGGGCGCCGCCAAGACCCTCGTCCTGTACGACACCACGGGCGACTACGGCTGGATGGGCGAGGTCTACGCGACCCAGACCGCCAACCTCAGCTCGCACTTCGGTTCGTGGACGGCCGCGCCGGTCGGCTCGTACAAGGCCGGCGACCTCAACGCGTACACCGCCGTCATCTACGTCGGCTCCACCTACGACGAGCCGATCCCGGCCGCGTTCCTGACCGACGTGACCGCCACGACCAAGCCGGTCACCTGGCTCTACGACAACATCTGGCAGCTGACCGCGACCGGCTCGTTCGCTGCCGACCACGGTTTCACCAGCGGCGGGTTCGACTACGCCGACGTGGCCGAGGTGACCTACAAGTCGCAGAAGCTGACCCGCGACATCCGCAACAAGTCCGGCATCATGAACCTGTCGATCACCGACGCCGCCAAGGTCAAGACCGTCGCTTCCGCCGTACGCCCGGACGGCACCACCTTCCCGTGGGCGGTCGAGTCCGGCAACTTCACGTACGTCAGCGAGATCCCCTTCGCGTACGTCACCCACGACGACCGGTACCTGGCTTTCGCCGACCTGCTGTTCGACTCGCTCGGTGACACCGGTGCCGACCGGCACCGCGGCCTGGTCCGCATCGAGGACGTCGGCCCCGACTCCGACCCGGCCGAGCTGAAGGCCGTCGCCGACTACCTGTCGGCCGAGAAGGTGCCGTTCACGGTGGCCGTCTACACGCGCTACCGCGACCCCAAGGGCGTCAACAACGGCGGCAAGGCGCAGGACTACACGCTGCTGAGCAAGCCCAAGGTGGTGTCCGCGCTCAAGTACATGCAGAGCAAGGGCGGCACGCTGCTGATGCACGGCTACACCCACCAGTACGGCACCATTGCCAACCCGTACGACGGGGTCAGCGCCAACGACTTCGAGTTCTACGCCGCACACGTCGACGCCAACGACAGCGTCATCTACGACGGCCCGGTCCCCGGCGACTCGGCCGCCTGGGCCACCGGCCGGATGGTCGCCGCCGGCCTCATCTTCACCGCGGCCGGCCTCGGCACCCCCACCATGTTCGAGTTCCCGCACTATGCCGGCAGCGCCGTCGACTACCAGGCCGTCAACGCCCTGTTCGGCAAGCGTTACGACCGTGGCCTCTACTTCCCCGGCGTGCTCAGCGGGGCCAAGCCCGACTACAAGCGCCAGTTCGGCCAGTTCTTCCCGTACGCGGTCCGGGACGTCTACGGTTCGGTCGTGGTGCCCGAGAACATCGGCAACGTCGAGCCCGACTCGTTCAACAACCACCCGGCCCGCCTGCCCAGCGACCTGATCGCCTCGGCCCAGCGCAACCTGGTGGTCCGCGATGGAGTGGCCAGCTTCTTCTACCACCCGTACCTGGGCACCGACTACCTCAAGCAGGCCGTCACCGGAGTCAAGGCCCAGGGCTACACCTTCGTCACCGCCGGCTCGATGATCACCGGCAAGTAGTCCGTACGTTCTCCCCAGCGCCGCCCGTGCCCAGCACGGGCGGCGCCGTCCGTTCACCGGCCGGGGCCGGACGCCCGAAACACGCGTTCCGCGGTCAGGCGGGTCGCCTCGTCGAAGAGCACCAGGCGGACCACCTCCACGGTGGCCGGCCCGGCGTGCAGGCCGGCCAGCGCCTGAGCGACGGCGTCGTCCTTGGGCCACCGGTAGACGCCCGACGAGATCAGCGGAAAGGCGACCGAGCGGGCGCCCAGACCGACCGCGACCGCCAGCGAGTTCGCGTAGCAGGCGCGCAGCAGCGACGAGCGGTCCTCGTCCGCGCTGAACACCGGCCCGACGGTGTGCACCACCCATCGAGCCGGCAGTCGTCCCGCCGTCGTGGCCACCGCCTGCCCGACCGCGAGGCCCCGGCCGTAGTGGCCGGCCCGCAGCGCGCGGCACTCCTCGAGAATCGCCGGGCCGCCCTTGCGGTGGATCGCCCCGTCGACCCCGCCCCCACCCAGCAGCGAGGAATTGGCGGCGTTGACGATGACGTCGGCGTGCTCGGCGGTGATGTCACCGGCCGCCAGTTCGATCCGCATCGTTCTCCCTCCAGCCCGGTCAGTCGCGTTCGCGTTCGACGGTGTCGAACGTACGGAAGCCCCGGCGGTGATAGTTGGGCAGCGCGCTGGGGTGGTCGGCCGACGACGTGTGCAACCAGACCCGCTGGACCCGCGGCGCCAGCTGCCAGGCCCGCCGGACGGCCAGCGTCAGCGCGAACCCGCCCAGCCGCCGCCCGGTGAACTCCGGTGTCAGCCCGAAGGTCTCGATCTCGGCCACGGGACCCGGGTGCAGGTCGTAGGCGACCAGGCCCGCCGGTTCGCCGTCGAAGGACAGCAGCCAGAAGTCCCGGTCCGGGTATTCGGCCTGCCAATCGTTCCACTCCTGCTCGGTGCGGCTCGCGCACTTCCAGCCGAACGGCGCCCCGATCCGCACCTGCAGCTCCACGACGAGCGGCGAGGCACGGTCGAGCCGGTCCAGCGTCAGCCCGGGCACCGGGCCGGCCGGAGCCAGCTGGTCAGGATTCGTCATCTCCAGGTAAGAAACGGTCTCCCTCACCGGCGGAAGGTTACGTGAGCCGGGAACCGGCCGCCGGACTCGTCAGCGCTCCCCGAATCCCTTGCGGCCCCACACGAAGAGGGTATGGACGGCGAGGTTGATCCAGGCCGGGCCCACGATGGCCAGCTGGCGGAGGACCGCGCCGGCGTCGTCGAAGGCGTAAGCGTTCGACCAGTACAGGCACGACCACGGCAGGCCCAGCGCCACCAGCGGCAGGTAGGCCGGGAACAGCCCGAGACCGGAGAGCGGGTCGCCGTCCGGCCCGGACATGTAAACGGCCCACAGCACGGCGTAGAGCACGGTGAACGCGAGCACCGAGACCGCATGAATCGCAAGTTGCCAATGCCTCCGGATCATCGGCGCACTCTAGAGCAACCGTCACCGGCCCAGGTGGACGAAGCCGGCCCAGTGGGTGAGCGTCGTGTCGTCGGCCGGGTCGCGGACCGAGCGCTGGGCCTCGCGCAGGGCCACGTGCGGCGGCAGGCCGGCCCCGGCCAGGTTGTCGTGGAAGGCGACCATCAGCCGGGCCGTCTCGCGGTCCGGCACCGGCCACAGCGAGCCGATCGCGGTGGCCGCCCCGGCCACCAGGAACCCGGTGGAGAGGGTGACCGCCTCGTCGTAGGCCCGCCCGGCGCGGTGCGTGGTGCACGCCGCGAGCGACACCAGCCCGGACGAGCGGCCGGCGGCGGCCCGCAGCAGTTCCTCGGCCGAGACCTCTTTGCCGCCGGCCAGCAGCAGATAGGACGAGGCCGGCCCGTCGGCGCGGATGACGCCGTGGCAGGCCAGATGCAGCACGGTCGCGGGGCCGGCCAGCCAGTCCAGCACGTCGGCGGGCAGGCCGGGACCGGCGGCGACCACGGCCGGGTCGCCGGGTCGTCCGCAGAACCGGCCGGACGCGTAGTGCTTCCGGAAGATCGTGCTCGCCTCGGCTCCGGCATGGGGCAACGCCTGCGCCGCGTCACCGGTGTCGGGGTTGCCGATGACCAGGCCGGTGTCGCTGCGCGCGGGGGCCGGCCGGCGGGCCACATCGACGAGCAGACGGCCCGAGGCGATGTAGGAGAACGCCGCCTCGTCGATGGCCCACCGCCCGTCACCGTGCGCCGCATGCCACGGCACCGTGGCCAGGGCGCCGTCCGGCACGAGCACGAAGTGCGGCTCGCCGGTGTGCCGCTCGCGCCAATGGTCGAGCAGCGGCCGGACCGCGACCTTCCAGGCCGCCAGGCAGACCTCGGCCAGGCTCCGGCCGACCTCCGGCACATCCGGCGGCGGCCCCAGCTCCCGCGTCGCGACGGCCGCCTGGACGGCTGCCGGCACGGCCCAGTCGCCGGTCAGCTCGGGCAGGTCGAGGGTGCCGATCCGGCCGCCCGGCTCGACGAGCAGCGCGAAACCGGGGGTGCCCGGAAACAGGTAGACCAGCGCGTCCGCGCCGACCGAGCGCAGCGCCTCACCCACCCGTTCGACCGGCGGCGGGTCGAACAACCGGGCCTCGCGGGCCAGCACCTGCAGGGCCCGGAAGCGCACATCACTGGGCATGACCGGGGTTCCCGTACGCCAGGCGGCTCCGTCGGTGACCGACGGATCGGCGCCCCACCGATCGGCGAGATCACCCGCGCTCGCGGCTCGCAGCAGCTCGGGCACAGTGGAGGACACGGTCGCGGCGTGCAGCACCAGCCCCCGCCCGGTCTCCAGCGCCAGCCAGGCACCGGCCGGATCGCCGGCGTCCAACGCGGCCCGCGCGACGTGCAGCGCGTCGGTCGCGCTGCGCCGGGCGGTCGTCATCGCGTCGTGCGTACCGGACTGGAGCAGCACCTGCCAGGCCCGCTCCCGCAACGCGTCCCGGCCGATCGCGGCCCCGGCCGCCGCATCGCCGTCGGCCACCAGCGCCACGGCCAGCGCCATCCCGATCTCGGCCGCACCCCGCTGTCCGGGGCGGGCCGCGGCGAGGTCCCAGGCCTCGCGCAGGGCGGCGATCGCCCGGCCGAGGTCCCCCGGCCGCGGCGCCCGCTGGTGCAGGGCGAGCAGACCCGTCCCGTACCCGGCGAGATGTCGTCCGCGCAGCAGCTCCCCGGCCGGATCCCGCTGCGCCGCCGCGATCAAGTCGACGCCCTCGCGCACCATGGCCATGTCGTCGAGGCCGCGCCCCGCGAGCAGCAGCGTGCTGCCGGCGCTCATCCGCATCATCGCCGTGAACGGCGCGCCGGCCGGCAGCCCGCCGATCATCTCGCGGGCGTAGCGGGCCGCCCGTTCCCATGCCTCGTGGCCGTGGCCGTGTCCGTGCTGGGCGCGCAACGCCCAGGCGGCGGCGAGACTGCGCAGCACCCGGGTGCGCCTCGGGTCGCCCGGCGGGGCCAGGCCGAGCGCGTCGGTCAGGATCGCCGTGGTGTCCCCGGGCAGCGCCGTCCCGGTGATCTCGGCCCACATGAGCTGGGCCTGGGCCAGGACGAGCAGCAACTCGTCGCGGTTGGGATCGCCCGGCGCCTCGTCGCGAGCGTCCCGCAGCAGGTCGAGGCCCCAGCGCAGATCCGCGAGGTCACCACGGCTCTCGAAACGCTGCAGCAGGACGCCGGCCAGCGAGGCGGCCAGCGCGACCCGGTTCATGTCGTCGGTGCTCGTCTCGCCCAGCGCGCCCTCCATGAGCGTGATCGCCTTGTCGAGAACCGACGGGTCACTCCCGAGATAGTGATCCTGCGAGGAGGTGGCGACGGCGAACTGGCCGATCGCCGCCACTCGCACCTTGGGGGCAACCGCCGGATCCTCCGCGACCTCACGGAACATGTCGGTCGCCCGCTCGGCGGCGCCGGGTTCGGCCCGTCCGGCCTCGGCCCGGTTCAGAAGCAGGAACGCGAGGTGGTAGCGGATCTCGGCCCGCTGGCCCGTGCCCGGGTCCGAGTTCTCGAGCGCCCGCGTGGCGAAGGCCTCGGCCGCGTCGGCGTCACCCCGGTTTCCCGTACGGCGGGCCCGCTCGGCCAGCGCGCGGGTGAGCTGGGCCTCGGCGATCCGGCGCGGCCCCGGCTCCAGAAGCGGCAGGGCGGCCTCGAGGTCGGCGATGATCGGGTCGACGCCCACCATCCGGACGTTGTTCCTCGAGGCGTGGTCCAGACGGGCCGACGCCCGGGTCCAATGCGCCTCGGCCCGGAGCGCCGGTTCCGTGGCCGGATGCTCGATCAGCGCGTCGGCCGCGCGTACGGCCGCTTCGGTCTCGAGACGACGGAACTGGACCACCATCACCAGATAGTGGAACTGCGGCAGCATCGGCCCGGGAAGTTCGCTCAGGTCGGCCGTGGCGAGGATCCCGGCTGCCGTGTCGAGATCGTCCGCCGCCGGCTCGGCCCCCGAGTTCACCACCGCGTCGGCGAACGACAGCGCCAGCAGCGGATACCGTGCCCCTTCGGCCCACCCCGCCTTCAGAAGGTCCAGCGCCCGCCGGTGGTCGCCGGGGTCGCCCCCGTGCCGGAACCGCTCCTCGTACAGCGATCCGTGCCGCTGCCACAGCGACGGCCGATCCGGCCCGTCCTCTTCGAGGAGCGTCGTCAGGGCCCGCTCGGCCGCCTCGAAGTCCCCGGTCCGATGCTCCTTGAGGTACCGCGCGACGTGCCGGTGGCCGAGCTCGTTCACCGCCGTCGTCCACTCGGGCGACCCGGGCCGGAACTGCCGGGCCGCCTCGGCCATGACGTCTATCGCCCGGTCGAGGTCACCGGGCGCGTCCCGCAACGTCAGCGCCTCGGCCACGATCTGGAGCACGGCCGCCTGAAGTTCCAGCGGCCCGTCCTCGTACTCCCGGAGCATCTCCAAAGCCTTCTCAGCGGCCTCGACCGCCTGCTCGAGATCCCCCGGCCCGGGCGGCCGCCCCAGCATCGCCGCCTGCATCGCCCGCAGCAGGTGGAGCATCGCCCAGAAATACAGCATGCCCTCCTCCGCGTCGGCGGGCAGCGGGGTCATCCTGGCGATGGCCGAGTCGATCACCGCGGGCGGTGTGTCGATCCCCAGATCGTCGAGGCCGTCGAGCCAGTCGTCATCCATGTTCGATTCTGACGGACAGCGGCTCTCAGCCGACGAGCATGCCGCCGACCTCGGTGCGGGACGAGACGCCGAGTTTGCGCAGGATGTTGGAGACGTGCACGGCCGCGGTCTTCGGCGAGATGTAGAGGCGGCGGGCCAGTTCCGCGTTGGTCAGGCCCTCGCTGATCAGCACCGCCACCTCGCGCTCGCGCGGGGTCAGCGACTCCGGGCCGGTCAGCACCTCGGTCAGCCCCAGCCGGGCGCGCACCTGCTCGAGCTGGGTGACGCGCCAGCCGAGCCAGCCGTCCAGGAGCGGCGTGGCCAGGGCGGCCTGCTCGGCTGCTTCGGCCGGCCGGTCGGTGGCGAGCAGGCAGCGGGCGGCCCCGACGCGTACGGTGCCGCGGGTGTGCGGGCCGAGGATGTGGGCGCCGGCCACGGACAGGTAGCCGTCCAGTGCCTCGCCGGGCCGGCCGTGGGCCTCGGCGAGCTGGGCGTCGACCAGAGTCCGGTACGCGTTCCACACCTCGGCGTCGAGCAGCGCGGCCGCCAGCGCGTCGAGGCGGGGCAGCGGCAGACCCAATTCGAGGGCGGCCGAGACCAGGTCGTGGGCCTGTTCGCCGCTGCGCCAGGCCTGCTCGGCCAACTCGGTGACGAAATGGCCGAGGGCGGCTTCGGCGCGCGGCAGGTCGGAGCGGCGGCAGGCGACGTTGAACTCGAGGCCGGCGAGGACGGCGGGCGGGTTGTTGGGCAGCGTGGCCAGGTCGGCCATGACCTGCTCGACCCGGTCCAGCTCGCCCGCCTCCAGGTAGAGCCCGGCCAGGAACACGCCGTGGTAGTCGGCCCAGCGGCCGCGGCGGCGGTAGTTGCGGTCCTGTTCGCGGCCCTCTTCCAGGGCGACGATGGCCGCGCGCAGGTCGCCCGCGCGCATGGCCAGGCGGGCCCGGCCCTGGAAGTAGGTGGCGACCGACAGCGACTCGAACCCGGCCCGCTCGGCGTCGATCCGCATCCGTTCCAGGGTCTCGGCGTGCTCCTCCGGCGAGGACGGCTGCTCGCCGTAGAACAGGGCGTTGAGGGCGCGGGCGGCCAGCACCCACTCCCCCGCCTTCTCCGCCTCGTCGACCAGGCCGGACAGGATCGCACGCCCCTCGGTGGACCCTTGCGGGCGCTCGGAGAGCGCGGATCCCTTCTCGAGCAGCGCGGCCAGCCGGACGGCGGGCAGGTCGAACTCGTCGGCCAGCGCGAGCGCGCGGTCGGACCACAGCACCGCGGCGTCGAGTTCGTCGCGCAGATATTCCGACTGGGCGATCGCGGTCATCGCACGGGCCTGGTCGGCGCCGCGGGGCAGCCGCGCGATCAGCGTCTCGATGTCGTCGGTGAGCGCGCGCATCTCGCCGAACTCGCGGGACTCCCAGGCGATGCGGATCAGCAGGTACAGCGACTCGGCCCGGTCGCTGCTCGTCGGGGCGAGGTCTCGCCAGCGGCGGCCGTAGCGCAGCGCGTCGTCGAGCAGACCGGCCAGCCAGGCCGCGCGGGCCGCCCCGGCCAGCAGCTCGCTGTCGTCCGGCACCTCGTCGAGGCCCATCTCGGCCAGCTGGAGAGCCTGGTAGGCCGAGCCGATGGACAGGTAGAGGGCGGTGCCGCGGCGGGCGGCGGCGACCAGGTCGTCGTACCGGCCGGCCCCGCGGGCGTGGTGCGCGACCATGGCCGGGTCGGAGCTGCCCGCGGCGAGCAGCACGTCGAGGGCGGCCTCGTGCAGCCGGCGCCGCTGGCGGCCGAGCATCTGGTCGCCGATCGCCTCGCGCACCAGCGCGTGCCGGAAGGTGAACTCGTCCTCGCCCGCTTCGACCAGCACGCCCCGGGTGACCAGGTCGCGCAGCACGGCGATCAGCTCGTCCTCGCCGGTGCCGGTCACCTCGGCCAGCAGGTCGAACGGGATGCGGTGGCCGAGCACGGTGGCCGCCTCGACGATGCGGTGGCTGACCGGTTCGAGGTCGTCGACCTGGCGGCGCAGCACGTCGGCCAGGCTCCACGGCAGCGGCTGCTCGACCAGCGCCTCGACGTCGTGGCCGGGCAGCGCGCGCAGTAGCTCCTCGAGAAAGAACGGATTGCCTCCCGTACGGGTGTGCAGCGCGGTGGCGGCCCGCAGCGGCAAGGGGGCTCCGGTGGCCGCCGCGACCATCGCCGCGGTCTGCGCCGGGGTCAGGCGGTCCAGCCGTACGTGGGTGACGGCGTGCCGGCGTTCGGTGCGGGCGAGCAGGCCGGCCACCGGCTGGCGGCGGGTCACCTCGTCGGGCCGGTAGGTGCCGATGAGCAGCCGCGGGCCGTGCTGGTCGGCGATCCGCTCGAACAGGGCCGCGCTCTCGGAGTCGGCCCAGTGCAGATCCTCGAACACGACGACCGCGGGCGCGTCGCCGATCAGATCGTCCAGCATGGCCAGACCGGCGTGCAGGCGCTCGACCGGGCTGCGCCGGGCGTCGGTCAGCGCGGCCAGCCGGGCCTCGTCGACCTCGGGACGGCCGTCGAGGGCGTCGAGCAGCACCTCGTACGGCCGGGACAGCGAGCCGGGTTCGGCCTGGCCGACCAGCACCACCGTGGAGGCCGGCAACGTGGTCAGCAGCTCGTGGACCAGGCGGGTCTTGCCGATGCCGGGCTCGCCCGCGATGATCGCGACGGCGGGCTCACGCGCGGAAGCGAGCTGCGCCAGACGGCGCAGCTCGCGTTCCCGGCCGATCATCACCGGGCCGGCGCCGCCGCGGAGGGTTCGCACGACGCCAGGTTACCGGTGGGGCGTCCGCGGATCGCCCGGGTCTTGGCCGCCCTGCGCGCCTTGCGGGCCTCGCGGGCGCTGGTGAGCAGGCGCGCCCGGTCGAACTCGGCGATCAGCTCGCGGTGCCGCTCGTTGGCCAGGGTCAGCATCAGGTCGGGGTGCATCAACATGACTTGCTCCTTCTCGGCTGGTGATGTCTCCATCCTCGGCCGGGAAGGCAGGTCGCCACATCGGAAGCGCCTACCTATTTCCGCTGGTCAGAGCGCTTCTAAGCATACTTAGAGACTGCGGCCATGAGCGTACGCCAGAAGGCTTCGGTGTCCAGTCCGACGGCGACCTCGGCGTTGGCCGGCCGGCCCGTGCGGTGGTGCAGGTCGACCACGGTGGCGCCGCGGGTGTGTGCGCCGGTCAGCTCGATCGCCAGCGGCGCCGGGACGGTCCGGACCAGTTCGGGGTCGAGCACCCAGGCCACGGCGACCGGGTCGTGCACGGGCGGGTCGGCGAGGCCGAAGTTGCGCAGGTACGCCCCCGCGAAGAACGTCATCAGCTCGGCGCAGACCCGGCCCGTCCGGGTGCCCAGGGCCTGGAACTCGGCGATGATCTCGGGCGTGGCCCGCGCCTGGTGCGTCACGTTGAGACCGACCATCGTGACCGGCCGCCCCGAGCGCACCACGATGTCGGCCGCCTCCGGGTCGGTGACGATGTTGAATTCCCCGTACGGGGTCGTGTTGCCCCGCTCGGTCGAGCCGCCCATGAACACGATGCGGCGTACACGGGAAAGGGCTTCCGGATGGGTGCGCAGCAGCAGCGCCACGTTGGTCAGCGGGCCGAGCGCGATCAGGGTGACCGGCTCGGCCGACCCGGCGATCAGCCGGCGCATCAGCTCGACCGCGTGCACCCCGGCCGTCGCCGCGACCGGCACGTCCAGGTCGGGACCGTCGAGCCCGGACGCGCCGTGGATGTAGTCGGCCACGGTCAGCTCGCCGGTCAGCGGCCGGTCACAACCGGCGGCCAGCGGGACACCGGTCGCGCCGGCCAGGGCCAGAATCCGCTGCGCGTTGCGGGTGGTCTTGTCGAGGGTCTGATTTCCGGCGACGGTGGTCACGCCGAGCAGCCGGATCCGGGGATCGCCGGCGGCCAGCAGCAGGGCGAGGGCGTCGTCGTGCCCCGGGTCGCAGTCGATGATCACGGGTTGGGGCATCGGACTCCTCGTCGTGGTCACTCCGCTCCGAGGTCGCTGTGCTTGTCGAAGCCGATGTACAGGCGCGCGGCCGCGTTGGCGCCCAGCGAGCCGAGCGTCTCGAGCTCCCGCAGCCGCAGCAGGGCCGGGTGCTGAGCGTACGCCTCGGCCGCCGCGGCCAGCCGGCGCAGCACGTCCACCTCGGCGTCGGCCCGGATGCGCTTGGCCTCCGCGTCGGCCTCGGCCGCGACCCGCTCGGCATTCGCCTTCGAGTCCGCCTCCAGGGTCTCGCGCTCGGCCCGGGTGCGGGCCTCGACCATCTGCGCCTCGGCCATGCGCTGGGCCGTGAGCACCCGGTTCATGATCTCCTGCAGGTTGCCCGGGAACACCAGGTCCTTCACGTCGGCCCGGATGATCTGCACGCCGTAGCCGGCCGAGACGCCCTCGACATCGCGCAGGATGTCCTCGCTGAGCTGGTTGCGGTTGGTCAGGATGGCCTCGAGCGTCATGGACGCGAGCGAGCGCCGCGCGGCCAGCTGCACATCGCTGTAGATGCGGTCGGTGTAGTCGGCCACCTGCTCGACGGCCGCCCGCGGATCGACCACCCGGAAGTGGGTGACGATGTTGACGCGTACGGCGACCTTGTCGGCTGTGAGAATCTCCTGGCCCTTGATGTTGAGCTCGCGCTCGCGCACATCGATCGGCACGATCGTGACCGCCGGCACGCGCCGGACGCCACCGAGCTTGCGCAGAAGCCGGGGACGGCGGGGCAGCTCGTACCGGCCCGGCTCGAGCACCTGGTCGAACCGGCCGTCGCTGTAGCGCAGGCCGCGGAATCCGCTGTGGACGATCACCTCGGGAGTCGTGGACATGTTTCACCTCTGCAAAAAGTCTTGGGGTGGCCCCGGAGCGGATCCGATGTGAAGGATCGGTCGCCAGGAGGACAACGGATCAGCGTGGTTTGATCGCCAATGCATCCGTTGCGGAAGCGCGTACTTCTGAAGCCGCCGGGGCCAAGATCAGGGTGACAGCCCCGGCCGGGGGCCACAACGCAATTACCTCAGCCGGCGCGTTCCATGAGGGGCAGGCGGAACGTCGCGTACGTGAACTTGCCGGTGATGCGGCCGTCGGTGTCGAAGTGGAAGACGTCCAGGCCGTGCCACTGCATCCGCCCGCCGTAGCGCAGCCGCGCGAACCACCGCATCATCGGGGCCGCGCGCCGGCCGTGGCCTCCGGTGAGGTCGAGCCGGCAGGCCCAGCGGATCGTCGCCCGGCGGCGCTCCTCGTCGATCACCTTGTCGTAGACGTCGAAGGTCATGGCGCCGTACCGCCCGTCGAACTGGGGCTTGAACTCCGCGCGGATCGCAGCGGCGCCCCGCAGCTCGGGGCCGTGTCCGGGCAGGTATCGGGCGTCGTCGGCGAAGTAGGCCATGACCCGGTCGAGGTCGGGCCGCGGCTCGTTGAAGGCGGCCACGAAGGAGTCGATGGTCCGATCGAGGTCGGTGCTGATGCCGGTCATGACGGGAGAGCGTAGGTGAACACCGTACTCTTAACAAGAGAATGGTGTTCTCTTGAGAGGCTGGTCTACGATGCTGACCGTTATGGAAGCGTCGTTCCAGCGGGCCAGGCGCCCCGAGCAGAAGGACCAGCGCCGCGAGGCGATCCTGGCCGCCGCTCGTGAGCTCGCCGAGCGGTCCGGGGTCGCGCGGGTCAGCCTCGGTGACATCGCCAAGGCGGTCGGGCTGGTCAAGTCCAACGTGCTGCGCTATTTCGGGACGCGCGAGGAGATCTATCTGCAGCTGACCATGCGCGAGGGCACGGACTGGGCCGGGGCGGTGAGCACCGGGCTGCCCGGGGCGAGTGGTTTCGCCGGGGTGGCGGCCGTGCTGGCCGAGGCGTACGCGGACCGCCCCCTGTACTGCGACCTGACCACCCACGTCGAGACGATGCTGGAACACAACGTCTCCGTCGACGCGCTGCGCACCCACAAGCAGTGGGCGATCGGCACCTACATGCGGATCGGCCGGCAGATCGCCACCGCCGCCCCCGAGCTGACCGAGCTGGACGGCGCCGCGCTGGTCATGGCGGCCAGCGCCTTCGTCACCAAGCTGTTCCCCTTGACCCGGCCCTCGGCCGCGCTGCGGGAGCTGTACGACCTCGAACCGCGGATCGCGCAGACCTTCCCGCCCTTCCGGCCCACCCTGCAACGCATGATCACCGCAACCGCGGCCGGGCTGCCCCAGGCGCGCTGAGCGGCGACCCGGCGGCCACCGCGGCGCGCAGCCGGGAGCCGGCCCACGACAGCAGCAGGACACCGGTCGCCGTCAGCGAGATGCTCGCGCCCGCGGCGACGTTCCATCGGGCCGACAGCCAGAGCCCGGCGAGCCCGCTGCCCATGCCGAAAAGAACGGCCAGCGCCGTGATCAGCGGCAGCCGCTCGGACCAGAGGCGGGCCGCGGCGGCGGGCGCGACGATCAGCGACAGGGCCAGGATCGTGCCGACCGCGGGCACCAGCGTGACCACGACGACCTCGATGGTCAGCAGCAGCACGACGTCCCAGGCGCCGAGCGACAGCCCGGCCGCCTGCGCGCCGTTCCGGTCGAAGGCGATCTGCAGCAGCGGACGGGCGCCGGCCAGCAGCACCACCGCCACCACGGCCAGCACGACCGCGGTGGTCACCAGGTCCGCCCCGCTCACGGTGAGGATCGAGCCGACCAGGAACGAGGACAGGTCACGGCTGAACCCGCTCTGGGTGGCGACCAGCGCCGCGCCGAGCGCGAACCCGGCCGACAACAGCACGCCGGTGGCGGCGGCCGCGTCCTGGCCGCGGCGGCGGGTCAGGGCGGCCACGCCCAGGGCGACGACCGCGCCGGTCACCGCGCCGCCCAGCATGATGTTGACGCCGATGATGGAGGCGGCGACCACGCCCGGGAACGTCGCGTGGGTCAGCGCCATCGTGAAGAACGACAGCCGGCGCAGCACGATGTGCACCCCGGCCAGCCCGGCGAGCGCCCCCGCCAGCACGACCTCGGCGACCGCCCGGTGCAGCGCGTCGTCCCACCAGTTCATGTCCGCCCCACCGGGTGGCGGGCACGGACAAGCCGTACGGGGATCAGCACCAGATAGGCGGCGACCAGCAGCAGCACCACGGCCGAGGCGGAGGTCAGCGAGACCCCGTACTCGAGCGACGCGGTCCAGCTGAGCAGCAGGCCCGCATACCCGGCCCCGGCGATCAGCACCGTGCCGATGACGGCCATGACCGCCGGCCGGTCGGTCACCATGCGGGCGGCGGCGGCCGGGACGATGAGCAGCGCGACCACGAGAATCGTGCCGACCGCGCGGACGGCGGCCACGACGACGAGCGCCACCAGCACGTTGAGCCACAGGTCGATCCCGGCGATCCGGTAACCGGCCGCGGCCGCGCCCGCCGGGTCGAACGTACGGAAGAACATCGCTCTGGCCCCGACGAGCAGGGCGACGAGAACCACGGCGGCCAGCACGGCGGTCTCGGCAATCTGTTGCGGTGTCACGGTCAGCAGCCGTCCAAACAGGAACGACGTCAGGTCGGAGGTGTACGAGGACCGGCGCGAGACCAGCACCACGCCGATCGAGAACATCGCGGTCAGCACGACAGCCGTGGCCGTGTCGTCGGACACCCGGGCACCGCGGGTCAGCACGGTCAGCACCACGGCGGTGAGCAGCGCGGCGACCAGCGCCCCGGCGAACACACCGGAAAGGCCACCGGCGACGAACCCGATGACGACACCCGGGAAGACGGTGTGGGTGAGCGCGTCGGAGACGAAGGAGAGGCGGCGCAAGTACACGAAAACGCTGATCGGACCGCAGATCAGGGCCAGCAGCACGATCTCGGCCAGCGCCCGGCCCATGAACGGCAGCGTGAACGGCTCGATCACGGCTCGACCAGCATCATCGTCCGGTCGAGATCAACGACGTTTCCCCCGTACGTCTGCCGCAGCGGCCCGGCCGTCAACGTCGCGGACGGCGGACCGACCGCCCACTGCCGCCCGTTGACCAGGCACACCAGGTCGGCCAGATCCCGCGCCACGGTCAGGTCGTGAGTGCTGATCACCAGCGCGGCGCCGGCCGCGCTCAATTCGCGCAGCACCCGCACAATGGCTTCCTGGCTGATCACGTCGACCCCGTTGAACGGCTCGTCCAGCAGCAGCAGCCGGGGTTCGGCCGCGAGGGCCCGGGCCAGCAGCACCCGTTGCCGCTGCCCACCGGAGAGCGTGCCGAACCGGTGTCCCGCCTGCCCGGCCAGCCCGACCCGGTCCAGCGCCTCGGCGACGGCCCGGCGGTCCCCGGCCCGGGCCGGCCTCCACCAGCCGATCCGCCGGTAGCGGCCCATCATCACCACCTGCCGGGCGCTGACCGGAAAGTCGGCGTCGAGGCTGCCGGTCTGCGGCACGTAGCCGGCTTGCCCGCGAGCCTCGCGGGGGTCGCGGCCGAAAACGGTGGCCCTCCCCTCGAGGACGTCGACCAGCCCGAGCATCGACTTGATGAGCGTCGACTTCCCGGCGCCGTTCGGCCCGGCCAGCGCCAGCCTCTGCCCCGCCCGCAGGGTGAAGTCGACCCCGCTCAGCACGATTTTCCCGTGATAGCCCAGACCGGCCCGCCGGTATTCGAGTGCCGCGGAGCCCACCTCAGCCGCCCAGACCGGAAACGATCACCTCGGTGTTGTGCCGTTCGGCGCCCAGATAGGTGCCTTCCGGCGTGCCCGGCTCGTCCAGGCTGTCGCCGTAGAGCGCGTTCTCCCCGCCGATCACCTCGACCCCGGCCTGCTGCGCGATGGCTTCCACGGCCTTGGGCGGCAGTGAGCTCTCGGTGAAGATCGCCTTGGTGCCGGTCGCCTTGATCTTCGCCACCAGATCGCTCAGCTGCTTGGCCGACAATTCGGCCGAGGTGTCCAGGCTGGGAATGACCGACCCGACGAATTGCAGCTTGTAGCGATCGACGTAATAGCCGAGGGCGTCATGATTGGTGACGAGTTTGCGATCGCCGGCGGGCAGTTTGGCCAAAGCGGCCTCGTTCTCCGCGTCCAGCTTGTCCAGTACTTTCCCGTACGCCGCCGAATTGCTCGCGAATTCCCCGGCCCGCGACGGGTCGGCCCCGGCCAGACCCTTCTCGATGTTGCCGACCATGGTTTTGGCGTTCCGCGGGTCATGCCAGATGTGCGGATCGTGCTCTTCGCCTTCTTCGTGGTCGTGCCCGCCCTCGCGCAACTTCACTCCCTGGCTGGAGTCGACCACGTCCCCCGAGAATCCCGACGCCGCCACGGTGCGATCGAGCCATTCCTCCAGCCCCACCCCGTTCTTGACGACGACCTTCGCCTCGGCAATGGCCTTGATGTCGGCCGGTGTGGGCTCGAAGTCGTGCGGGTCGACGTTGGGTTTGATGATCTGCGTGACCGAGACCGCGTCGCCACCGACGTTCCGCACGAAGTCCGCCACCTCGGGCGTCGTGGCGACAACCGCGAGCTTCGCAGCGCTCCCGCCGGCCGCCGGTTCAGCCCCGCCCCCGCCGGACCCGCAACCCGCCACCACGGCCGCCGCCACAACCGCGATTCCCAGCCGGCTTTTCCGGTTCTTCATCATTCCGCTCCCGTCGTTCAGGAGCAAAACGATAATCGTTTCCATAACAACGGTCTAATGGCAAGATGACCATCCGTGCATGTTTCCGTGCCGCATTCATAAGCGCATCGTGATTTCGACATATGCGCATCCGGCCCGCCCCGGGCAGGAGCCCCGCGCCAGACGAAGTGCGGCCGCGCGAGCCCCGGATCGATCGGCGGAGGCGAGCCCGACGGGTTCCGAGACAGGCGAAAACGCGTTCGGGTACGGGTGGCGAAGCCGCTATCGGGTTTGGTTGACTGATCGCTGATTCGTCATGGGGGTGACATGGCGGCTCCGACGGCGGGACGGCCAACGGAGCCCTCGTCGCCCGGGCCCTGGCTGCGAAGGGCTATCCGGCGCTGGGTATCGGCTACTTCCACGTTCCCGGGCAGCCGGAAACTCTGAACAACATCCCGCTGGAATACTTCGCCACCGCCGCACAGTGGCTGGCCCGCCAACCCGGAGTGGACCCGCACCGGATCGAGGTCTACGGCTTCTCCCGCGGCTCGGAGGCCGCGCTCCTGCTCGCCGTCAACTTTCCCGGACTGGTCGACGGGGTCATCGCCGGCTCCCCCAGCTCGGTCGTGCACGCCAGCTATCCCACCGGGATCGGACCGGCCTGGACCTTGCGCGGGCGCCCGATCCCGTACGTCGACAACACCGAGAAGAACGACCCGCGACCGGCCGATGACCGGGCGAGAATCCCGGTGGAACGCATACGCGGCCCGGTGTTCCTGCTCTGCGGCCAAGACGACGCGGTCATGGCGAGCTGCCCGTTCACCCGGGCGATCGGCGACCGGCTGCCCACGCGGCCCTACGCCGAGCTGCAGGTGCCGGACGCCGGCCACAACGTCGGAATCCCGGTGGCGGGAGGGGCCAACACGCCCGACGACGACCTCGGCGGCACCCAGCAGGCGGACGCCCTCGGCCGCCTGGACGCCTGGTCCAAGCTGCTCAACTTTCTCGCGGCCCGGACGCAACCTCCCCGCTGACGGCCCGGTTCGGCCAGGCACTTGCTCCCGCCGCTCGGGAAAGCCCGGGTCCCCCGGACAGCGCCGCGTCCCGTCCGTCAGTTCCTCCGTTAGGGGGCGGCCATGTCGGAGCACGAGCTGGACCGAACGTCCGGCCGACGCCTTACGCACGGCCCAACTGGCATTTCTCGACCATCCGCTCTCCCATTGGGCCGGAGTCGTCCACTTCGGTCGCTGACCGCGGGCAGAGCCGGACTCGATGCGAGTCCGGCCCCTCGGTGAATCGGCAGGTCAGGCGATCTTCTTCTTGTAGGCCATCATGGCGAAGCCGTACGCGACCACGAGGATGCCGGCGCACCAGGCCAGCGCGGTCCAGATGTCGGTGCCGACGGGTTGCTGGTCGAACAGGGCGCGGATGGAGTTGACGATCGCGGTGACCGGCTGGTTCTCGGCGAACGCACGGACCGGGCCGGGCATCGTCTCGGTCGGTACGAACGCCGAGCTGATGAACGGCAGGAAGATCAGCGGGTAGGAGAACGCCGACGCCCCGTCCGGGGTGGACGCGCTCAACCCGGCCACGATGGCCAGCCACGTCAACGCCAGGGTGAACACCGCCAGGATCCCCGCCACCGCCAGCCAGGCGAACACATTCGCCGACGTGCGGAAGCCGATACCCAGACCGACCAGCACAATCACCACCACCGAGATGGCGTTGGACACCATCGAGGTCAGCACATGGCCCCACAACACCGAGGATCGGGCGATCGGCATCGAGTGGAACCGTTCGAAGATGCCGCTTTTCATGTCGTTGAACAACCGGAACCCGGTGTAGGAGATCCCACTGGCGATCGCGATCAGCAGCACACCGGGCATCAGGTAGTTGACGTAGTTGTCGGTGCCGGTCTGGATGGCCCCGCCGAACACATACCTAAACAGCAGCAGGAACGCGATCGGCATGATCGTGACGGTGATGATGGTGTCGAGGCTGCGGCTGACGTGTTTGATGGACCGGCCGAGCATGACATTGGTGTCGCCGAGAACGTGGGTGCTCATGGCTCAGGCCTGCTTTCCGACGACGGAGAGGAACACTTCTTCCAGGGTGGGCTGACGTTCGACGTACTCCACCTGCGCCGGCGGCAACAAGGCCCGCAGGTCGGCCAGGGTGCCGGACACGATGATCGTGCCCTCATGCAGGATCGCGATCCGATCGGCCAGCTTTTCGGCCTCTTCCAGATATTGGGTGGTCAGAAGCACCGTCGTCCCGCCCCCGGCGAGTTTCTGGATTTCGTTCCACACCTCGATCCGCGCTTCCGGGTCCAGCCCGGTGGTGGGTTCGTCGAGGAAGATGACCGGCGGGTCACCGATCAGGCTCATCGCAATGTCCAGGCGGCGGCGCATTCCCCCGGAGTAGGTGCCGACCCGCCGCCCACCCGCCTCGGTCAGGCTGAACCGAGCCAGCAAACTGTCGGCGACCTGCTGGGCGTTCTTCACGCGTCGCAGCCGCCCGACCATGATGAGGTTTTCCCGGCCGGTGAGGATTTCGTCGACCGCCGCGAACTGACCGGTCAAACTGATCGATTCACGGACCTGCACCGGCTGCGAGACCACGTCGTGCCCGGCCACCATGGCCGTGCCGGCATCGGGTTTCAGCAGCGTGCTGAGAATCCGCACGACGGTGGTCTTACCCGCGCCGTTCGACCCGAGCAGGGCGAAGATGCTGCCCCGGGCCACTTGGAAATCCACACCCTTGAGCACTTCGAGTTTCCCGTACGACTTGCGCAATCCGTTGACGCTGATGGCTGGCTGCGTGTCCATGGTGGTGCTCCGTTTCCGGGAGGGGATCGGTCTCAGGAGTGGTGGATGGTGATGTCCCCGTACGAGGTGCGGCCGCGCACCTCGACGGTCTGGCTCGCCTCGTCGGGCCCGGTGGCGTGGTCCATCTGGTTGCGTACGTGCCCGAACGCGGTGTTGACCTCGAGCCAGGCGGCGGTTCCGGGCGCGATGCCGACGTCGAGGTTGCCCATGGCCGTGGCCAGCACGACCGAGCCGCGGATCACCTGGCCGAGCCGGATGTTGCCGTTGGCCGACTTCGCGTCGACCCCGGCGTCGGCCCGTTCGATCGCGACGTCCCCGTTGGCCGCGCGCACCCGCACGTCCCCGGTGACCGTGTCGATGGTCGTGTCTCCGTTCGAGTTCTTAATCACGGCCGGGCCGGCGATCTCACCGATCTGGACCTTGCCGGAGCCGGTGACGATGTCGGCGTGACCGGCGATCTCCTCGACGCTGACGTGCCCGGCCGAGGTGGTCAGCCGCAGCGGGCCGGTCCGCTCGGCCCGCACGTCGCCGGCCGAGGTCTTGAACCGGCATTCGCCCAGCGACCCGGTGCAGCGGACGCCGCCCGCGGACAGCTCGACGTTCACCCGCGAGTCCCGGGGCAGCTCGATGGTCACGTCGACCGACTTGGTCTTGCGGGAGAAGTCGAAGTACCGCTTCGGGCCGATCACCCGCAGCGTGCCGCCGGTGTAGTCGACCCGGACCTGCCGGGCCGCCTCGACGTCGGATTCGGCGGTCTCGTCGGTCGGGCGGACCTCGACGACCGTGCTGGCACGGTCGCTCGCGGCGAACCGGACGTCGCCCACGGCGAGCTCGACGGTGACGGAGATCGATTCGGGGGTGTCGAATTCAGGCATGGTGGTCCCCACTTCGGAGGTAGGTGGTTCGTCCCCGCAGGTCAGGGACGCGGAAGGGTGAAAGAGGAGGAAGGGAGGGTCAGCGCACCCAGCCGGTGAAGCCCTGCACCGCCCGCTTGGCGGCGGGGCGCGGCTCGGCTTTCGGCCCGGGGCGCAGGAGGCCGGTGGTGGCGGCCCGCACGAGCCAGGCGTTGACCGAGCGGCCCTCCTTGGCCGCGGCCTCCTCGATGGCCGTCTTGAGCTGCTCGGGCATGCGGACGTTGATGCGGGCGGCCGGTCCGTCCTCGGCGAAGGGCAGTTCGTCGGACGGCGCCATCGGCTCGGCGGCGACCGGCGCCGTCGTCTCGGCCGGCGGCGTGGTCACCACGAACTCGGGGTCGCGGCCGCGCAGCCGCAACTCGACCGAGCCCGGCGCCAGATCGCGGGTGATCTCGTCGGCGGCGGCCGACAGCGCGTCCAGCAGGGTCATCCGGATGGCCGATTCCAGCGACCCGGTCAGGCGCTCGACCAGCGCACGCGACTCCTCACCACCGGCTTCGGCCAGAGTCGCGAACTCGCGGCCGAGGTTGCTCACATACGAGGTCAAGTCCATGGCACCACTATGGCACATGCTTGGCACCAGACACAACCGAAGTGGCACACACGTGGCACCACCTGGCACCTGCGCCCTGTCCGTCAGGTATCGGCATGGCGATTCGGGACTGGCTGCGACGGATTCTCGGGCGATCCCCGGCCGGACCGGACCAGCCGCCGGGCCCGGCCACCGGCACGGTGCACGCCGTCCTCACCCCGGCCGGTCTGGTCGAGGTCGGCGGCGTGGTCGAGCCGGCGATCTGGGCCGGGCCGGGCGATCCACCGGGCCGCGGCGGCCGCGTGTCCGTCACCTATGACCAGGAGGGCGACGTGTGGACCGCCTCGCCCCGTGCCCGAGAGGAAGTGCGCTGATGGCTCTCGACGTCGGCTTCGAGTTCGTCGACGACGACGATTCCCTGGGCGACTTCGAACCCAACGAGGACAGCCACCGCCGCCGGCTCGTCCTGCTGCTGTTCGACCTGTCGGGCTCGATGGGCGTCACCCGCGGCGGGGTGCGGCCGGTGGACTCGCTCAACACGCACATCGAGCAGTGGCTGCCGCAGGTGCACGAGCGCGGCGCCGGCGAGCTGCGTGACGTCGAGTTCGCGGTGCTGACCTTCGGCAGCCGGGTCGTCCGGCTGCACGGTCCGGACGGCCGGGTCGAGTTCGGCGAGGACGGCACGCCGGTCGAGGGCCGGACGCCGGAGGACGGTGGCTTCATGCCGGCCGCGCGGCTGCGGGTCGACCGGTTCACCGCGGGGGGAACCACGCCGATGGTCTCGGCGCTCAAGGTCGCGCTGCGGGTGGGCGACGAGCGGGTCCGGGTGCTGTCCGAGAGCGGGCTGACCACCGGGCCGGTCCGGCTGATGATGTTCACCGACGGCAGCCCGAACGACAAGAACCTGCCCCGGGACGCCTGGCGGGCCGTCGCCGCCGACCTGGCCGAGCGGCGCGAGCAACGCCGTACCCAGTTGCTGGCCTTCGGCGTGCCGGAGAGCGACGACCGGGTGCTGCGCGCGCTGGCCGGCGACCGCGGCTACTTCCCGCTGGCCGGGTTCGACTTCGGCCAGCTGCTCGAACTGATCACCATCGCCTCCTCGGCCGATGACCCGTACGGGCCGCTGCGCGAACTGTTCGACGGTGAGCAGGACTGATGGGTCAGCGCTGGCGGGTGACCGCGGCCGCCGTTCCCGGGCTGCAGCACGTGCGGTCGACGGTCGACTGCCAAGACGCTTTCGCCGTACGCTCGGACGACTCCCACCTGGTCATCGCGGTGGCCGACGGGGGCAGCAGCGCGCCGCTGGCCGCCGTCGGGGCGCACGCGGCGGCCGCGCTCGCGGCCGAGACCGCCTGGGCCCGGCTCGACCCGTCACCGACCGGCGGCGCGGCCTGGACGGCCTGGCTGGACGACGTTCTCGGCACCGTGCTCGGCACCTTCGCCGATCTGGCCCGCGACACCTCCCGGGCAATCCTCGGCCGGCCCGAGCCGGGCGCCCTGGGCACCACGCTGACCCTGGTCGTGCTGGCCGAGCCGTGGGTGGCCGCGATCGCGGTCGGCGACGGCTTCGCGGTGGCCCGCCGCGGCGACCAGCTCGACCTGCTGCTGGCGCCCGACGAGCCGCACGCTCCGGCCCCCGGCGTGGACCCGGGCCGCACGGTCTTCGTCACCAGCGGCAACGCGCGCGGGCGGGCCCGGCTGCTGGTGGCCCGGCTGCCCGGCCTCGACGGCCTCGCGGTCAGCACGGACGGGCTGAGTCAGGTCGGCCTGACCTACGAGGCCTCGGTCGCTCAGCGCCCGCATGAGCCGTTCTTCGAGCCGGTCTTCACCCGGGCGGCCGGCGGCGAGGACGAGACGCTGCTCGTGCGGCTGCTCGCCTCGGACCGGATCAGCCGGCTCACCACCGACGACAAGACCCTGGTCGTGGCGGTGACGCAGTGAGCCGGTTCGTCCTCGACGACGGCGCCCGGCGCCGGGTGGTGACGCTCGGGGCCCGGGTCGGAACCGTGGGCGCGCAGGGCGAGGTGTGGCGGATCGACGACGAGCCCGGGCTGGTCGCCAAGATCCTCCGGCCGTCGCACCGGCGCCGCCTGGACGAGCGTCTCGACGCGCTGGCCTCGCCCGGCCTGCGCCGGGCCGCCCCCGACGGGGCCGCGTGGCCGGTCGGGCGGCTCCTCGACGAGCGCGACCGGATGCCGGCCGGGCTGGTGATGCCGTATCTGTCGCCGGCCACCTACCGTCCCCTGACCGACGTGCTGCGCGGCCGGGCCAAGGGACCCGGCGGCGCACTGGTCGCGGCCGCGGCCGACCTGGCCGGCACGCTGGCCCGGCTGCACCGGGCCGGGGTGGTCGTCGGCGACCTGGCCCCGGCCAACGTTTTCACCACCCGGCAGGCCCGGGTCACGCTGATCGACGTCGACGGCTGGCAGGTGCCGGGCCGGCCCGGGCGGCCGCCGCTGCCGTGCCCGTTCTCGCGGGACGAATACAAGGCGCCGGAACTGCTGGGCCGTCCGCCCGGCGTCGCCCGCACCGACTTCAGCGACCGCTGGGCGCTGGCCGTGATGGTCGGCGAGATGCTGCTCGGGATGCACCCGTTCGCCGGTGTCCGGCCCGGTGCCCCGCCCCCGTACGACGAGGTCAGCAACGTCGAGGCGGGACGGTGCTGGCTGCTCGGCCATCCGATGACGCTGCCGGGCCCCCGGCCGCCGATGCCGGCCCCCGCCTCCGTCCAGCGGCTGTTCGAGGCCTGTTTCGGTCCCGGCCGCACCGATCCCCGCCACCGGCCGACCGCGTCGGCCTGGGCGTACACACTCAGTGAGGCCGCCGCATGAACCTATCGATCAGCCGGGTCGCCGACCGCACCGAGGTGCTCGGTCCCGGAATCCGCGCCGCGCTGTGGGTGCGCGGCTGCCCGCTGAACTGCACGGGCTGCATCTCGGCCGAGGACATCCCGTTCGAAGGCGGCACCACCAGGACCGTGCACGACCTGGCGGCCCGGTTCCTCGCGCTGCCCGGCGACGTCACCGGGATCACCTTCTCCGGCGGGGAGCCGATGGCCCAGGCCGCGGGACTGGCCGAGCTGGCCGACCGGATCCGGGCCGAACGGGACTGGTCGGTGATGGCCTACTCCGGGTTCACGCTCGCGCATCTGCGCCGGCACGGCACCGACGACCAGCGGGCGTTGCTGTCCCGCCTCGATCTGCTGGTCGACGGCCCGTACGTGCAGGCGCAGCACGCCCCGCTGCGCTGGCGCGGCTCACGCAACCAGCGCCTGCACTACCTGACCGGCCGGCACCGGCCGGACGAGCCGGACGAGTTCGCCGGGCTGGAGTTCGCCGTCGACGACGGCCGGATCAGCTGGATCGGTGTGCCACCGGTCGCCGGTTTCCGCTCGAGCTTCGAAAGCGCCATGCGGACGCAGGGCGTGCAGTTCACCGTGGAGGGAGAGCCCGATGTCCCGTAGCCCCAAGTACACCGCCGCCTATCTGGCGGCGGCCCGGGAGGCCGAGATCGAGCAGCGCCGGCTGGAGCGCGAACGCGTCCGCGCTCAGCAGGAGCACGAGGCCCGGATGCGCCGGTTGGCGGCGATGCGGGAGGACCTGCTCGGCCGGGTCGACGCGCTCCTCGCCCGGGCCCGCAAGTCCCGTTCCGACGCCGCCGACACGGGCCTGGCCGCCCGGCACGACGAGGTGGTCCGCGAGCTGGGCGTCGCCCGCGAGGTCAGCTCCGGGGCGGCCGACGAGTCGCTGGGGGCGCAGGCGGCGCAGCGGGTGGCCGCCGCCGAGGCGGCCCTGCAGCAGCTCACCGGTCAGGTCAACGACGTGCTGGCCCGGCGCCGGCGCGACCAGGCGCTGGCCGCCTTGCGGGCGAGTCTGGCCACCGAGCCCGACCGCCGCGAGCTCGACCCGGCCGACCGGGGCCGGGTGGACACCCTGGTGGATCAGGCCACGGCGGCGGCCGGTGACACGGCCGCGTTCGACCGGCTCTATCCGGGGCTGGCCCGGGCGGTCGACGAGCACCTGACCCGGGCCCGGAACCGCCGGATCGAGCTGGCCGAGATGCGCGAGGCGGCGGCCGCGGCGAGCGGCACCCTGCGCCGGCTGCTCGACGAGATCACCAAGGCCGAGGCCGCCTCCGATCTGGACGACTTCGCCCCGGCCGAGCAGACCCTGCGGCGGCTGGGCGAGGCCGCGGACGCGGGCGACGTGCCGGCCGCGCGCCGGTTGACCGCGGACACCGGCCGGGCCGGCTCGGCGATCGCCGTGGCGTTCGACCGCTGGCAGGTCGAGCAGGACCGCACCACCGAGATCGTGAAGGCCATGCAGGCGGCGCTGCCCGCGGCCGGGCTCACCGTCGAGGCCGGATCGCTGGAGTTCGTCGGGTCGGGCGGCCGGTTCACCGCGCGCGACGCCGGGCGGCACCCGGTCCGGATCGCCGTCACCCACGGCGCGGACGGGCCCCAGATCGTCTATCACGCCGACGGCCACGACTTCACCGTCGAGCACACCGCCGACGGTGACGTCCCGGTCTGCGATCTCACCTCGGCGATGCTGGAGAAGTTCCACTCCGAGCTGGAGAAGAACGACGTCGGCACCGGTGAGCTGATGTGGGAGGGCAAGAAGCCGCGGCAGATCCGCAAGGGTGAGGTGCCGCTGCCGCACGGGCGGGGCAAGAACCAGGGTGGTGGCCGGTGAGCGCGGTCACCAACGGCCGCGGGCAGGCCGACAGCACCCAGCGGATCGGCCGCTCGGCGGTGTGGGTGCGGCGGTTCTTCGCCGACGCCGTGCGCGGCCGGCACATCATCCTGCACGGCAACGTGCACGACTCGGTGCTGTGGAACAACCGGTTCGTGCCGCTGCGCGAGGCGCTGCCGGAGATGCTGCGCTCGCTGCGGTACCGCCTGATCGGCTCCTACGACCAGGTGGACGGGCTGACCTTCGCCTCGCCGGACGGGGCCGCGCGGATGCACACGCTGCTCGGCGGGGGCACGCCACCGGTGGCGCCCGACGGCCCGGCGGAACCGGCCGGCGAGGGTGCGGCGGAGGCCGCGCGCAGCCGCCGGGAGGCCATGCGGGCCAGCATGAACGCCGCGTCCCAGACCCCGGTGACGTACGCGACCCCCGAACAGGCGCTGGCCGCCATCCGGGGCGCGCTGGCCCAGAACCGGGAGCCGGCCGCGTTCCTGGTCGACTTCGCCGAGCTGCTGCTGACCGACGCCGAGCACGCCGACCGGCCCAACCGTGACCTGCTGGTGCTGGTCAAGAAGGCGATGCTGGAGGCGGCCGAGGCGGAGAACGGGCTGGCCCGCAACCAGCTCGTGCTGATCACCCCCGAGCTGTCGGCCGTGCCGTCCTGGCTCTACCGCAACGAGCCGTTCGTGGTGCCGCTGGAGGTGACCCGGCCGACGTTCCGCGAGCGGCAGGTCTTCCTGTCCCGCGACGCCGGCGACTTCTTCCGGGCCACCCCGGCCCCCACCGCCGAGCAGGTCCAGCAGTCCGTCCGGACGCTGGCCAACCTCACCGAGGGCATGAGCATCACCGACCTCGGCGGGCTGCGCCGCACCAGCGTCCTGGAACGGGTGTCGCTGACCGAGCCGCGGGAACTGGTCAACCGGACGCTGTTCGGGGCGCGGGAGGATCCGTGGGCCCGGCTGGCCGGCGGCACCACCGACGCCCCCGAGCGACTGGGCCGGCGGGTGATCGGCCAGGACGCCGCGGTGCAGCAGGTGAGCCGGGCGCTGACCACCGCCACCAGCGGGCTGGGCTTCGTCGCCGACCCGTTCAGCCTGGAGGCCCGGCCCAAGGGCATCTTCTTCTTCACCGGCCCGACCGGCACCGGCAAGACCGAACTGGCCAAGGCGCTGTCCGAACTCATCTTCGAGGACGAGAGCGCGCTGATCCGGTTCGACATGTCGACCTTCGCCGAGAAGCATTCGGCCGAGCGGCTCACCGGCGCGCCACCCGGTTTCGTCGGCCACGAGAACGGTGGCGAACTGACCAACGCGGTCAACGCGCGGCCGTTCAGCGTGCTGCTGTTCGACGAGATCGAGAAGGCCGACGCGCGGGTGCTGGACAAGTTCCTGCAGATCTTCGAGGACGGCCGCCTGACCGACGGGCTCGGGCAGACCACGTACTTCTCGCAGACCCTGATCATCCTGACCTCGAACATCGGCGCCGAGCGGGTCGGCGACTGGCTCGGGCCGGGCCAGGAACTGCCCACCTACGAGCAGGTCAGCGACCACTTCATGACGGCCGTGCGGAACCACTTCAACAACGTGCTGCGCCGGCCCGAGCTGCTCGGCCGCATCGGCAACGGCATCGTCCCGTTCGACGTGCTGCGGCCCGAATACGTCGACGCGATCGCCACCAAGTTCCTCGGCCAGCTCGTGGCCTCGGCCGACCGGGTCGGCACCACCGTGCGCATCGACACCGACTCGGTGCTCGAGGTGATCCGCACCGAGATGGCCGACCCCCGCTCCCTGCAACTCGGCGGCCGCATGATCCGCCCCGCGCTCGACCGGGTGGTCCTGGAGCCGCTGGCCGCCGCGATCGACCGGGACGGCCGCGGCCGCGCCTACGACGTCCTCGTCGAGCCGGGCGCCCGCCTGGCCACCGTGCGACCCGCGTCGTCCTGACCACGCAGAGTCGTCCTGACCACTCAGAAAGGAACACCGATGGAATCGACTTGGCCGGTGGTCGCGGCGATCGACTTCGGCACCCACGGCACCGGATACGCCTGGTGCGAGGTCACCGAGGCCAACAAGGAGCCCAGCCGACGAAGCATGTCCATCAAGGACCGATGGCCGGGCACGTCGCAGTTCTACCCGAAGAATCTCACCGCCTTGTTGATCGACGTGGACGGCGAGGTCGTCGAGTACGGGCATCTCGCCCGGCAGCGTTGGCTGGAGCTGTCGCAGGACGGAGCGCACGACGAGTACACGTACGTCAGCGGCTTCAAGATGGCGCTCAAGCCCGACTCCTATCAGGGCATGACACCGCCCGGCCTCGGCGCCCGCGCGATCGGATCGCCACGGGAGGCCTACCCGCTGGTCGTCGCCTACCTGCGGTACATGTACGGCATCGCGATGGAGTCGATCGGTGGCAGCGGCTACCTCGATGACCAGGTGCGCTGGTGTATCACGGTTCCGGCCATCTGGGACGAGCAGGAAAAGCAGCTGATGCGCGACGCGGCCGAGGAAGCCGGTCTGCCCAAGGACCCGGACCGCCTCCTGCTGGCGATCGAGCCCGAGGCGGCCGCGCTGCACTGCCTGATTCATCTGACCCGGGTGCTGGGCACGCAGAACGACGTCGACATCACCGCCGACAACCAGCGATTCACGGTGGTGGACTGCGGCGGCGGCACCGTCGACATCACGTCTTACCGCGTCAACCGGGCCGGCGCCGACAACCGGCCACGGCTGGCCCAGATCGCCCGTGCCGCCGGCGGGAAGCTCGGCTCCGAATACATCAATCAGTTTTTCATCGACGAGGTGCTGGCCGATCGATTCGGCGGGCAGGAAGTCATTGATCGAATCCGCGAAGAATTTCCTCATGCGCTCGGCGAGATGGTCGACGCCTGGGAGAACTACAAGGTCAGAGCCGGGTCCAGCATCGGACCTGACGGAGAGCCGGTGTTCGAGCGGCCCGTCGTGGTGACGATTCCCGGCGAGATCAAGGATCTGCTCAGCGACGAAGTCAAGCAGCGACTGGCCGGCATGCCCGGCGGTTCACACAAGGTCGCCGTGCAGCCCGAAGAGTGCCGACGCCTGTTCGACTCCGTGGTGATCAGCATCATCGAGCTGGTCGAGGACCAGATTCAGGAAGTCCGGCGCACGGACGGCCCGGCTGCGACGCCGGAGCGGCTGCTACTGGTGGGCGGGCTGTCCGGGTCACCGTACCTTCAGCTCCGGCTACAGAAGCATTTCGGTGCCGGTGCGACGCTGATGGTCCCGGGCGATACCGCGGGCGCCGTACTTCTCGGGGCGACCCACTACTGCTACGACCCGTCGGTGATCCGGTCACGACTCGCCCGGTACACGTATGGCTGCAACGTGGCGTTGCCTTTCCGTCCCGGTGTGGATTCACAGTCGAAACGAATCCTCGACCACAAGGGGACCGCCTATTGCCGCGGCCGGTTCCACGTCTTCATCCGTAACGGCGATTCGGCCGAGCTGCACGACACGGTCAACCATTCGTTCGCCCCGTTCGAGCCGGATCAAACCAGTGTCAGCTTCGTCTTCTATCGGACGGAACCTCGGGATCCGGTCTACATCGATGATTCTGGGGTCGAGTCGATCGGCAGCCTCACCATCGAGCTCGGCGACGCCATGAGGCTGCCCGTCGAGCAGCGCAGCGTCCGGGTCATGTTCCGCTTCGGCAACGCCGAGATCGAGGTCGAAGCCGTCAACGAGCACACCGGTGAACAGATGAACTGTGCGCTGCGATTCGACTCCTCCTATTGATCAACCTCGCGAACGGATCGAAAGTGACGGAACAGGAAATGAAATTCTGGGACGCCCTCATTTTGCTGGCGCCTGGCGCCAAAGACGCAAAGAACGAGATCGATCAACTGAGGTCGGACATTGACGATCTCCGTAGTCAACTCGATGCGGCGACCAAGGAGTACCGGGCATTCCGGGACCATGTGCTCGAAGTGCTCACCGATCCGGCTCTGTCCGAAACGACGCGCCGGCGGACCGGTCTGGAGCATCTGCTCGCCCGGCACGAACAGCGTCTCGACAACTTGGGCAAGCAAATGACCCGGCAGCGCACCGACCTGGTGTCCGCCGACCACTTGAAGCATCAAGAGATCGTGCCCTGGCTGGACGACTTCATCCAGCAGCGGATGTACCTGGTAGCCACGGACCTGGGGCGCACCGACCGCGAGCAGGCAGAGGTCATGTGTCACCTGACCCGCGTCCTTTTCGACCGGGTCTTCGAAGTCCATACAGACGAGCAACTGGTGAGTGAGTTGCGAAAGGCTCATGTTCCGATCAACCCCGCCGATTTCGGGCGCCTACGCACCGAGGCGGCCAACCTCAAGGGGCATGCGGCGGCCACTCGGCACGGCCACGACTGGATGCTCGAATGCGAGACCGGCAAGCCCGCCGACGAGGTGTATCAGCAGCTCTGGTACGGCGCCGACAAGACCGGCGTGGTGACTATGGTGGCCGGGCCCGGTTATCGCGTGGGCGACAAGATCTATAGCAAGCAGTATGTCTTCACCGAGCGCGTACCCGATCAGTCCGACGGCCGGCATTCCAATGACACCGTTGTTCGGCAGCGGTCGAAGCGAACCAAGACCGATTCGCATTTGCGCGACGAGAAAACCGTCAGCCATCAGGCCGAGGAATGAGCGGAAAGGGGCCGTTCGGGCGGCTGCTGCAGCGCCTCGATGAACGGGCCGTCGAATCGGCGGCGCGGCTGGGCGCGGACGCGATCAGGGAGGCGGAACGCACCGGGACGCCGCCCGCGCGGGCCCAGGCGGCTCAGGTTCTCATGGCGGCGGAACTGGCGAGCGGGCCGCTTCAGGATCAGCTGCTGATGCAGTTCGCCCAGATCATGTCCCTGCGGTTCGAGGCGGGACGCGCGCGGGCGGACCTCGACGGGGCGATTGCCGCGGTCGGCCGGGTGCGGGACCCCAGCCCGGCGAACGTGCTGTTCGGGGCGGATCTGCGGGTTCAGCGCTTCATGCTCGTCTGGTCCGCCGGTGACCTCGAGGACGCCGACACGGCGTACGGGAAAGCGCTCGACATGCTCGACGACGAGGATGTCGCACGGCGGCAGCTCGTCCTGGAGTCGCGGGCCGTGGGCCGGCTCATGCGGCACCGCGTGGACAACGACCCGGCCGCGCTGCTGCGGGCACGCGAGCTTACGGAGGCCGCGATCGCGCTGGGGTCGCCTCCGGCCGAACTACGCCTCACCTACGCACGGATCCTGCTGGCCACCTACCAGGCGGTCAGGGACCTCGAGGCGCTGGGGCAGGCGTCCGAGTTGCTCGCCGGCCTGCGCTCCGAGCTTGCCCCGGACCATTTCCACTACGCCTCGGTGCACGCCCTGCACGCCGAGGTGCTGGCGCTGCGGCACTACGAACGGAGTACGCCGGCCCTTCTGGCGGACGCCGTCGACGCCGCCCGGATCGCTGTCGCCGCCAGCCGGCCGGCCGATGGTTTCGCGGTGAACCTCGCCCTCGTCGCGCTGCACGACGGGCGGCCGGAGCTGCTGGACGAGGCGGCCGGCGCGCTGCGGACCATGCTGGCGGCCGTCGAGCCGGACTCCATCGACTGGCCGCCCGCCGTGGGCAACCTGATCGAGGTTCTGCGCCGGCGGCATGACCTCCGTCCGACCGGGACAAGCCTCGACGAGGCGATCGATTGGGGCCGGCGCGCGCTGGCCGTGCTTGCCCCCGGCCATCCCGGGCGTCCCCACGTGGCTACCAACCTGGCCGGAGCGCTGCAGACGCGGAACCGGCTGCACGGCGACACGGCTGCCTTGCTGGAGGCGCAGAAGCTGGTACGGGAGGCGGCCGGCCAGCTCGCCGAGGGCCACTTCCAGCACCTGCCGGCCGCCGCGGCGGCGGCCTATGCGCGGGCGGAGCAGTTCTTCGCCGCTGGGGACCGGGAGTCCCTGGCCCGCGCCCGGGAGGTCCTCGACGACCTGCTGTCCCGGGTGCCGCGGGAGTCGCCGCTGCGAGCCAACCTGCTGACCAACCTGGCCATGCTCGCCGGCCACACCCCGGGGGCGGTCGACCTCGCCGTCCGCTACGCCACCGAGGCGGTCGAGCTGACGTCCGGGGATGATCAGGCCCGGCCGACCCGGCTGCAGACCCTCGGCAACGTGCTGCGGCTGCGGCACTTGCGCGATGGTGGCGCTGACGATCTGGCCCGGTCCGTGGCTCTGCTGCGGCAGGCGCACCGGCTGGCGCCGGCCGGCGACCCGCGCCGCGCGCTGATCGGCATCGATCTGGGCCGGTCGCTCGCGGCGCAGGCCAGGACATCGGGGCGGCTCTTGCCGGCGGTGCGGCTCTTCCAGGAGGGCGCCGCGGCCACGACCATCCCGGCCGGCAAGCGGGTGGAGGCGGCGGCAGCCTGGGGAACCTACAGCGCGCTCGATGACGACTGGGGCGGGGCGGTGGCCGGATTCCGGGCGGCGCTGGACCTGCTGCCGGCGACCATCCCGCTGTCGCTGGACCGGTCGGCGCAGAAGAACGCGCTGCTCAAGATGGGGACGATCGCCTCGGACACGGCGGCGGTGCTGCTCGAGCACGGCGAGCGCAGCCGCACGGACACCACGGCGGATGCCCTCGCCGCGCTGGAGCAGGGACGGACCCTGCTGCTCAGCCGCGATCTGTCGTACCACCAGGGCGCCGCGCGCCTGCGGGAGCGGCACCCGCGTCTGTTCGCCCAGCTCGAGGAGGCCCGGGCGGCGCTGAACGGGAACGCCCCGGATGTGGGGGCGGCCGCGCGGTGGGAGGCGCTGCTGGGAGAGATCCGCCGCCGGCGCGGCTTCCGGCGGTTCATGCTGCCACCCGACCAGGAGGAACTGCGTGCGGCGGCGCCGGCCGGAACCGTCGTGGTGGTCAACGTCAGCCGGTTCCGGTGCGACGCTCTGCTGGTCAACGGGGATCGGATCACCGCCGTGCCGCTGCCCGGCCTCGACTCCGACGAGGCCGAGGAGCATGCCGAGGCCGTACGGGAACCTCGCGACGAACATCTGCGCGAGCTGCTGCCGTGGCTGTGGCGTACGGTGGCCGACCCGGTTCTGAAGGCGCTGCCCGGGAACGTGTCGGATCGTCTGTGGTGGATGCCGACCGGTCCGCTGAGCGCGCTGCCGCTGCACGCGGCGATGTCGGAGGACGGGCGGTCGTCGGTGATGGCCCGGTTCGTCAGCTCGTACGTTCCCAGCCTGCGCCTGCTGGCCGCGGAGACCAAGCCGGGTGCCCAGCCGGTGACGAACGTGGTGGTCGCGCCGGACGTTCCCGGCCTGCCCCGGTTGCCCGCCGCGGACGACGAAGCCACCGTGGTCGCCGAGCACTTCCCGGGCGCGGGCGTCAGCCGCTATCCGGAACCGGCCGAGGCGTTGCGGCTCGTACGGACATCCAGCTGGTTGCATCTGGCCTGTCACGCCGCCCCGCAGCCGGGGGTGATGCCGGAATGGACATTGGTGCTGGGCGAGGGTTCGTTACTGGGGGTAGGAGACGTGGCCCGGGCCGGCGCGACCGGCGGCGAGCTCGTGTTCCTGTCGGCGTGCGAGACCGCGGTGGGCGATCCCGGGCTCGCCGACGAGTCGCTGACCCTGGCCGGCGCCTTCCAAGCGGCCGGGTATCGGCATGTGATCGCCACGCTGTGGACGGTGCGTGACCGAGTGGTGTTACGGCTGGTCCGCGACTTCTACGACGGCCTGCCGCCGGACGCCGCCGAGGGCTCGGCGCGGGCGCTGCACGAGGCGGTGATCAAGACACGGCAGCGCCATCCGGATCATCCCACCACGTGGGCCCAGTTCGTCCACGTGGGACCGTAGCTTTCTTCCGGCGGCCAGCGACCGATGAGCAGGTCGCCTGCTCATCGGTCGGCGGTCGGTCAGGAGCTGATCGCGTCGATCAGGTCGCCGACGGGGCGGTCGGGCAGGGCCCGGGCCACATCCGCGACCGCAACGATGCCGACGAGCTTGTGCCCGTCGATCACCGGCAGGCGGCGGACCTTGTGCTCGGCCATGGTCCGCAGGATCTCGGTGGTGTCGTCGTCGGCGCCGATGGTCACCGGCTTGCCCTGGGCCAGTTCGCCCGCGGTGACCTCCCGCGGGTCGCGGCCCTGAGCGATCGCGCGCGTGACGATGTCGCGGTCGGTGAGCATGCCCTTGAGCCGGTCGTCGGCCCCGCAGATCGGCAGGGACCCGACATTCAGGTCGTTCATCTTGCGCGCGGCGTCGGCCAGGGACTCGTTCTCGCCGACGCAGGTCGCATCCGGTGTCATGATCTCGCGAGCGGTGGTCATGATGGTTCTCCCCTTCTGCTGGCTACCAGTCGGGTACCCCGCGTGACCGGAACCAACCCGGGCGGGCCGGTCAGTCCACAAGCGCTACATAGAGCGGCGAGCCGAGCAGCACCCGCTCGCCTTCCGGGCCCGGCTCGTCCATCAGGCGTTTGGCGATGAACTCCATGTTCTGCGCCGGCCCGCGCAGGGCCCCGGTCGCCGCGCGTACGGCCTCGGGCGCCTCCGTCGCGTCGACGTGGCTGATCCCCTCGAGCAGCGACGGCAGCATCGACCGGCCGACCGGGAGCACCTGCTGCTCGGGGCCGGGCGGCGCCCCGAAGACGTGGGCGCGGGACCCGCCGAGGCCGAGCACGGTGCGGCCGATGCGACCGCCGAAGTAGACCATCGGGAAGCCGTCGGCGCCCACGGTCGGCCCCCAGCGCAGCGGCATCAGCCCCCAGAAGAACTGGCCCGGCGCCTCGACCGTGCCGAGGTCGCCGAAGTCTTCGAGATAACGCACGACCCGCTCGAGCCGGGCCGTGCGTTCGGCGCCCGCCAGCGTCTCGCCGCCGCGCTTGGCCGTCAGGAACTGGAGCCCGAGACCGACCTCGGTCGTGTGCTTGCGCAGGGCGCCCGGCTCGATCTGCTGCAGCAGCATCTCGACCTTGGCATCGCTGATGTACACGAAGTACCGGAACGACATCGATCCCCCTCGACGGCGGCCTCGAGTATCCCATCCCGTGTCGACCGGCCCGGCCCGGGCGTCGACCGTGGTCGGCGCCCGGGCCTCGGCTCAGTCCATCGCCATGTAGAGGCGGCGGCCGGCCGGGCGGTAGCCGATCCGTTCGTAGACCCGCCAGGAGTCGTCCCCGGACGCTTCCAGCCAGGCGACGTCCGCGCCCGCGGCGAACAGACGGCCGGTGACGGCCGCGGTGATCGCTCCGGCGAGGCCCCGGCGGCGGTGGGCCGGGCGAACGGCGATGCCCGCCACCTCGCTGACTCCCTCGTACGGGGTCACGGCCGTGCCACCTCCGGCGCAGGTGCCGTCGCCGTCGCCGTCGCCGTCAACTTTGCCGTCGCCTTTGCCGTCGCAGTCGCTTTCGCCGTTGCCTTCGCCGGAGACGGCCATGACCGCCACCCCGCCGCGGGTCTGCAGGCGCCGGAGCCGGTCGACGTCCGCCTCGGAGGCCGTCGGCTGGCCGCCGAAGGCCTCGTTCTGCGCGGCCACCATGGCCGCGCGTTGCTGGTCCGACACCGGCTCCTGCAGGTGAAAGCCGTCCGGGGTGGGTGGCATCGCGAGCGTCGCGGTCGTGCTGACCAGGTAGCCGTGCCGTTCTTCGACGTGGAAGCCGGCCGCCGTGAGCAGGGCTTCGAGACCGGGTGCGCAGTTGACGACGTATTCCAGGCGCGGCCGGCGACCGGCGTCCCGGAACGCCGCCACCAGGGCGGTGACGTCGGCTTCGGTCACGGAGGCGCCGGGACGCGGCGTGGCGTAGTTGATGTGCGGGCTGTCCGTGCCGGGATCGAGGCCGAGGACGAACGGCCCGGACTCGGCCGCGGCGGGCCGGGCGGACAGGTTGGCGACGACGGACAGCTGGATACGAGCATCCAAGTTCACGAGGAAACCTCTGAGCATGAGAAGAGACGTTCGCGGACGAAGAGACGTCGGGCCGCGCAACGGACGATCCGGCCTCCGGTCGACCGGTGGCAGTGCGGATCTCTCAGGCGGCCAATGGGCGCACTGAGAACACAGGCGTCATTCCCTCATGCAGAGCGCCACGCGGACTGCGTGAACCCCAGCAGATTGCCACCGTGATCCATCCCTGGCAACGGACTTTGGCACATCCACCGGGCCCACGGGAGAGAACACTGTGGACGTTGGCCACGGGGAGGAGTTGGCGATGTCACGAGTGTTCGAGGCGCCCGGAGGGCCGCCCGGCCCGGCCCGGATCATCGACCTGTACTGCGGTTTCATGCTTTCCAAGACGGTGTTCGCGGCCGTGGAGTTCGGGATCTTCGAGGCGGCCGGGCCGGAACCGGCGACCCCGGCGCAGCTGGCCGACCGGTGCGGGATCCCGGAACGCAGCGCGCGGGCCATCGCCGATCTGCTGGCCGACTCGGGGCTGCTCGTCCGGGACGGCGGCGGGTTCCGCAACGCTCTGGACGCCGAGGCATTCCTGAGCGGGCGCGGGCCGGCCGATCTGCGGACCATGGCCCGCTACTGGGAAACGGTGAGCTATCCGGCCTGGACCGATGCGGTGCGGGCGTTCCGGACCCGGGAAGGGGTTTGGCCGGTGCTCGACAAGGACCAGACCGAGGCGTACGAGTCGACGGTTGCCCTGGTCACCGCCGAGACGGCGGCCGACCTGGCCCGCACGTACGACTTCTCCCGGCACCGGAGGCTGCTCGACGTCGGCGGCGGCTACGGCACCTTCGTCAAGCCGATCCTGGCCACGTACGGGAATCTGCAGGCGACGCTGGTCGACCTGCCCGAGGTGGCCGGCGCCGTCGAGGGCCACGAGCGGCTGACCACGGTGGGGGCCGACGTGTTCGAGTCGGCGCTGCCCGAAGGACACGACGTCATTCTGGTGGCCAACCTCGTGCACCTGCTGCCGCCGGACCGGATCACCGAACTGTTCCGGCGGTTGCGCGCGGTCGCCCCGCCGGACGCCACCCTGCTGCTGGTCGACTGGTGGCGGGCCGAGCTGGCGCCGCATCCGTCGGCCCGGTTCGGCGCCGGGGAGTTCCTGGTCATCAGCGGCGGCGACCTCTATCAGGTGGACGAGGTGGCGGCTGGCTGGGTGACACCGGCTGGCGTTTCACCGGCCTCACCGCCCTGCCCCCGCCGTCGGGGGTCATCGAGGCCGTGCCGGACTGAGCGGTTCGACGGCGTACCAGTCGAAGGCGGCCGTGTCACGGGTGACATAGAGGCCGATCACCCGGCCGGTGAACCCGGTGGCCACCTCGGTCGACAGATAGCGGCCGTCCAGTTCGGCCATCGGTGGTCCGCCGGCGACCCGGAAGGCGATCATGTCCGGCGCCTGCAGCGTCTCGGCGGTGCGGGTCTCGACGACCAGGTCGATCGGGCCGGGCGGCACCGGCTGCTCGGCCACGACCTGGCGCAACGGGCCGATGCGGGCGATCACCCGGGCCTGTCCACCGGTGACTTCCAGGTCGTAGTGGTGGGCCTCGTCCAGGCGTACGGAGAGACCGGCGCACGCCGTACCGGGGTCGAGCCGGGCCGTGACACGCATGTCATGGTGCTGCTGCCGCCGGCCCACGAACGTGCAGCCGGGCCGGTCGAGCGTGTCACCGGTGGCGTGCAGGGTCAGCCAGCCCGGCCGGTCGGTGAGCGACCACGAGTCGTCCGGCCGCCACCGCGGCGAGATCCACTGCGGGGCCAGGACCTCGGTGTCGAAGTCGTCGCGCACGGCGGCCGGGGCCGGGCCACCGGGCGTCCCGACCTCGCCGACCCGGGGCCAGCCGTCGACCCAGTCCACCCGGGCCAGGAACGACTCGCGGCCGAGCACGTGAAAGGCGGGCGTCTTGCCGCGGGGACGCGTGGCCAGCAGCACCATCCACCAGTCGCCGGCGGGATCCCGTACGAGATCGGCATGTCCGGTGCTCTGGATGGGCCGATCGGTGCTGCGGTGCGTCACGATCGGGTTGCCGGGGGCCGGCTCGAACGGGCCCCGGGGCGAGCGCGCCCGGGCGATGGCCACGGTGTGCCCGCGCTCGGTGCCACCCTCGGCGATCATCAGGTACCACCACTCGCCGATGCGGTAGAGATGCGGCGCCTCCGGATATTGCAGGCCGGTGCCCGCCCACGCCGGGAAGGGACCCTCGAGCACCTGGCCGGTGACCGGGTCGATGCGCGCGATCCGGGTGCCGGAGACCGCGCACCAGCAGTTGCCGTCGTCGTCCCAGGCCAGGTCGGGGTCGATGCCAGGCAGGTCGACCCAGACCGGGTCGCTCCACGGGCCCTCGGGCCGCTCGGCCGAGACGATGAAGTTGCCGCCGCCGGACGTGTTGGTCGTGATGATCCAGAAGCGGCCGTCGTGGTGGCGGATGGCCGGGGCGTAGATGCCGCCGGACGCCTCGGTGTCCGCGGGCAGCGGCAGCTGGGGCGGGCGGTCGAGGACGTTGCCGATCTGCCGCCAGTGCACCAGGTCGCGGCTGTGGAACAGGGGCAGGCCCGGGAAGTATTCGAAACTGGAGCAGACCAGGTAGTAGTCCTCCCCCACCCGGCAGACGCTGGGATCGGGGTGGAAGCCCGGCAGGATCGGCTCACCCATCAGACGGCGCCGAGCCGGTCGCGCAGGAACTGCAGGGCGCGCTCCTCGTCGAGGATCGCGCCGCCCTCGTGGCCGTTGAACTCCCAGACCTCGATCTCCTTGTCACCCCCGTACTCGTGGAAGGCCCCGAAAACGGTGGACGGCGGGCAGACGGTGTCGCGCAGCGCGGCCGAGAACAGGGCCGGGGCCGTCGCGCGGGAGGCGAAGTTCACGCCGTCGAAGAACGCCAGCGTGCGGCGCACCTCCTCGACCTCGGTGCGGTGCACGACCAGATAATCGATGATTTCCCGGTACGGGTACGACTCGGTGACCTGCAGCGCGCGCGGGAAGTCGGACAGGAACGGCACGAAGGCGACCACCGCGGCCAGGTCGGAGCGCAGCCCCGCGACCGCGAGCGCGTTGCCCCCGCCCTGGCTGCCGCCGAGCACCGCGACCCGGGCGTTGTCGACCACGTCGAGGCTGCGGGCGGCGTCGACGGCGCGTACGGCGTCGGTGAACATGCGCCGGTAGTAGTAGGTGGCCGGGTCGAGGATGCCGCGGGTCATCACGCCCGGCACCTGCGGTTGCGAGGGCGCCTCGTCGGGTGTGACGCCGAGACTCCAGCCGGAACCCTGCCCGCGCGTGTCCATCTGCAGGTGTGCGAACCCGGCCGAGGCCCACAGCAGGTTCTCCAGCGCATGCCCGCGGCCGCCGCCGTACCCGACATACTGCACCACCGCGGGCAGCGGACCGGTGGCGCCGGCGGGCACCCGCAGCCAGGCCCGGACATCCTGGCCCGCGAAGCCCCGGAACGTGACGTCGTACGTGGAAACGGTCTTGAGGTTGGTCGTCACCTCGCGCAGGCGCACGTCGATGTCATGCTTGGCCGCCTCGGCGAGGGTCCCGGCCCAGAAGTCGTCGAATCCGTCGGGCGCGGTCTGGCTGCTGCGGTAGGTGGCGAGCTGGTCCCGGGAGAGGTCGGTAAGCAAGACGGGCCTTCCTTCTTCGATCATGGTCACCACGCTCGATCCTGACATGGCCGGCGGCGGGGCGGCGCCCTTCGGGGTGTGGCGGTCGTCTTAGCGGTGGGGTGGATTGGACAGCGCGGGGCGTCCTTTGCGTCGCGGCGGGCGGGCGTCTTCGCGTTGCGGCCGGCGGGCGGGGTCGTTAGCGTGCGGCCATGAGGGTGGCTGTGGTGGGAGGTGGGGTCGTCGGGCTGTCGGCGACGCTGGCGCTGGCCGAACGCGGGATCGACGTGACGTGTTACGAGCGGGGCGAGCCGATGGCCGAGCGGTCGGCCGGTGAGACGCGGATCTTCCGGTACGCGCACGCCTACCCCGACATGGTCGAGCTGGCCGCCGGGTCGCGCCGGCTGTTCGCGGGGTGGAGCGAACGGGCGGGCGGGCCACTGATCGGCGACGAGGGCACCGTGATCACCGGCGAGGCGGTCGAGGGGTGGTCCGCCGCCATGGCCGCGGCCGGCGTTCCGCACGACGTGGTCGACGAGCGTCCGGAGCGGCTGCGGCTGCCGGTCGGCCGGCTCGACGGACCGGCGCTGGTGGACCCGGCGGGCGGCGCGATCCGGGTCGACCAAGTCCGGGACTTCCTGGTGGACTCGGTGGGCGAACGCCTCCGCCGGGCCGCCGTCGACGGCATCGAAGAATCCTCCGGCCGGGTGCGGGTCTGGTCCGGGGCGGCGGAGGCGGACTCGTACGACGCGGCCGTGATCTGCGCGGGAGCCGGATCGGCGGCCCTGACCGCGGGGCTGGGCCTGGACGTTCCGGCCGAGCTCGAGCATCACGTGCGGTTCAGCTTTCCGGTGCGGCCCGGAGCGCCCGAGGCGATGCCGTGCTGGATCAACGGGACCAGCTACCAGCACATGGCCGCGCCCGGAACGTGGGCGATCGGAGCCGACATCGACCACGCCGCGGTGGCCTGGGAACTCGGGGCGGAGGCGGCGGAACGGAACTCCCGCGAGGCGGTCATCGACTACGTGACCCGGGAACTGCCGGCGATCGAGCCGCAGGTCGTGGGCCGGCTCTACTGCACGCACCACCCCGAGCTGAGCGACGGCTTGCACTTCCTGCGCCGGGGGGCGGTCCTGGCGACGTACGGGGAAAATCTGTTCAAATTCGCTCCGCTGCTCGGAAGCATGCTCGCCGAAGCGTGCGCCGACGGCACCACCCCGGCCAATGCCGGGCCGTCCCGATAGCTGACGCCGAGCTGTCCTGTTGCCGACGCGAGGCCGTCCCGGCAGCCGGCGAACAGTCGAGGTCGGGCCGTCGCTGCAGCCGTCGACCCCGTTGAGGTCGGGCCGTCCCGGTAGCCGTCGACCCGTTGAGGTCGGGTCGTCCCTGCAGCCGTCGACCAGTTGAGGTCGGGCCGTCCCGGTAGCGGAGACGGGGTCAGGTCACGGGGCTGACGCCCTCGACCGTCAGGCGGAGCATGCGGTCGGCCTCGGCGGCGGCGTCCGGGTGGTGCTCGGTGGCCAGGGCTATGCCGGTGACCAGGTTGAGCAGGTCGGTAATCGTCACGCCGGGGGTCAGCACCGGAGCCGCCCGGTCGACCAAGGGGGCACCGGCCTCGGTCAGCCGAGCCGTGGCGCAATGCTCGTGCGGTTCACCCGGAGCGGCGGTGCGGTCGCGGTTGAGGGCCTCGGCGAGGCCGCGCGTCGTGGCGGCGAACCTCAGGATGGCGGTCAGCCACTCCAGCAGCGCGGCGCGGGCGTCGGGGCGGGCGGACAGCTCGCGCGCCTGGTCGGTCAGCATGTCGATCTGCTTGCGGAACACCGCTTCGAGCAGGGCGTGGCGCGTCGGGAAGTGCCGGCGTACGGTGCCCGACCCCACGCCCGCCGTGCGCGCGATCTGCTCCAGGGAGGCGTCAGCGCCCTGAGTGGCGATCGCTTCCTCGGCCACGGCCAGCAGCAGCGCGTAATTGCGGCGGGCGTCGGCGCGCTGTCCAGCCATGGGGTCTCCTCACATCGCGGTTGCTAATCGGCGGGGTCCGCCGTATCTTAACGGCATGGAAACGGCGGGGGTCGCCGCTTCCGCTCCGGGAGGAAATCATGCCTGCGCCCGTTCTCGTCGTCGGGTCCACCGGTCAGCAGGGCGGGGCCACCGCGCGCACGTTGCTGGAGGCGGGCATTCCCGTACGGGCCCTGGTCCGCGACCGGAAATCAGCGCGAGCCCGGGCCGTCGCCGCCCTCGGAGCCGAGCTTGTCACCGGTGACCTCAAGGTCAAGCAGTCGTTGATCGAGGCCGCGCAGGGCGCCCGAGCCGTGTTCTCGGTGCAGATGGCCGAGGTGGTCGACGGCGCGTACGACTTCGAAGGCGAACTGCGCCAAGCCGAGAACCTGATCGAGGCCGCCCGCACCGCCGGCGTCCCGCAGTTCGTGCACACCTCGGTGTCCGGATCAGGACGGCTGGCCACCGCGCCGGGCCACGAGACGGGTCGATGGAAGCCCCTCGAACCGTATTACTCCACCAAGGCGGGCATCGAGAAGCGCGTACGGCAAGCCGGTTTTCCACTCTGGACCGTGATCAAGCCCGGCTTCTTCATGGAGAACTTCCTCCTCTCCGCGGCTTACCTGCTGCCGCGCGGAGTCGAGGGCGGCATCGTGACCGTTCTCAAGCCGTCGACGAAGCTCTCGCTGGTGGCGGTGCACGACATCGGTGTCACGGCCGCCGCGGCGTTCGCGCAGCCGGAACAGTTCCATGAGGTCGAGCTCGAGCTGGCCGGCGACTACCAGCCGATGACGGCAATCGCCGAGACGCTGGCCCGCACCTTGAACGCCCCGCTCACTGCCCCCGACATGACCGAGGCCGAGGCGCTGGAGGCCGGCATGCCGCCGTACGCGGGCCTTCCCATGGAGTTGATGAACTTGACGGGCCAGCCGGCCCGGCCCGAGTTCGCGCGGGCGCTCGGCATTCCACTCACGTCGTTCGAGGAGTGGGCACGAAAGCACCTGAGCGGGAGCTGACGGTGTACGGAAGCTTTGCTGGTCGGGGCCCGGTTAGGAAGGTGGCCGGTCCGCGGCGGTTGCGGCGCCGTAGGCGTCGGCCACGGGCGTCAAGGCATCGCGCCGGGTGGCCACGCGGTCAGCAAGGCCGGGCGGTCAACCGCGGCCGCCGATCCGCCCTGCATTGTCGTGCCGATCACAGCCGGCTGAGAGACCCAGCTCGGGCCGGCCAGAACTCGTGCCGGCCGGCGACGGGCAGGTCCGACCGTTACGGACGCGCACGGGCAATCGACCTGCCGTGCCGACGAACCGGACGCCTTGCCTCGGGTCGACCCAGTGCCTCGGCGAGCCCGGGCCGCACTTTCGACAGCCTCGGCAGCACGAAGGTGCTTCGCGTGAACGCACGGCCGCCGTCTCGGGTTGCGGCGGATCGCCATCGTTGAAAAGCCGCGATCCGGGGCCGGCTCGGCAGAACCGGCCCCGGGTGTCGGCTAGTACTGCTACGGCGAGTCGCCACTTTGTGTGGTTCTGGGTCGTTTGCTGGGTGTGGTGACGGCTGAACAGGTACAGGGCTGGGACGATGATTTTCGGGAGTTCTTCCTGGGGGTCTCGCATCGGTTCAGCAGGGCGGATGTCCGATGGCAGGCGTGGAAGTATTTGCGGGGGTTGCTGGCACCGATCGAGCGTCGCAGTGGCTGGAGTCTGGCCGAGCATGCCGGTGATGGAACTCCGGACGCGATGCAGGGTTTGCTGGTCAGCCGGTGTTTCGACCGCAACGCGGTCCGCGACGAGTTACGCGCGGCGGTGGTGGCGGCGATTGGGGATGCGGCCGGGGTGCTGATCGCCGACGAGACCGGATTCGTCAAGAAGGGCACAGCCTCCGCCGGGGTCCAACGGCAGTACACCGGCACCACCGGGAAGATCGACAACTGTCAGATCGGGGTGTTTCTGGCCTACCACACCCGGTGCGGGCGGGCGTTGATCGACCGGGAGTTGTACATGCCGAAGTCGTGGCTCGACGATCCCGGCCGCTGCGCCAAGGCGCATGTGCCCGGCGAGGTGGAGTTCGCCACCAAACCGGAGCAAGCCAGGTCCATGCTGGAACGCGCGGTCGAGGCCGGAGTGCCGTTCGCGTGGTTCACCGGCGACGAGGCCTACGGCCAGCACCGGGAACTACGCGAGTGGTGCGAGCAGCGCGACATCCACTACGTGCTGGCCACCCGCAAGGACCACGAGGTGCCCTCCGGGCTGCATACCACCACCCGCGTCGAAACGCTGATCGGCAAGGTCCGGGCCGGGGCGTGGCGGCGGATGTCGTGCGGCGACGGCGCCCACGGTCCCCGCGTCTACGACTGGGTCAGCGTCCCGATCCGCGCCGAGTTCCCGCACGCGCGGCGCGGCTGGGTGCTGGCCCGCCGCAACATCACCACCGGTGAACTGGCCTACTACGTGTGTTTCGGGCCGCGCGGCACCCGGCTACGCACTCTCGTCGCCACGGCCGGCGCGAGGTGGGCGGTCGAGGAGTCCTTCCAGATCGCGAAGAATGAGGCCGGCCTGGACCAGTACCAGGTCCGCCGCTACGACGCCTGGTACGCCCACATCACCCTGTCTATGGCCGCCGCGGCCTTCCTGACCATCATCCGCGCCGCCGAGAACGCAAAAGGGGCACCACCGGCGGCGAACAGCCGGGCAGCCTGATCCGGCTGACCGTCAACGAGATCAGGCGCCTGTTCGCAACCCTGATCCTGGCCACACAGCACTGCGTCACGCACGTCCTGGCCTGGTCCGCCTTCAGGGAACTCAGCCGCGAACGCGCCCGAGCCGCCCACTACCGCAAACGACTCGAACGCCTCGGAAGCTACGACCCGCCGTAGCAGTACTAGCTCGGCAGAGGTACCTGCACGGGCGCGCGCCGCTGGGTCGTGGTGCCGTCGCCCAGCTGCGCGTTGTCGTTGTTGCCCCAGCACCACAGGCTCGCGTTCGTCTGCAGGGCACAGTTGTGGTAACCGGCCGAGGCGTTGGCCGTCCACGTCGTCGCCGTGCCGATGCGGGTCGGAGCGTAACGGTGGGTGTTGCTGCCGTCGGCCAGCTGCCCGGACCCGTTGTTACCCCAGCACCACAGGCTGCCATCGGCGCGAGTCGCACAGGCCGTGTCGAAGCTCGCGGCGACGCTCGTCCATGTGCTGTCAGTGCCGACTCGCACCGGCGCGGCCTGATAGATGCCGCTGACGCCCAGCTGCCCGTAGCCGTTCTCGCCCCAGCACCACAGCGAGCCATCCGTACGAACCCCGCAGGTGAACAGGTATCCGGCCGTCACGCCGGCCCAGTTCGTCGCGGTGCCGACCTGCGCCGGGGTCGTGCGATAGCCCAGCACGCCAACGCCGAGTTGCCCGGTCGAGCTGTCGCCCCAGCACCACAGCGTGCCGTCGGTACGTGAGGCACAAGTGTGGGCGTAACCCGCCGTGACGCTCGCCCAGTTACTGACGGTGCCGACCTGCAGCGGCGAGTTCGCGGTGTAAACGGCCGCGCCGTCACCCAACTGCCCGAAGCGGTTGAAGCCCCAGCACCAGAGCGTTCCCTCCGTACGAACCGCACACGTGTGACTGTCGCCCGCGCTCACACTGGCCCAGCCGGCTGACGTGCCGACCTGCACCGGCGAAGTCTGCCTCGTGGTCGTTCCGTTGCCGAGCTGCCCTCGCGTGTTGCTGCCCCAGCACCAGAGCGTTCCCCCCGTACGGATTCCGCAGTTGAAGCTCGTCCCCCCGTCGACGCTGGTCCAGGTTTCGGTGCCGACGCGCGCGGGCGCGGGCCGGCTGGTGATGGTGCCGTCGCCGAGCTGGCCACTGTAGTTACCGCCCCAGCAGAGCAGGCTGCCCTTGTCGATGACGCAGCTGTGCGCGTATCCGGTGGCCACGGTCGTAGCCGCCGGCGGCGCCGCGTTGGCCGCCGAGGGCGCAGCCATCAGCATGCCGATCAGGGTCGCCACAACGGCGACGATCGTCCTTCTTGTCACGTACCGACTCCTCAATCACTCGGTGGCACTGGACACGGTCAAATGCGGTGCCGTTAGTTGTTACGCAGAACTCCCGACGAGTGGTCGCTGCACAAGGCCCTGGCGACGTCGGCCGTCGTCCATGACCCCGGTGGCACCTGCCTGCGAGGCTGGAGCAGGACGAGCGCTCTGCACGACACCGGTGACACCCACCCGCAAAATTCGAGCAGCACTTCGCGTGATCTCATCAGCGGGAGCGCCACCGGTGACATGGACGCTGTGCCTGCTCCGGGTGACATGAGCGCCCCGGATGACATCGGTGACACGAACGGCACAGATGACACCGGTGGCACGAGTGCCGTTCGCGGCTCGGCGGTGGGTGGGCGGGGTCAGGATTCGGTGCTGCATGTCGCGCCGTTCAGAGCGAAGGCCGGCGGCCTTGGGTTGGTGCCTGGGTGTGAACCGTTGAAGCCGAAGCTGACGGTCGCGCCCGGAGCGAGCGTGGGGCTCCACGACTCCCCCGCCGCGGTGACGGCCGAGCCGCTCTGCGTGACCCGCGCCGACCAGGCCTGGGTGATGGTCTGGCCGCCGGTGAACGTCCAGGTCAACGACCACGGTGTCACCGGTGTCGGGCCGGTGTTGGTCAACGCGACCGTGCCGGTGAAACCCGAGTTCCAGTCGTTGGTCGTGTACTTCACCCGGCACGAGGAGGTCGGTTCGGGCTCGGGGTCGGGATCCGGGTCCGGCTGGCTGCTGTAGGTCAGGCCGAAGCCGTACGGGAAAAGGGGTGTCTTGCCGTCGCCGTCGTTGATCGGCTGTTGGGAGACCGATTGCATCCATGTCACCGGTAACTTGCCGGTGGGCGCGTAGTCGCCGAAGAGCACGTCGGCTACGCCCGCGCCCTCGCTGCCGGGGAGCCAGGCGGCGAGCAGCGCGTTCCAGTTGCCGATCTCGGAGGCGATGTCGAGCGGGCGGCCCGAGACGAGCACGACGATGACGGGCACCCCGGCCGCGCGCAGCCGGGACAAAGTGGCCAGGTCGGTCGAGTCGAGGCTCATCGAACCGGTGCGGTCGCCCTCCCCCTCGGCGTACGGGGTCTCGCCGACCACCGCGATGGCCGCGCGGTAGCTGCTGTCGATGCCGGTGCCGTCGCGGTTGTATGTCACCGATGTCGCGCTGCCGACCGCGGCGCGGATGCCGGACAGAATCGACGTGCCCGGGATCGTGTTGCCGCTCGCGCCCTGCCAGCTGACGGTCCAGCCGCCGCTCTGATTGCCCAGGTCGTCCGCGCTCTTGCCGGCCACGAAGATCTTGCCACCGGTCTTGGCCAGCGGCAGGATCCCCCGCTTGAGCAGAACCTGCGATTCCCGTACGGCCTGCCGCGCCAGCGCCCGATGTTCGGCGCTGCCGATCGTCGAGGCCAGGCTGCGGTCCGCGTACGGCTTCTCGAAGAGTCCGAGCTCGAACTTCTTGGTCAGGATGCGCCGGTTGGCATCGTCGACGCGTGACATCGGGATCTGCCCGGCCTGAACCGCGGCGCGCAGGTAGCCGACGAACGTCTTCCAGTCGGTCGGCACCATCGCCATGTCGAGCCCGGCGTTGAACGCGGTGACGATCTCGGCCTGCGTGAATCCGCGCTGCCCGTCGAGCTGGTCGATGCCGGCCCAGTCCGAGACGACGAACCCGGTGAAGCCCAGTTCGCCCTTGAGTACATCCGTCACCAGATACTTGTGCCCGTGCAGCTTGGACCCGTTGAAGCTGCTGAACGAGATCATGACCGAGCCGACGCCGCGCTCGATCGCGGCCTTGAAGGGCGGCAGGTGTACGGCCCGGAGCTCGGCCTCGCTGATCTGCGTGTTGCCCTGGTCGACGCCGCCGGTGGTGCCGCCGTCGCCGATGTAGTGCTTGGCCGTCGCGAGCACGTTCGCGCCTTGCAGCCCGTCCACGATGGTGGTCATGGCCGTCGCCAGCTCGGGCTTCTCGCCGAACGACTCGTACGTGCGCCCCCACCGGTCGTTGCGGGCAACACAGAGGCAGGGCGCGAACGTCCAGTCCTGCCCCGCGCCGGCGACCTCCTCCGCTGTGGCGCGCCCGATCCTCTCGACCAGCGCGGGATTGCGGGTCGCCCCGAGTCCGATGTTGTGCGGGAAGATCGTCGAGCCCGGCACGTTGTTGTTCCCGTGCACGGCGTCGATCCCGTACAGCATCGGAATCTTCAACGGCGTGGCCAGCGCCGCCCGCTGATACTCGTCGTACATGTCGGCCCAGCCCGCCGCCGTGTTGTTGGCCGGCGCCGAGCCACCCCCCGACAGAATCGAGCCGACCCGGTACGCGGTGACGTCCGCAGCGCTGGTCGTGCCGCGCTCGGACTGCGTCATCTGGCCAACTTTGTCGTCCACACTCATGCGGCTGAGCAGGTCATCCACGCGGGTGGCAACGGGCAGGGACGGATCTTGGTAAGGCAGCACGGCAGCAGCCGCTTCCGCCGCTTGGCCAGGCACCGCCACCGACACAAGAGCAGCGACGAGCAACGTCATTCCAGATAAGCGCACAGGCATTGGGGAGTCCTCACGCGGTCCACATATTGATGTGCATCGTGACATGGGAGCGCTCCCATTACAACGTTGCGTCCAGCGTGTGAACACCGCCGGTGGCCTTGGAAGGTTTCAGAAGGTCGGTGTCCGACCGCCCCCACCAGCAGAGTAAGGGCTTACCGAGATTTTCGAGAGATCCGCGCCCGCCGGGCCGAGCGCGCACTCACCGAGCAAACAGGTGCGCACCGGCAGCGTGCTGACCGACCGAACAGGTACGTACTGGCCCAGCGCACTCACCTATCAGACAGGCACGTACCGGCCGAGCACACTCACCGACCAAACACGCACCTACCGGCCGAGCACACCCAACGAGCAAACACGCACCCACCGGCCGAACGCACTCACCGATCAAACACGCACCTACCGGCCGAGCGCTCACCGAGCAAACAGGCACGTACCGGCCGAGCGAACCGCAATTGAGCGGGCCAAGCACGCCCGGTCGAACGGCAGCCCAGCGGCCGAACACATGGCTATGAAAACCGTGCTGACCGATTCCGAGCGTCGGTGTGCAGGAATTCGACGGCTTTACTCGTCGCCCCTATGGGGTTGGTGCAGCCACATCTCGCGGGTCATCTCGTATTCGACCTCGCCCAGTTCCGTACCGGGTAAAGGGTCGTCCCAGGTTGTGTGGAAGGTTCGCACGTACCGCATGCCGATGGCCTCCATGACGCCCCTCGATCCGGCATTCACGGCCATTGTCTGCGCGATCACACGACTCTGCCCGACGGTTTCGAAGGCGTGGCGTAGGAGAGCGCGGGACGCCTCGCTGGCCAGGCCCTGGCGCCAGAAACTTTGGACAAGGCGGTAGCCGAGCTCGGCCTGGGACGGGTCGTCCGGCTGGTCGGGGCCGTTGGCCGGCGGAAGCATCATGAGTCCGACGAAGGTCTCCTCGGACTCGGGTGTTGTGGAGCCAGGTTCGCCGCGACCGTTAGCGAAGGCCATCCAATAGCCGAGGCCGTCGACTCCTCCCGCTAGGGCCATCCTCTCCGCATGGGTCGCAATGACCTCCTGGCGGGTCCGGGCTCGCCCGTAGAGGTATCGCAGCACCTCAGGATCGGAGTCGAGTTGGACCTCGAGTTCGAGATGCCGGTCGGCCAGCGGAATCAAGACGAGACGATCAGTACGCAAAATGGGCTGTGGCACTCAACGACGATCACACGACAACGGCTGCCGCGCGACGGGATTTGCATCGAGTCTCGCCGCCGAGTGCGCCAACTCGATGAGGGGCAGCGCCCGGTCAGAGGAGGTCGGGAATCTCGGAGTTGTCGGTCAAGCCGGTGAAGCGAAGTCGGTAGATCGCCGGCATCGACATGCGGTGGGCGCCGCTTCGGTCAATGGGCCGGCCGAATCCGATCAGAGCTTGGGCGATGAAGGTGCCGTGACCGGCGACAAGAACCACCCGGCCGTGGTGCTGGTGAGCGAGTGTCCGCAGAGTGCCGACCGCGCGTGTGCGGAGCTGCTCGAGGCTTTCGCCACCCGGCAGTGCGTAGGACGGGATCGCCCAGCTGCGGGCTTCGTGGGGTTCCCAGTCGTCGGTGTAGGCAAGGCCGTCGTTCCATTCACGCAGGTCCGCATGGATGCGCACGGGCAGGTCAAGTGCCGCGGCGGTGGGCTGGACTGTTTGGATCGCGCGCCGGTACGGACTGGACCACACGACCGTTGGACGCAGTTCGGTCAGAGCGGCCACGAGCTCGTCCGCTTGCCGTAGTCCGTCCGGTGTCAGCGGGCGAGTGAACTCGTCCGGACCGTCGGCGGCCGGCGGCACGGACCTGGCGTGGCGGACCAGCACAATCTCGGTGAATGGAGAATGGTCGCTCAACCGACGCGCCCCCGAAGGTTCAGGTTGCTCGCCGAGGCTTCAACGCACGATTGTTCGCTGTCGCCTGTCGGCGAATTCCATAACCACTGGCTGTGCACGCGTCTGTCAGCTGGAAAGGGCACGAAACGACCTCCGCTGCACCGTCAAAGGCGGCCGCCGGGCCACGACGACCCGGCACTTCACGCTACCGCCCGTTGGCGACAGTCGACGTCCCGATCCGTGCGACGCGATCACGACTGTGTCGTCGCCCGGGCAACTGGAGTCCTGCGTGTCTGACAACATCGATCAATGGACAACGAGACTGAGCTCCGGGCCTGTTGCGGCGTGGTAGTCATCGACGATCGCGACCGTGTCCTGCTCATGCGTCGCAGCGGGGAGGGCACCTGGGGAGTACCAGGCGGCGGCATCGAGGTCGGAGAGACGTGGCAGCAGGCCGCTCAGCGGGAATGCCTGGAAGAGACCGGCTGGGACATCAATCTGCACGGACTGCTGGGCCTGTACAGCGATCCTGCCACCCAGACTCACCGCTACCCGAGCGGGCGAGTCGTGCACTGCGTCGGCGCAGTCTTTCTCGCTTCACCAAGCGCCCAGACCGGCGCACCGGACGGCGAGGCCACCGAGCTCGGCTGGTTCGCACTCGACCAGCTCCCCGCGCCCCTTTTCGGACCAGACCTACCTGTCCTGAGCGACGCAGCACGGCGGCAGAACGGTCCCTTTATCGACTAGTTCTAATGTATTGAACGCATATAGATCGTACGCACCGATCTGTGGCCGACTACGCGCGACCGTTTTGCCATCGTGTTGAGCGAACGCGCCACTGCTCAGCGAACGCGCATCTGCTGAACGACCGCGCAACCAATGAGCGAACGCGCACTCTCCAGACGAACGCGCAACCGATGAGCGAACGCGCAAACGTTCAGCGCACAGGCAAAGCTGCACAGGAACATGGCGACTCAGCGACGGGCGACCGGGATGGAAGCGGTTCCGGAGGAACCGGCCGTGCCTCGCCCGACCACGCCTGGCGCCTCGGAGTAGCCAATTCAGGCGGCTACGGGTGCTTCGAGGCTCACGCTGCGAGCGAGTCGAAGAAGGTCGACTTCTGGTGCTCGTAGTCGGCCGGGTTGTCACGGTGCTGGCGCTTGAGGCTGTTGTAGACGGTGACCAGCGCCGGGTCCGCCGCCAGGCGCTGCCAAGTGCGGGTGAAGCGCTGGTCGTGCGGGGAATCTGCCGGCGTCACGGCGATGCCTGTGGGCAGAGGGACCGCGAGGGTAGGGACGCCTGGCAGGGTGGGCGCCCGGAGGCAGGCAGTTGGCCGAGGGAGATCGGGAAGGGCGAACGTCGCCAAGGTCGGCTGCCAGATTTCGGGGTGAACCTGAATGTAGACGTCGCTCAATCTGATCACTGCCAGCGCAAATGAGCGTTCGGGCACGCGCAAGTGCAGGTCGACATCGCCCTTGGTCAGGGTGGTCGGCAAGGAGCTACCGCCGACCAACATCAGGTCGTGGGGGCATGGAAGCAGGGCGTTCAGGCGGCGACGTTCCCGGTAGAAGATCTCCAGCGCCGGTCTGAGGAAATGGGCACCCGGGTGCAGGGCGTTCACGCTGCGCTCCCGGTGGAGGATCTCCAGCGCCGGCTGAGGAAATGAGCACCGGGGAGCAGGGGACGTTCCGGGCGGGAGACCGTCAGCGCCGACCTGAGGAAGTGGGCGCCGGGTGCAGGTGGGACACCAGCGGAGCTTGGCAGGAAACCTGGTTGTTACACCATTGAATTGGGAGCGCTCCCATGTAACGATGACGGTCAATCCCCGAGGAGATGCTTATGAAAGCCCGCGCCCTCTTGGCCAGCCTTGTCCTGGGTCTCGTGTCGTTTGCCGTGCCGAACGGGGCGGCGGCCGCCAGCGAATCGGCCACGGCGGGGGTGAACGTGGCGGCTGCGGCGCCGGCGTACAGCTATGGGGAGGCTCTGCAGAAGTCGCTCTTCTTCTACGAGGCTCAAGTTTCGGGGAAGAAGCCGAGCTGGAACCGGGTGTCGTGGCGTGGCGACTCGGCCATGCGGGACGGGTCCGATGTGGGGCTCGACCTGACCGGTGGGTGGTTCGATGCGGGTGATCACGTCAAGTTCGGGCTTCCGATGGCGTTCACGACGACGATGCTGGCGTGGGGTGCGATCGAGAACCGGACGGCGTACGCGAACTCGGGGCAGCTGACGACTCTGCTCAACAACCTGCGCGTGCCCAATGACTACTTCATCAAGGCGCACCCGTCGGCCAATGTGCTCTACGGGCAAGTGGGCAAGGGCGACGACGACCACAAGTGGTGGGGGCCGGCCGAGGTCATGCCGATGGCGCGGCCCGCGTACAAGATTGATGCGAGTTGTGGCGGCACGGAGCTGGCGGCGGAGACGGCGGCGGCCATGGCGGCCAGCTCGATGGTGTTCAAGGCGACCGATCCCTCGTACGCGCAAACGCTTCTGACTCATGCCAAGCAGCTCTATACGTTTGCCGACACGGTGCGGAAGAGCTATCACGAGTGCATTACCGATGCGACGTCGTTCTACCGGTCGTGGAGCGGTTACTCCGACGAGCTGGTGTGGGGCGCCATCTGGCTGCATCGTGCCACCGGTGACACGGCTTATCTGGCCAAGGCCGAGGCCGGCTACGACGCGCAGGGCAATGAGAACCAGACCAGCACCAAGATGTACAAGTGGACGATCTCGTGGGACAACAAGCAGTACGGCAACTACGTGCTGCTCGCCGGGCTGACCGGCAAGCAGAAGTACATCGATGACGCGAACCGCTGGCTCGACTGGTTCACGGTCGGTGTCAACGGTGACAAGGTGCGCACCTCCCCGGGCGGCATGGTCGTCGTCGACACGTGGGGCGCCTTGCGGTATGCGGCGAATACCGCGTTCGTCGCGCTCATCTACAGCGATTCGACAACCGATGCGGCGCGCAAACAGCGGTACCACGACTTCGCCGTACGCCAGATCGACTATGCGCTGGGCTCCAACCCGCGCAACTCGAGCTACGTGATCGGGTTCGGAGCCAACGCGCCCAAGAACCCCCACCACCGTACGGCTCATGGATCTTGGTGGGACAGCCAGCAGGTGCCTGAGCAGACCCGCCACGTCCTGTACGGCGCCCTGGTCGGCGGTCCGTCGGCGCCGGACGACAAATACACCGACAGCCGCGGCGACTACGTGATGAACGAGGTCGCCACCGACTACAACGCCGGGTTCACGTCCGCGCTGGCCCGGCTGTACGGGGAGTACGGCGGGGCGCCGGCGGCCGGGTTCCCGCAGGCCGAGAAGCCGGACATGCCCGAGCTGTCGGTCGAGACCACGATCACGCAGAACGAGACCCGGTCGACCGGCGTCAAGGTCGTGGTCTACAACAAGTCGGCCTTCCCGGCCCGCGCGCTGACGGCGGGTAAGTTCCGCTACTACTTCACCCGCGACAGCGACGCCGCGCTCAGCGTCAGCTCGCCGTACACGCAGGGCTGCCCGGGCCCGACGAGCGCGAAGCAGTTCTCGGGCAACGTCTGGTACGTCGAGGTCGACTGCACCGGCTACACGATCGCGCCGGCCGGCCAGTCCGCGCACCGCATGGAGGTTCAGCTCAAGATCGGCGTCGTCGAGGGCGGCACGTGGGACCCGACCAACGACCCCTCCTACCAGGCCGCGGCCGGCCCCAACCCCGGAGTTCCCCTGTACGACGGCAGCACGCTGGTGTGGGGCTCCGAGCCGGACGGAACAACGACCCCCACGACGCCGACCCCCACCCCGACGCAGCCGACACCCACGCCCACGCCCACCGAGCCGACACCGACACCGACACCGACACCGACACCGACACCGACACCGACACAGCCTGCCGGTTGCCGGGTCGCCTACTCCACGAACGACTGGGGCAGCGGTTTCAGCGGATCGGTCACGATCACCAACGGCCCCACGGCGATCACCGCATGGAGCCTCGTCTTCCCGTACGCCAATGGCCAGCGAATCACGCAGGCGTGGTCGGCGACGGTGACCCAGTCCGGCACTCAGGTCACCGCCACCAACACGTCCTGGAACGGCAGCCTGGCCCCGGGCGCGACGGTCACGTTCGGCTTCAACGCCACCCACACCGGCAGCAACCCCCGGCCGTCCTCGTTCACCCTGAACGGCACCGCCTGCACCGCGTCCTAGAGGACCCGTCATGGCCCTCTTCCCGCGCTGTCGTCTTCGCGGGGAGAGGGCCATGACAGACCGATGAGTGTGCGGGGAGGACTTGGACGCGCCCGAGGACCGCGCTCCCGGGTCCAGACGCTCCAAGGCCCGAACGCTGCAAGGCCCGCACTGCAGGACCGAACCGCAAGACCAGGCCCACAACGCTGGGAAGGCTCGGCCGGAAGAGGAACCGGCGAAGCAAGGCCCCGCTCGGCAGCCGACGGTGGCCGCCCAGGTCGATCTGCGGCATAAGCCAGCTGGCGGGCCCACGGAATCGCGGCCACACCGTCCCGCGCCCGGACGGCCTCCGCATCGGGGATCAAGCGACAGCCTCGTACTCCCGGCGTGGACGGGCGAGCACCCCGGCCACGGCGATCAGCGCGAAACCGAACAACGGCAACTGCTGGAAGTCGCCCGGCGTGAGATACCAGCCCTCCCCCAGCCCGTACTCACGCATGAAGTCGAGCGTGGGACCGAAGGAGAACCCGTACACGTGGACCATCCCGCCCATGCCGAGCAGATCGGTCACGGTCAGATAGCTCCACAGCGAGGCGACGAAGCCGGCGGCCGACGGAAGGATCAGCGCCAGGCCGATGCCGGCCAGGATCGCGCTCCGGAGGGGACGGCGGGCGTCCTGGATCCGGTGGGCCAGCGCCACCGCCGCCAGCCAGCCGAGCAGCAGCCCGAGCAGCGTGCCGGCGATGGTCAGGGGCACGTACGACGCGGAGCGGGTGGGCCAGCCGGTGATGCTGAGAGAGCCGAGGCTGGGGTACGCGTAGACGTCGAGCCGCACTCCGTCCTTCTCGGCAACGAAGTAGACGATGGTCAGCGGTTTTTCGCGGGAGGCGATCGGGCTCGGCTGCCAGCCCTCGGCCGCCATCGCCCGATGTGCCTGCTCCGTGGCCGTCAAGGCGTTCGTCCCGGGTGGGAAGCGGCCCTCGGACCACAGGTAATGGTCCTCGGCGTTGACGTGCTCCATCCGGTCGCCGAAGGGCACAGTGGCGGGCAGGGCGGCATAGCCGAGCGTGCCGGCCCAGGAACCCACGGCGGCGCCGAGAGCCCCGCCGACGAGCAGAGCCAGCACGGCGGCGGCCAGGGCGAACGGCCGGCGGCGGACCGGCGGGCGGAACCGCTCGCGCAGGCCGTCGAGGACCAGACGAGCCTTCTCCGCGCGGGTCGGACCGCCACCGGGGCCGGCCATCTCGACCAGCGTCGCGATCAGTTCGTCGCCGTGTTTGCGGCGGAGCCGGGCCGGATAGGCGGCCAGCAGGGAGACGTACGGGTTCACGCGGCACCTCCGGCGTGACCGGGCCGCAGCCCGAGCTGGCGTTCGGCCAGGGCGGCCCGGCTGCGCAGCCGCTCGGCCTGCCCGGCCAGGACGGCGGCGCCGTGGTCGCTGAGCCGGTAGTAGCGGCGCAGCCGGCCGTCGACCTGTTCCTCGCGGTCGACGGCGATCAGGCCCTGCTGGTCGAGCCGGTCGAGCGCCCCGTAGAGCGTGCCGGGACGCAGTTTCACCTCCCCGGCGGACAACTCGGTGACGGACTGGACGATCCCGTAACCGTGCAACGGCTGTGCCGCCAGCGCGGTCAGGATGAGAAAAGTTGGTTCCTGCACGGCCGGAATAGTATGGCCGCGAAGATATATCGTCAACCAAGCTATAGCGGCGGCAGCACCAGACGGAAGCAGGCGCCCGCCCCGGCCGATGTCGACAGTTCGACGTCGCCGCCGTGCGCCCGGGCCAGAGATCGGGCGATGGCCAGTCCGAGCCCCGCGCTGGCCCCGCCCGTACGGCTCCGCGACCGGTCGGTGCGATAGAACCGGTCGAACACCCGCCCGGCCTGCTCGGCCGTCATGCCCGGCCCGTTGTCGGCGATCTCCAGCACGGCCCGCCCGCCGACTGTGCCGACGCCGATGCGCACCGCCGTGCCCGGTGGGGTGTGCGCAACCGCGTTGCCGACGAGGTTGGCCACCACTTGCCGGAGCCGGGCCTCGTCGGCGTCGACCGCCGCCGGTCCGGGCGGGCCGTCTCCACCGGGGCCGGTCAGCGAGACGGGTCGCGCCGGGTCGAGCGCGCGCAGGTCGTGCCGGGCGTCGGTGGCCAGGGTGCGCAGGTCCATCGGGGCCCGCTCGAGCTGGCCCTCGGGCGCGTCGTCGAGCTGGGCCAGCAGCAGCAGGTCCTCGGTGAGCGCGGTCAGCCGGGTCGCCTCGAGCCCGATCCGGCGCATCGCCTCGTCCACGTCGGACGGTCCGGCCAGCGCGCCCATCCGGTGCAGGTCGGTCGAGCCCTTGATGACGAACAACGGCGTACGCAGTTCGTGGCTGACGTCCGAGACGAACGCCCGCATCCGCGCCTCCGAGGCGGCCCGGTCGGCGAAGGCCCGTTCGAGCTGGCCCAGCATGGTGTTGAGCGAACCGGCCAGGTGCCCGATCTCGGTGCCCGGCGGCGCAAGGTCGGGCACGCGCCGGGTCAGGTCGCCACCGGCGATCGCCGCCGCCGTGTGCTCGATCCGGCGCAGCGGCCGCAGCCCCCGGCCCAGGGCGAACCAGCCCAGCGCGGTCAGCAGGACCAGCAGCACGGCCCCGCTGACCAGGCTGATCGTGCGGAGCCGGGCGACGGTGGCGTCGGCCTCGGTCATCGGCGCCGCCGCGACGACCGTGCCGTTCCAGCCGGCGATGCGGGCGGCGACCGCCCGCCAGCGTTCCGAGTCGTCGGCCGCGTCGAGGAACCGGCCCGTTCCGTCGGTCGGCAACGTGCGCAACTGGTCGCCCGGCGGCAGGCTGGCCCGATCCAGCCGCGACGACAGCGCCCCTTGGGTCACTGTGCCGTCGTCGCCCACATAGACCAGGTACGGGGCGCCGATCAGGTCGAGCGCGGGATCGAGAACGCCGGGGTCGGGGGTGGGACGCGGGCCGCTGGCCGGCAGGTGCGAGAGCAGCCCGGTGAGCGAGGACAACTGGGTGTCGATCCGGCCGACCTGGTAGTGCTGCAGGCGATCGGAGACGACCGTGCCGACCAGCCCCAGACCGGCCAGCAGCAGGGCGGTCGTGATCAGCAGGAGGCGTACGCGCAAGCTCATGGTCGTGGCTCCCGCATCACGTAGCCCACGCCGTGCACGGTCTGGATCAACCGCGGTTCGGCGGCGTCGACCTTGCGTCGCAGGTAGGAGATGTACGTGTCGACGATGCTGGCGTCGCCGCCGAAGTCGTAGTGCCAGACCCGTTCCAGGATCTGCGCCTTGGTCACCACCCGGCCCGCGTTCTCCATCAGATAGCGCAGCAGCCGGAACTCGGTCGGCGAGACCCGTACGGGCCGGCCGTGCCGCGTCACCTGGTGGCCCTCGGTGTCCATGGCCAGCGCCCCCACGGTCAGCACGGCGGAATGCGGGCCGCTCGTCCGCCGCAGGATCGCGCGGATCCGGGCGATCAGCTCCTCCAGGTCAAACGGCTTGGTCACGTAGTCGTCGGCGCCCAGCGACAACCCGGTCACCTTGTCGGCCTGCCGGTCGCGGGCGGTCAGGAACAGCACCGGCACCGGTCCGCCGCGGCCGCCCGTACGCTGTTCGCGCAGTCGCCGCACCACCTCGAAGCCGTCCATGTCGGGCAGCATCACGTCGAGCAGCACCAGGTCGGGCGGCTCCTCGGTGGCCGCGGTGATCGCCTCGGCCGCGGTGCCCGCCGACGTCACCCGGAAACCGGCGAACCGCAAAGTCGCCGACAGCAGTTCCCGTACGGTGGCCTCGTCGTCCACGACGAGCAGGCGCTCGGCGTCATCGCGCGGCGTCATGACGTCTCCATGGCCGCCAGCCTACGAAAGCGTCGACGAGCAGACTGCCCACCGCACCCACGACCACCCCCACCGGCAGCGCGGTCCACGGATTCGGCACCAGACGCACGTCGAGCAGGGGCAACGAGAAGATCAGCGCCCGTACGCCGATGAAGGCCGATCCCCGCGACACGACGGCGAGCGCGAGCAGGGCCAGCCCGACCGCGAGCGCCACGCCGAGGGCTCGCTTGAGGGGTCCGCCGGGCTGAATCCGGCGGGCAGCCGCGGCAACGATGACGCAGCACGCCAGCAGCACCGCGATCGACAGCGTGGTCAGCCAGCCGCCGGTGGCCAGGGTTCGGCCGCCCTCCAGCGCCGTGTTCGAGCCGCCATTGAATCCGCTGAGCGGGCCGCCATTGAATCCGCTCAGCGGGCCGCCGTCCAGCCCACTGATCGGGCCGCCGTCCGGCGTCCGGGTCGGGCCGCCGTTCAGCGCGCACGCGAGCACGCCGCCGGTGTGAAGGGTGGCCGGCAGGGCCAGCCCGAGCGGCACCGCCAGTAGAAGACCGCCGGCGGCCGCGGGGCCGCCCAGCACCGTGGCGGCGCTCAGACCCAGGACCATGAGACCCAGGGCCGGCCACCGCAGGGCCCGCAGCCCGCCCGCCACCGCGGGGAACCGGAACGCGAGCCAGCACAGCGCGACGACCGTGAGCACCAGCGCCCCCGCGCCGGCCACCGCCGGGCCGATCGCCACCGCAAATCCGCCGTCGAACTGGCCGCCTCCGCCCGGCAGGCCCGCCGCCCCGCGCAGGCCCGCCCGATCAAGCAGGCCGGTCCCGCCCGGCAAACTCGCGCCGCCCCACAGACCCGCCCCACCGGGGAGGCCGGATAAGGCGGCGCCACCGGGGAGGCCCGGAAGGCCGGCGCCCCGAGGCAGGCCCGGTAATCCCGACCCGTCCGGCAGGCAGCCCGCCAGCCCCGCGTCCGTCCGTCCGCCGATGGCCGGCCACGTCAGGGCCCCGCGCCCAGCCCACGCCACCAGCCCGGCCCCGGCGGTGAAGACGACTGCCGCCGACACGCCTCGCACGAGCAGACCGCCGCGGCCGCCGCGCATCAGGAGCAGGCCCAGCACGAGCGTCCCCGCCAAGGTCACCCCCAGCGGCATCAGGTCGATGCGGCCGTGCGCGGCCACCGGCAGCCCGCCCGCCGACGCCGCCCCGACCTGGACCGGGGCACCCACGGCCATGGCCATCACAGCCGCCGTGAGCCGCTCCGGACGGCCCACCTGCCCGGCGTCCAGGAGCAGGAGACCGGCCGCCGCGGTGCCGCCCATGGCGAGCAGCCCCGCGGCGGCCGCGCCCGCACCCACGGACGCGTCTCGAAAGGCTCGGCGTCGCAGGCTCATCAGACGACGTCGCGCCGGCGGAACACGACGAAGGCGGCGGCCAGCACCCCGGCCACGGCCAGCGCCATGCCGCCCAGGTTGAGCCACGGGTGCGGGTAGTCCGGGTTGGCCACCGTGCCGAGGGCGGCCGACCCGCCGATCGTGGGCCAGTAGTCGAACACGGCCTGCATCCACGACGGGAACAGCCCGGCCACGGCGGGCACCAGGAAGACGATGCCGACCAGGGTGGCCAGCGCGCCCGCGGTGGCCCGCACGATCGCGCCGAGACCGACGGCGAGCAGCCCGATCACCGCGAGATAGAGCCCGCCCGCGAACACGGCCGGCAGCACCCCGGGATCGCCCAGCTTGGCACTCGGCACGTCCTGCCGGGCCATCAGCGGCTGCCCGACGAGGAAGGCGGCGAACATCAGCACCTCGCCCGCGACCACGGCCACCGCCGCCGTCAGCGCCACCTTGGCCGCCAGCACCCGCGCCCGCCGAGGGGTCGCGCTCAGGGTCGTGCTCATCAGGCCGGTCCCGAACTCGGACGTGACCACGAGGATGCCGAGCACCCCGATCACGAGTTGGGCGACGATGTACGAGGCCAGGCTGCGCCCGGTCGGGTCCCAGGCCAGCCGGTCGGCCGGGGTCGCCTCGTCCCAGATGGCGCCGGCCGCGTTGGCGGCCAGGGCGGTGATGCCCAGCCCGACGACGAACAGGCAGGCCAGCGTGAGCCAGGTCGAGCGCAGGCTGCGCAGCTTGATCCACTCCGAGGCGAGGGTTCTCATGCCGCCACCGCCTGGAACTGGACGCTGTCGCGGGTGAGCTCCATGAAGGCGTCCTCGAGCGAGGCCCGCTGCGGCGCCAGCTCGCTGAGCACGATCCCGTGATAGGCGGCCAGTTTGCCGATGTCGCGGGCGCTCATCTCCGACACGACCAGCGACGACTCGAGTCCCTCGTGGACGGTGGCGCCGGCCGCGGTCAGTTTGAGGCTCAGCGCGCCCGGGTCGTCCGCCCGGACCAGCACCGTGCCGGACCCGCTCGTACGGGTCAGTTCGCTCATGGTGGTGTCTGCGATGAGGCGGCCCCGGCCGATGACGATCAGGTGGTCGGCGGTCTGCGCCATCTCGCTCATCAGGTGGCTGGAGACCAGCACCGCGCGGCCCTCGGCGGCGAGCGAGCGCATCAGGTCGCGCACCCAGCGGATGCCCTCGGGGTCGAGCCCGTTCACCGGCTCGTCGAAGATCAGCACCCGCGGGTCGCCGAGCAGGGCGGCGGCGATGCCGAGCCGCTGCCGCATGCCGAGGGAGAAGCTGCCGGCCCGTTTGGCGGCGACACTCTCCAGACCCGTACGGGCCAGAACCTCCCCCACCCTCGTGCGGGGCAGGCCGTTGCTGACCGCCAGGGCCAGCAGATGGTTCGCGGCCGTGCGCCCGCCGTGCACCGCGCCCGCGTCGAGCAGCGCGCCCACCTCGACCAGCGGCGTCGGCAGATCCTGATAGCGGCGCCCGCCGACCGTGACCGAGCCCCGATCGGGTGCGACCAGCCCGATGATCATGCGCATGGTGGTGGATTTGCCGGCGCCGTTGGGCCCCAGGAATCCGGTCACCTGCCCGGCCTCGACGGTGAACGACAGGTCGTCGACCACCGTCTCGGATCCGTAGCGTTTGGTCAGTCCCCGTACGTCGATCATGCTCATGGGCACGATGCTGGCGGTCGCGGCTGGCCGGTTCCGCAGAGCCTCTGGGAGAACTCTGTGAGTTCCCGTGGCCGCGACGGCCGTTGTCCCCGGATTACACAGAAAGCTTTACGCGTACGCCCTCGGCGTCGGGGTGGTCGAGGTCCTCCAGGATGGCCAGGGCCTGCCGCCAGGAGTCGCGGGCCTCATCCGCGCAACCGGCCGCGAGGTGGACGTCGCCCAGGCTGACCAGCACCGACGCCTCGAAGTAGCGGTCGCCGAGGTCGCGGAACAGCGCGCCGGCCTGCTCGTAGCACTGCTGGGCGGCCGCGTGATCGCCCAGCTGGTGGTGGGCGTAGCCGAGGCTGTCCCAGGTGTGGGCCTGCCCGTAGCGGTTGCCGAGCTGCTGCAGCAGCTCCAGGGCTTCCCGGCAGGACTCGAGGGCCTGCTCGGGCCGGCCGAGCATCGCCTGGGCCCAGCCGATGCCGTTGAGCGCGTCGGCCTGGCCGACACGGTGGCCCGCGGTCACCGACAGCTCCAGCGATCGCCGGTCGTGGTGCAGCGCCTGGTCGTAGCGGCCCTGACGCTCCCACACGTGGGCCAGGTTGTGGTGCGTGTGGGCCTGCCCGATGTGGTCGCCGATCTCGTCGTACAGCCGCAGGGCCTCTTCCAGGTCGGCGTGGGACGCGGTGAAGTCGCCCAGCCGGCCCAGCGCGAGCGCGGCCAGGCGGTGCGCGCGGGCCTGCGCCGCCCGGTCGCCGGACCGCCGGGCCTCGGTCACGGCCGCGTGCTGGGTGGCGGCCCAGTGCCGCCAGTGCCCCTGCCGGTCCAGATACGTCGTGAGGGCCCAGGCCAGCTGCCAGGCCCGCTCGGAACCGGCGGCCAGGTCGGCCGTGGCCAGCAGCGACTGGTGTTCGGCGGTGAACCAGGCCAGGGCGCCGGCGTGGCCGGCGTGCGGTTCGGGGACGACCCCGGGGGCCGGCGGGGCCAGGGTGATCGGGTCGCGGACCGGGTTGAGCAGGCGGTCGGCGGCGTACGCGGTATGCAGGTGGTGGTCGACCAGCCGGAGCGTCGCCGCGTGCCGGTCGGCGGCGCCGTCGTGGGTGCGGGCCAGCTCGCCGGCGTACGCGCGGAGCAGGTCGTGCAGCGCGTACCGGCCGGGGGTCCACTGCTCGAGGAGGTGCGCGCCGGCCAGTTCGTCCAGCAGCGCCTGCACATGCGCGGCGGGCCGGGCGGCCAGACTGACCACGGCGGCCGGGGCGACGTCGGGGCCCGGGTGCAGGCCGAGCAGGCGGAACAGCTGCGCCGCGCCCGGTTCGAGGGCCTGATAGGACCAGGAGAACACCGCCCGTACGTCGGTCACGCCGTCGCCGCTGGCCAGCGCGTCCAGCCGGGCGCGGGCCTCGTGCAGCTCCCCGGCCAGCTCGGCCAGGCGGGAGCCGGGGCGGACGGCGGCCCGGGCGGCCACGATGGCCAGCGCCAGGGGCAGGCCGGCGCAGGCCGCCAGGATCGCCTCGGTGGCGCCGGGCTCGTCGTCGAGCCGCTGGGCTCCGAGCCGCAGGCGCAGCATCCCGGCCGCCTCGGCCCGGGGCAGCCGGCCCAGGATCAGCGGCCGGGCGGCTTCGGCGGCGACCAACCCGGTCAGCTCGTGCCGGCTGGTCACCAGCACCAGGCAGCCGGTGCCGCCCGGCAGCAGCGGGCGGATCTGCGCGGCGTCGCGGGCGTTGTCCAGCAAGATCAGCATCTGCTTGCGGGCCAGCAGGCTGCGGTACAGCGCGATCTGGGCGGCGGCGTCGGCCGGGATGCGCTGCACCGGCACGTCGAGCGCGTCGAGGAAGCCGCGGACCGCCTCGGCCGGGTCCATCGCCGCCCCGGCCGGGTCGAAGCCGCGCAGGTTGACGAAGAGCTGGCCGTGCGGGAACCGGCGCACGACCCGCTGGGCCCAGTGCACCGCCAGCGCGGTCTTGCCGACGCCGGGCGAGCCGGTGACGACCACGAGGCCGGCGTCGCGGGCGGCGTCGAGCTGGGCGATCTCGTCGTCGCGGCCGGTGAAGCCGCGCAGGTGCAGCGGCAGCTGGGCCGGGATGCGCCAGGTGGGCCGGTCCGCGCCGCGCTGCGCCCAGTAGTCCTCGCGAGCGAACGCCACGAAGCCGTCGAGTTCGTCGCCGGTCAGGCCGAGGGCCGTCCCCAGCAGGGCCACCGTCTCGGGCCGCGGGTTGCGGACCGAGCGGCGTTCGAGGTTGCGCACCGAGCGCTCGGTGATGCCGGCCCGTTCGGCCAGCGCCTCCTGCGACAGCCCGGCGACGATCCGGTGGTTCCTCAGCGCCGCCGCGAAGTCCTCAGGCTCCTGCATGCGGCCCATTGTCGCAGCGCTATTTCCGGTTCAGTTTCCTGGTTCGGCCGGGCCGCCGCCCAAATACTCGGGAGCAGTCCATTGAAGACGCACACGGGGGTGGCGCGATGAGATCACGGAGCGACGACAGATCCAACCAGCAGCCCGGACGCGGTCGCTGACCTGGCAGTTCGCCGCCGGGCCGCGATTGGCCTCGACCACATGGTCAAGCGCGTGCCCGGCTGCCGCCGGTGACCAGCACCCGGTAATAGATCGGCCCGACCGCCTGCTCGACCAGCGCGTCGATGTCCGCGCCGGCCGGCAGCTCGCCGCGGGCCACCGCCCGCTCGAACGGCACCCGGTCGCGGGCGCGGAGCCGGGGCAGGATCTCCGCGCGCAGCCGGTCGGCCACGGCCGCGTCGTGCTGCGCCTCGCCGATGAGCGCCCGCAGGACGGCCCCCGCGTCGGACTCGCCGAGGAAACGGGCCAGCTCGGCCAGGTGCGCCTCCAGGTCGGTGGCGAGCGCGCCGGTGTCGCGCAGGGTCAGCTCCTCGCCGGCGTCGGCGACCAGCGCGTCGACCAGGATGTCGGTCTTGGAGCGCCACCACCGATAGATCGTCTGCTTGGCGACGCCGGCCCGCGCGGCGATCCCCTCGATGGTGACCCGCGCGAACCCGACCTCGGCCACCAGGTCGTCGGCCGCCTCAAGAACCGCCTCCCGCGCCGCCTCGCTGCGCCCGTGCCGGTTTCCGCGATGCATCAAGCCCTCTTTCCTCAACGCAGCCTTCCTTAGACGCGACGTTGCGTCTAGCCTAGCCCCCATGACCACGACTCTGCACGACTCCACCGTCCGCGATGTGCTCGACCGGCTGTTCGCCGAGGCGGACCGGGACGACGAACGCTCCCCCGGCCGGCCCAGCCCGTCGATGCCGGCGGCCGACCGGGCCGACCTGCTCGCCGGCGTCTACATGCCGATCTCCGAGCGCGGCGGCGACCTGCTCTATTCGCTCGTCCGGGCCACCCGCCCGGCCACGGTCGTCGAGTTCGGAACCTCGTACGGGATCTCGACGCTCTTCCTGGCCGCCGGGGTGCGCGACAACGGCGCCGGGCACGTCGTGACCACCGAGCTGAGCGCGACCAAGGTGGGCGCGGCCCGCGCGAACCTGGCCGCGGCCGGGCTCGCCGACCTGGTCACGGTGCTCCCCGGCGACGCGCTGACCACCCTGGCCGGCGGCGGCGGCCCGATCTCCCTGCTGCTGCTCGACGGCTGGAAGGACCTGTGCCTGCCGGTGCTGCGCCTGCTCGAACCGCGCCTGTCCCCCGGGGCGCTGGTGGTCGCCGACGACTCGACGTTCGCCTCGATGGGCGACTATCTGGCCTACGTCCGTGATCCCGCCAACGGCTACGTGAGCGTGGACTTCCCGGTCGAGGACGGCATGGAACTCAGCTGCTGGACCGGCTCCGGGGCGTTGGACGGCTGATCGGCCACCGCTTCCTCCGGGACGGGCATCGAGAACCAGAGCGAGGTGCCCTCCTCGACGTCGAGGTCGAGCCAGATCCGGCCGCCGTGGTATTCGACGATCTTCTTGCCGATGGCCAGGCCGATGCCGGTTCCGTCGTAGGCCTCGCGCGGGTGCAGGCGCTGAAAGATGACGAAGACCTTGTCGGCGAACTCGCGTTCGATGCCGATGCCGTTGTCCCGGACGTTGAGGTGCCACTCGCCGTCCTCGCGCGTGGCGCTCACCCGCACGACCGGGGACACGCCGGGGCGGCGGAACTTCAGGGAGTTGCCGATCAGGTTGGCGAACAGGTTCGTCAGCAGCGGTTCCTCGCCGTCGACGGTCGGCAGATCGGACCAGGTGATCTCGCCCTCGCGCGACTCGAACTGCGACGCGACCTCGGTCAGCACCCGCGACAGCGGCACCGGCGTGAACCCGGTGGTGAGCCGGCCGACGCGGGAGAAGGCGAGCAGGTCGTTGATCAGGCGCTGCATCCGCTGGGCGCCGTCGACCGCGAAGGCGATGTACTGGTCGGCACGGTCGTCGAGCCGGCCCGCGTACCGGCGTTGCAGCAGCTGACAAAAGCTGGCCACCTTGCGCAGCGGCTCCTGCAGGTCGTGCGAGGCGACGTACGCGAACTGCTCGAGGTCGCGGTTGGACCGGCTCAGCTCGTCGGCCTTGAGCTCGAGCTGCTGGTTGGCCGACTCGACCTGGGTGCGGGCCTCGCGCACCTCGGTCAGCTCGGAGGCGATGCGCTGCCGCATGCCGTCGACGTCGCCGGCCAGGCTGGCCAGCTCGGGCGAGCCCGCCGAGACGATCCGGCGGTCGTAGTCGCCGTCGGCCACCCGGCGCACCTCGCCGGCCAGGCGGGCGATCGGGCGGCTGACCAGCCGGTCCAGCAGCAGGAGCATGAGCCCGCCGACCACGATCAGGATCACGGCGGCGGCGATCTCCAGCGTGACCAGCACCGAGCCGGTCCGCCGGGCCGCTCCGGCCGCCTCGTCGCGCAGGGCCAGGATGTCGGCCTGCAGGGTGTCCACCGCGGCCCGCAGCGCGTTGAAGCGGGTGTCGTTGGCGGCCTCGTCGATGCTCGCGCCCGTTCCCGCGGTGCCGGCCGCGATCACCGGGGCGGCCACGTCGGCCCGCCACTGCTCGGCCAGCTGCCGCACCCGGTCGAGGTCGGCGCGGATATTGGCGCGTCCCCCGGGCCCGTTGAGCTCGCCGATCTGCGCCAGCAGCTGCTTCTCGGCGGCCACCCCCTGCTCGTACGGCTGCAGGTTCTTGGCCGATCGGCTCAGCGCGAAGCCCCGTACGCCGGTCTCCTGATCGAGGTAGGCCGAATTCAGCTCCTGACCGGCGACGCGCATCGGACCGGTCTTGTCGAGCAGCACGTCGAGGTGCTTGTTGCTGTCGACGGCGGTCATCGCGGCGATCGCTCCGATGCCGGCCAGCAGCACGCCGGCCACGGCGAACAGCATGAGCACGCGGCGGCGCATCGTCCAGGACCGGACGTGCAGGGTGTCCAAGGTGAAGACCGTCCCGTGGGTAGGCATGAGACGGGAAGTATGGCCCATGCCGTTTGCCGCACTGCAAGTAACCCGTACGGGGAAGTCTTCCTAAAAGTTTTAGGTGATAGCCTTAATTCGTTAGGGAGGGACGATCATGGTGCGGATGGGCCTGACGGCCGAGCGGGTGACCCTGGCCGGCGCCGAGCTGGCCGACGAGGCGGGCTTCGAGCAGGTGACCCCGTCGGCGGTCGCGAGGCGGGTCGGGGTGCAGGTCGCGAGCCTTTACGCGCACGTCCGCAACGCCGGCGACCTGCGCACCCGGATCACTCTGCTCGCGCTGGCCGAGATGGCCGACCGGGGCGCCGCCGCGCTGGCCGGCCGCTCGGGCAAGGACGCGCTGGCCGCGCTGGGCAACACCTATCGGGATTACGCCCGCGAGCATCCCGGCCGTTACGCGGCGGCGCAGCTGCGTCTCGACCACGAGACCGCCCTGAGCAGCGCCGGTCCCCGCCACTCGGCGATGACCCGCGCGATCCTGCGCGGCTACCACCTCGGCGAGACCGAGCAGACCCACGCCGTACGGCTGATCGGCAGTGTTTTCCACGGCTACATCGCCCAGGAGCTCGGCGGTGGGTTCGACCACAGCAAGCCCGGCCCGCAGGAGTCGTGGGAGCGCATCCTCGACGCGCTCGACTCCCTGCTGCGCCACTGGCCCCACGAAGGATGAGTCCGTTGACCGACCACACCACACCCCTGTCCGCCGAGCTGATCCGCGGCGCCGCCGAGCTCGAGCGCACGGCCCACGGGCTGCTGCCGAACCGGCTTCCGGCCTGGGCCCGGGCCCAGTGCGCCGACCCTCAGCTCGCGACGGCCGAGGCACAACCTTCCGGCGTACGGGTGGTGTTCCGCACCCGGGCCACCCGCGTCGAGCTCGTCACCATGCCCACCAAGCTGGTCTACCGCGGCGCGCCGCCCCGGCCGCAGGGCGTCTACGACCTGTACGCCGACGGGGTCCTGAGCGGGCAGCAGACCGTCGGGGGCGGCACCACCGTGACGATCGATCTGGCCACCGGGGCCACCACGGCCGTTCCCGGCGAGCCCGGCCGGGCCATCTTCGCCGGCCTGCCGGACGAGCCGAAGACCGTCGAGATCTGGCTGCCCCACAACGAGAGGACCGAGCTGATCGAGCTGCGCACCGACGCGCCGATCGAACCCGCCGCGCCCTCCGGGCGACCGCAGTGGCTGCATCACGGCAGCTCGATCAGCCACGGTTCGGACGCGGCCGGCCCGAGCACCACGTGGCCCGCCATCGCCGCCGCGCAAGGCGGGGCCGAGCTGACCAACCTGGGCCTCGGCGGCAGCGCCCTGCTCGACCCCTTCACCGCCCGCACGATGCGCGACCTCCCGGCCGACCTCATCAGCGTCAAGCTCGGCATCAACATCGTCAACGCCGACCTGATGCGGCTGCGGGCGTTCGGCCCAGCCGTGCACGGCTTCCTCGACACCATCCGCGAGGGCCACCCGGAGACACCGCTGGTCGTCGTCTCGCCGATCTACTGCCCGATCCACGAGGACACGCCCGGCCCCGGCGCCTTCGACATGGCCGCCCTGCGCGAGGGCCGGCTCGGCTTCGTGGCCACCGGCGATCCGGCCGAGCGGGCCGCGGGCAAGCTCACGCTCACGGTCATCCGGGACGAGCTGGCCCGCATCGTCGCCGAACGGTCCCGGACCGACCCGCACCTGTCCTACCTGAACGGGCTGGACCTGTACGGCGAGGCCGACCACGCGGAGCGGCCGCTGCCGGACGGGCTGCATCCGGACGCGGCCACCCACCACCTGATCGGCCGGCGCTTCGCCGCCCGGGTGTTCGCCTGACTCAGTTGTCCTCGTTCTTGGTCAGCACCTTGAAGGCCGAGTCGAGCTCGACGTCCCACTCCTTGTTGCCGGAGTCGCGGACCTCGACCTCGTAGCCGGCCGCCTGGCCGTCGCTCGCCTCGACGTCCAGGACCGTGCCGCCGCCGACCGCGTCCAGGGCGGCCTTCTCGGCCGAGGCCCGCTGGGCGTCGGTCACGGCGGCGTCCGGCGTGTCGCTGTCCGGGGTGTCGGCCTGCTGGTTCAGAACCTTCAGGTCCTTGTCGAGCACCACGTCGACCTCGGTGCCGTCGGTCTTGCGGACCTCGACCTCGTACGCCTCACCCGGGTCGTCGCTGCTCTCGACGTCGAGCACGGTGCCGCCCCCGACGGCCTGGACGGCGGCGTTGCCGACCCGGTCCCGGTCGCCGTTGCTCACCTCGGAGTCGGCGTTCGCTGCGGTGGCCCAGACGCCGCCGCCCACGGCCAGGGCGGCCACGGCGGCCGTGGTGACGATGACGCGCTTGCTGCGGAGCTTGGCGGTGTTCATGAGTTGGTGCCTTTCGAGCTCGGGGATCAGGTACTCGCCTACTGTGCGGGACCGTCCCTGAACCCAGCCTGAAACCGTACGGTGAAACAGGCGCCGCCCAGCACCGAGGGCGTGACGGCGACGGTTCCCCCGTGCGCGGTCACGATCTCCTTGACGATGGCCAGCCCCAGCCCGCTGCCACCGTCGTCGCGCGCACGGGCCTCGTCGAGACGCACGAACCGGTCGAAGACCCGGTCACGCTGGCCGGCCGGGATCCCGGGCCCGTCGTCGTCGACCGTGAGCTCGACCGCACCGGAGATCTCGCGGACACCGACCGCCACCGCCCCCTTGGCGTGCCGGGCGGCGTTGTCGGCCAGGTTGCGGATCACCTGGGCGAGGGCGGCCTCGTCGCCCCGGATCCGGCCCGCGCCGACGCCGCTGGTGTCGACCTTCACGCCCGTACGGGAAACTCGTCGTGCCTCGGAAAGGACCAGGTCATCGAGGTCGACGTCGTGGTCGGCGCGCCGCGCCCCGCCGTCGTCGGCCCGGGTGAGCAGCAGCAACTGGTCGACCAGACGCTGCAGGCGGGCCGATTCCTCGAGCACCGTGCCGGCCAGTTCGCCGTCGGGCAGGGCGGCCGGGTGGGCCTGAGCGACCTCGGCCACCTGGCGGATGCTGGCCACCGGGGAGCGCAGCTCGTGCGAGGCGTCGGCCACGAACGCGCGCTGGCGGTCGCGGGAGTCCTGCAGCCGGCCCAGCATCCGGTTCATCGTGCGGGCCAGCCGGCCGATCTCGTCGCGGGACGCCGGCTCGGGCACCCGCCGGTCGAGCCGGTCGCCGGTGATCGCCTCGACCTCGCGGCGGATGCGCTCGACCGGGGCCAGCGCCCGCGAGGCCACCACCCAGGTCACGCCGCCGACCAGCAGGACGAGCAGCGGCACCCCGACCAGCAGCGGGGTCATCAGCGCCGACGTCGACTCGTCGACGTCCTCCAGCGAGACGGCGACCGACACCCGATAGCCGCCATCCTCATCGGTGGCCACCAGATAGGGATCGTCGCCGCCGGCCAGGGTCACCTCGCCGATGGCCGTGGTGGGCAACGCCACCGCGGACCGGACGACCTCGCCGCCGGGGGCGGTCACCTGCCAGATCAGGTCGTCGAGGTCCTCCGGGTCGTCGCCCGCCTCCGGCGCCGGCAGCGTGCCGCTGCGGGCCTGGCTCAGCAGGGCGGAGGCCCGTTGCTCGGCGGTGGCCTCCAGCCCGTCGCGCAGCGATCCGCGCATCAGCACGACCAGAGCGACCGCGCCCACGATCAGCGCAGCCGCCACGACGAGCACGGCCGCCGCGGTCGTGCGCAGCCGGACGTCAGCCACCGCCGCTCGCCAGCCGGTAGCCCGCGCCGCGCAACGTCTGGATGGCCGTGCGGCCGATCTTGTTGCGCAGGTGCCCGATGTAGACCTCGACGATGTTGGGGTCGCCCTCGAAGTCGCCGTCCCACACCCCGTCCAGGATCTGCCGCTTGGAGACGACGTCACCCGGGTGCCGGGCCAGGAAGAACAGCATCGAGAACTCGCGGGCGGTCAGCTCCACCTCGGCGCCGTCACGCCAGACCCGCCGCGCCGCCGGGTCGAGCCGCAGGTCACCGACGACCAGCTCGGTCGGGCGTTCACGCGCGCCGCGCCGGCTCACCGCGCGCAGCCGGGCCACCAGCACGGGGAACGAGCACGGCTTGGTCAGGTAGTCGTCGGCGCCGGTATCGAGCCCCTCGATCTGATCCCACTCGCCGTCCTTGGCCGTGAGCATGAGGATCGGCGTCCAGTCCTCTTCGCGGCGCAGGGTCGCGCAGACCTGGTAGCCGTTGAGGCCGGGCAGCATGAGGTCGAGCACGATCGCGTCGTACGTGTTCTCGCGGGCCAGCCACAACCCGTCGACGCCGTTGTGGGCCACGTCGACGGCGAAACCCTCGGCCTCGAGCCCGAGCCGCAACGACCGGGCCAGCCGCTGTTCGTCATCCACGACAAGAACCCGCATCGGTGCATCTTCCTCCCTCGACCCTGAACGCGAGCTGAAGAGGCCGCTCAGTTCAGGCTGTGGCGGTAGGCCGCCAGCATTCCGTCCGGCGCTACCAGGCCCGATTCAGTGAGATACGAGGCGATCAGCTCGGGCGGGACGGGCTCGAAGAACTGGTTCCAGACCTCGACCCGGCCGCTCTCGGCCAGCTCCCAGCCGTCGCTGAGCTCCGCGCCGGGCCGCACCTCCATGCCGACCTCGGACGCGTCGCCGTCGAAGACCTTGGCCAGCTCGGTGACGCCGAAGAGCGGCACGCCGTGGTGCCGGCAGGACAGGGCCAGCGGCATCGTCCCGGTCTTGTTGACCAGCGTGCCGTCGGCGAAGACCGCGTCCGCCCCGACCAGCACGACGTCCGACCGGCCCACCGCGATCGCCATCGAGGCGTCGGAGAACAACGTCACCGGTACGCCCGACCCGGCGATGCCCTCGATCAGGCGGCGCGACTCGCGGTACGGGCGGGACTCGGTCACGCTGATCGACACGTCGGGGACGGTGGCCACGACCCGGCGCAGGACGCTGCTCAGCGAGGCCGAGTTGGAGTGGGCGAGCACCCGGGCGCCGGGCTTCACGATCTCGGTGATGCCGTCGGCCAGCGCCTCGACCGCCCGTTCCGAACGGGTGACGAAGGCGCGCATGGCGGCGGACACGGCCGTCACGATCGAGCGGGACGACCCGTCGGTGGCGGCCGCGGTGTCCAGGGCGAGGGCCACGGCGTTGCGGACGGTGGCCATCGTCGGCTTGGTCCGGTTGGCCCAGTCGCACACCCGGGTCAGCTCGGCCCGCACCACGGCGGGCTCGGCGGCGGACAGCGGCTCGAGAGTGAGCTCGATGATGCGGGCGGCCGTGCGGCCGAACATGCTCCCGCCGGGGACCATGTTGCCGATCACCGCCCGGGTGAGGTCCTCGAGCTCGGTCATGAGTTGCCCTTCTGGTCGGGTGCGGCAGCCGCCGGCCGTCCACCGTGGCTGCGGCGGCACGGGCGGGTCGAACTCATGAGCAGACTATTTTGATGATCTTCGGGTCGGAACGCCCGGGGACCGCTTTCCGCCCCTCAGGACGCGAGCGTCACTCTCCCGCGTCGAGGTGGCGGTCGGCCAGGCCCCGGTCGATTCCCCGGCGAATCCTAGGCCCGGCAGAATCGTGCAAGAGGCGGCGAGGATCACCATAACGTTTGAGCTGCTCATCCTGCGACGCTGGTTCCAGCACCGAAACAACGGATGGGAGAATCAGATGCATGGCTTTCACGCCACGATGACCGCCCGGGCCGGCCTGGGCGACAAGGTGGTGGGGCTGCTGCTGGACGCGCCCTCGCTCACCCACCCCGACTGCGTGGTGTTCCTCGTTGGACGCTCGGCCGGGAACCCCGACGTCGTGCACATCACCGAGGGCTGGACCACTGCGGAGGCGCACGCCGCGTTCTTCGCCACCGAGCCGGCGCAGGCCCTGGTGGCCGGGCTGCAGCCGCTGCTCGAGGGCGACTCGCAGTACACCGACGAGGTGCCGGTCGGCGGAAAGGCGGCGTTCTGATGCTGGACCCCGAACTCCGCACGCTGCTCGCCGGCATGCCGCCGATGCCCCGGCTCGGCGCCGACACCCTCGAGCAGATCCGCCCGTACGCCGCCCCGCCGCCGATCACCGGCAGCACGACCGCGCGGCGCGAGGTGACCGTCCCCGCACCCGACGGCGCCGAGATCCCGCTGACCGTCGTGCGCCCGGCGGGCCCGCTCCCCTCCGGCGCGCCGTGCGTCTACTGGATCCACGGCGGCGGCATGATCATGGGCAACCGGTTCTCGCAGATCGACATCCCGCTGGACTGGCTGGCCGAGTTCGGCGCGGTCGTGGTCTCGGTCGACTACCGGCTGGCCCCCGAGGCCCGGGGCGCCACGCCGGTCGAGGACTGCTACGCCGGACTGATCTGGACCGCGAAGAACGCGGCCGAGCTGGGCATCGACCCGGACCGCATCGTCGTGGCCGGCGCCAGCGCGGGCGGTGGCCTGGCCGCCGGGGTCACGCTGCTGGCCCGCGATCGCGGCACCCCCTCGATCGCCGCCCAGGTGCTGATCGGCCCGATGCTCGACCATCGCAACAGCACGGCGTCGAGCCGCCAGTTCACCGGCGAGCCCGGCGTGTGGACCCGCGAGATGAACGAGTTCGGCTGGCGTTGCCTGCTGGGCGGCCTCGAGGGCGACATCTCCCCGTACGTCTCCCCCGCCCTCGCCGCCGACCTGTCCGGGCTGCCCCCGGCCTACATCGACGCCGGCTCGGACGAGGTGTTCCGCGACGAGGACGCCGGCTACGCCGCCCGGATCTGGGCCGCGGGCGGACGGGCCGAGCTGCACGTGTGGTCCGGTGGCTTCCACGGCTTCGACGCGCTCTTCCCGGCCGCGGAACTGTCGGTGGCCGCCCGCACCACACGGACCCGATGGCTGGCCCGGATGATCTGAGCCGAAACTGTCATATTTCCGGGGCGTCGTCGCAAAATCGGTGCGCCAGAGTGGCCGCGACATCGAACCGTCGGAAAACGAGGGCGGCACCATGACCATGTGGCCGATGCCCGATTTCGGCAACGTCGGGCGCGACGACCCCGGCGGGCGGCTGCGGGCCGAGGTCGAGCGGCGTCTGCGGGCCGACGGGCGTACGGGGGAAACGGCTCTTGACGTCGAGGTCCAGGCCGGGGTGGTGATCCTGGCCGGCTGGACGGACCGGCCGGGCGTGCGTCAAGCGGCCGCGGAGATCGCCCGCGGCGTCCCGGGAGTGCGGGACGTCGCGAACGGCATCGTGGCCACCGGCGCGGATCCCGACCCGTTCGCCGAGCTCGTCCGGGACGTGCCGCGAGGCCTCTCCCCCCGTACGCCGGGAATGGTAGTGGCTTTCGCGACCTGCGCCCTGCTGATCCCGTTCGTGGTCACCTCGCGCTGGGTCGGCGCGGCGGTGTTGTGCGCGGCCGGTGTCGTGCTGATCGACTTCCTGCGCCGGCGCCGGGCCCACTCCACGAAGTGAGACCGGCGCCGAGCCCTCAGGCGGTCTTCTCGACGGCGAAGAACGGCTCGGCCGCCTCCAGCCGCGGCACCGGCACGCCCAGCCGGCGCGCCTCGGCCAGGGTGTCGCGGCAGACCGCCCGCAGCTCCTCGGGGTTGGCGTGCGCCTCCATCACCGTCCGCATCGGCGGGAAGTGACGGAAGAGCCGGGCCAGCACGGGCGCGGTCAGCCGGGCCGGCGCGGTGAACGGCAGCAGCTCGCCGCGATGCCGGCTCAGGTCGACGCCGCGGGCCTCGGCCAGGGGCAGCAGCTCGCGGGTGGCCAGAATCGCCTCCCGGACGTCGCCGGGACTGCGGGCCAGCGCGCCGAGCGAGCCCAGTTTCAGGCTCTGCGTGTGCAGGCCCGCGTTCTGGATGAAGTGCAGGAACAGCCAGCCCCGGAAGTCGGCGTTCTCGCGGATCCGGAACCCGGCCCGGGTGAAGACCTCGCGCACGGCCTGCTCGCGCTCGGTCGGCGGCCGGCCCAGGGTGCCGAAGAAGACCATGGGCAGCAGGGCGGCCCGCAGCACGCCGTCGTCGCCGAAGCCACCACCGGCGCCGGGGAAACCCCAGGCCACCTGGTCGGCGGGCAGGGCGCCGACCGCCTCCAGCGGCTCGACCCACAGGTTGTTGAAGACGAGCACCGTCGCCTTGTGCACGCGTGGCGCCAGGAACGACATGACCTCGTCGAAGCCGTAGTGCTGCACGCTGACCACGATCAGGTCGAAGTCGTGATCCGGCTCCAGCGATTCGCGGTACCGCACCGGCCACGTCCCGGTGACGCGCTGCCCCCGCATCCGGCGCCGCGCGTCGAGCAGCTCCAGCTTGATCGGCCCGTACGCCGCGGCCCGGCCGGGACGGACGTAGAACTCGACCTCGTGCCCCGCCCGCTCCAAGGCCCACCCGTACGCCACGGCAATGACGCCCCGGCCGAACATCAAGATCTTCATACCGCACCTCGTGACCGGTCGCCTAGAATCGGAGATTGTCTCCACTTTCAAGATATGGAGACAGTTTCCGTTTGTCAAAGGAGGCGTCCGTTGACCACCGCCAAGCCGCTGCGCGCCGACGCCCGGCGCAACCGTGAGGCCCTGCTGGCCAAGGCCCGGGAACTGTTCGCCGGCGGCTGCTTCGACCTGCGTTTCGACGACTTCGCCAAGCTGGCCGGGGTGGGCACGGGCACGCTCTACCGGCATTTCCCCACCCGCGAGGCGCTGGCCGAGGCGGTCTATCGGGAAGAGCTCACGGAGATCTGCGCCCGCGCCCGCGAGTTGCGGGCCACCCGGCCCGCCGCGGAGGCGCTGGCCGTCTTCCTGCGCGGCTTCGTGGACCATCTGCACACCCAGCAGGGCCTGGCCCGCACCCTCGCCACCCTGATGGTGACGCGCTCGGACGCCCTGGCCGACGGCGGCCGCGAACTGAGCGGGGCCATAGCCGGGCTCCTGGCCGCGGGCGTCGAGGACGGCACCCTCCGCGACGACGTGGGTGTCGGCGCCGTCATGATGGTCGTGCAGGGCATCTGCGCGGCCTACGACCAGCCGGACGCCCGGGCCGACGCGGAGGGCGCCGTCACCCTGCTCCTCGACGGCCTGCGCCGCCCATAGTGATCGCCCGGCCCGCGCCGCCGCGAACCTTGATCACCCGGCCCGCGCCGCCGCGAATTCGATCATCCGGCCCGCGCGGGCAACCCGAACAGCTCGAACAGGGACGGGTCGACGAACGTCACACAACGCTTGATCAGGCCGCCGGAGACGTCGAAGATCTGGAGCGAGTGCGCGTCGGGGACGTAGGCGGCCAGGGCCGTCGTTCCGTTGGCGGCCACCGTGCGCATCCGCCAGCCGGTGCCTCGCATCGCGAACACCCGCTCCAGGAATGCCCGGTAATGATCCTTTCCGGACAGCCACAGCGCGACCGGCGGCATCTCCAGCACGACGTCCTCGGCCAGCAGCCGGGTCAGCCCGGGCACGTCGGCCGCCTCGAACGCCTTCAGATAGCGCTCGACGACAGCCCGCTCCTGCGGGTCGTCCGGCTCACGCAGCGAGGACAACGCCGGACCGCTTGCCCGCAACGTGCTCCGGGCCCGCTGCAGGCTGCTGTTCACCGAGACGACGGTCGTCTCCAGGATCGAGGCCACCTCGGCCGCCGGCAGTTGCAGCACCTCGCGCAGCACCAGGGCGGCCCGCTGCCGGGCGGGCAGCAGTTGCAGGGCGGCGACGAAGGCCAGCCGCAGGCTCGCGCGCTGTTCGACGGCCTCGGCCGGATCACCCAGACGGGAATCCGGGAACGGCTGCAGCCAAGGGATGTCGAGGCTCGGCGTCAGCGGGGCGTGCGGATCGCCTTCGCCGCCCAGACCGCTCGGCAGCGGCCGCCGGGCGCGGCCCTCGAGCGCGGTCAGGCAGACGTTGGTCGCGATGCGGTGCAGCCACGTGCGCACCGACGCGCGCTCCGGGTCGTAGCGGTCGGCCGCCCGCCACGCCCGCAGGAACGTCTCCTGGGTCAGGTCCTCGGCCTCCTCGACCGACCCGAGCAGGCGATAGCAGTGGGCGAGCACGTCGGCCCGGTAGAGCTGGTGCCACGCTTCCATGTCGGCGAGCTTAAGGCGTGTTCATAACTGGGGCCGGCCTGCGGCGAGGTCCAGTTATGAAGCACGCCTTCAGCCGATGAGTTTCGCCGCGGACGCCGGTAAGTGGGGGTGAACGAACAGAGAGGAGCCCACCATGGGCGACATCATCGTCATCCAGTTCGCCACGCTCGACGGCGTGGTGTCCGATCCGCAACGCCACGGTCCGGTGGCCGACGACAAGTTCCGGCTCGGCGCGCGAATGGAGAACGGCGTTCAGCTGTACGGGCGGCGGACGTGGGAGCAGTTCGCCCGGCTGTGGCCCAGCCGCGACAGCGACTACGCCAAGCTGATGAACACCGTGCCCAAGCGGGTGGCCACCCGTACGGGAATCGACGCGTCGCTGTGGGAGAACTCGGCCGCCATCGACGGCGATCCCCTGGCGTGGGCGGCCGCGGAGCCCCGGGACGTGGTGGTGATCGGAAGCACGAGCCTGGTGCACGCGCTGGCCGCGGCCGATCTGGTCGACGAGTACCGGGTGCTCACGTTCCCCATCGTGGACGGCGCGGGCGACCGGCTGTTCGAGGCCGCGGTGGGCGACCGACTGTTCGAGGCCGCGGTGGGCGACCGGCAGACCGCCACCGGAGCGGCCGGCCGGCAACCCGCCACGGCGGCCGACCGGAACTCCGCTGCCGGGGCGGAGGACCGGCAACCCGGTTCCGGGACCAGCGACCGGCCACCCGCCACGGCTGGCGACCCGAAGCCCGTTGCCGGAGCGGGCGACCGGCAACCCGGTTCCGGGACCAGCGACCGGCCACCCGCCACGGCTGGCGACCCGAAGCCCGTTGCCGCGGCGGGCGACCGGCAACCCGCCGCCCGGGCGGCTGCCGAGTTCCGGTTCACGCTGGCCGAGCCGGTGGGGCCGGCGGTGCTGACGGTGTTTCGCCGGGAGCGGTCAGCGGACCAGCGGCCGTAGCCCCTCGGCGTCGACCACATAGGCGTCACCGACGGCGTCCTCCAGCGCCAGCCCGATGATCCCGGCGCCGATGAACTCCGGCGTCGGGCCCGGGCGGGGCCCGTACGCGGCAATCGCGGTCTCGCCGATGGTGGTGCCGGGCGTGACCACGGGCAGCACGGTCGTCATCGTGATGCCCAGGTCCTTGGCCTCGGCCGCCGCGTACCGGGTCATCAGCCGCACGGTGGCCTTCGCGCCCGCGTAGCCGCCGCTGAGCGGGGATCCGTGGAGTTCGGCGGCACTGCCGAACACGATGACACGGGTGTCACGGCGCATCGGCACGAGGAGCGCCGCCCGCAGCCAGCTGAAGGCGATCCGCACGTCGGCGTGCCAGTTGGCCGAGAATGACTCCCAGGTGTGCCCGGTCAGCGGGTGCATCGGCGGAACGGCCCCGGCCGTGATGACGAGCAGGTCGGGGCTCGCGTCGCTGAGGATTTTCTCGGCGAAGGCCTCGTCGGCGGCGTCGCCCTGCTCGCTGATGACACCGTTGACATCGGACGGACCGCGCGACACCGTCCGGACCTCGGCTCCCGCATCGCGTGCGGCCCGCACCACGCCCAGCCCGAGCCCGCGGCTGCCGCCCACCACTACCACTGATTTGCCGTTCATCGTTCCTCCCCAGCATCGGTTGTCAGCTAGGGAGATCCGGCCCGGCGCCCGGACTCACCGGCTGCCCGAACATCGTGAACAGCGAGGGCTGCAGAAAGATGTGGATCCGCCGGATGCCACCGGTGTCAAACTCCAGCACCTGCAGCGCGTGGGGCTGCTCGCCGGCGTACAGGGCCAGCGTGGGTTGCCCGTTGGCTCTCGGTGACACGGACCGCACCGTGAACCGCCCCGGCTCGCGCAGCACGTGGGCGCCGAGGAAGCCGAGCACCGATTCACGGCCGGCGAACCAGCTGGCGTGCGGCGGCATCTCCAGCGTGACGTCCTCGCGCAGCACCGCCTGCAGCGCCCCGACGTCGGCCCGCTCGAACGCCTCGACGTACCGGTGCAGCCGGGCCCGCGTCTCCCCGCTGTCCGGCTCGATCATCGTCTCCGGATCGGGCGCCTCCCGGGCGATGCGCTTGCGGGCCCGCAGCAGGGCGCCGTTGACCGCGACCGTCGTCATGCCGAGCGCGGCCCCCGTCTCGTCAGCGGGCAGGTCGGCCACGTCGCGCAGCAACAGCACGGCACGCTGCTTGGCCGGGAGGTGCTGCAGCGCGGCCACGAAGGCCAGCCGCACCTGCTGCCGGGTCGCCGCCTCGTCGGCCGGGTCGACCGGCAACGGCCCGACCCAGCGGGTGCCCGCCTCGGCCGCCCGGGCCGGGCGTTCCCAGTTCGTCTCCGGGTCGCCGAGCGCGGCCGGCAGAACCCGTCGTTCCATCGCCCGCAAGCAGACGTTGGTGGCAATCTGATGCAGCCACGTCCGCACCGACGAACGCCCCTCGAACCGGTCGAACCCACGCCACGCCCGCAGCAGCGTCTCCTGCGCGGCATCCTCGGCGTCGGCCGCCGACCCCAGCATCCGATAACAGTGCGCCACAACCTCCCGGCGCAGCGATCCACTAACTTCCAGAGTCAAGGCAAACCCCCTTCCCCCGTACGGATCCGTGAAGGCGCCCCAACTCACCGGGCGCCGGGAGTTTTCTCAGAGCCTTCCTCCTCGCCAGTGAGCGGCCGAATCGACAGAGCCGGGCCGCACGCCCGACCTTGCCCCATCCGAGGCCGGCGGAAGCCTGGACAACCGGACCGGGACGCAGCCGATAGGCGACAAGCGGGATGCGTTGACGATCGGGCTGCCGCCCGCACAATGATGTGGTGACGCAGGCGCTTCCGCACACTGCCGGCTCCCTGGCCGGGGATCTCCGAGGGCTTGGTCTGTCCGCCGGTGACACGGTTCTGGTGCATTCCTCGATGCGGGCCGTTGGTTCGGTTGCCGGTGGCGTGCAAGCCGTCGTCCAGGCGCTGCTCGATGTGCTCACTCCGGCCGGCACCCTGGTGGTGCCGACCCACACGCCGTCGAACTCGGACCCGGCGGACTGGAGCAACCCGCCCGTTCCGCCGGCGTGGTGGCCGGTGCTCCGCGAGCAGAGCCCCGGCTTCGATCCGGCCCGCACGCCCAGCCGGTGGATGGGTGCGCTGCCCGAGCTCGTACGCACCTGGCCGGGCGCGATGCGCAGCTCTCATCCGCATGTGTCGTTCGCCGCGCTGGGCGCCGGGGCCGCATCCGTCACCGGCGATCATCCGCTCGAGGACGGATTGGGTGACCGCTCCCCGCTCGGGGCCGTCTATCGCGCGCGCGGCCACGTCTTGCTGCTGGGCTGCGGGCACGACCGCAACACCTCATTGCATCTGGCCGAGTGCCGTCAGCCGCGACCAGTGATGTCCGGCTATGGCGCCGCCGTCCGGGAGTCCTCGGGGGGCAGCCGCTGGGTCACGTGGACGGCGCCGGAGGCCGACGCGTCGGACTTCGCGGCGATCGGCTCCGACTACGAAGCACGAGGAGCCGTGCGTCTCGGTACGGTCGGCAACGCCGAAGCCCGTCTGATGCCGCAACGCGAACTGGTCGACTTCGCGACGGTGTGGCTCGGTCGCCACCGGTCGTGACCGCCACGACTGTCGCCGGTCGGTTCTGAAGAGCACGACACCAGCCTGGAGCAGCAGCACGCCGCCGGGTCATCGACCAGGCCGAGGCCCCGATGCGGAACGGCGTCAGGCGCAAGGCACGGGGCTCAGGCCATGCTTCAGAGATTCGGCCATCGCGTCGCGGTGGCGCAGGGCGGCCCGCCAGCCGATCACCTCGGCCTCGGTGGTTTCGCCGGTGGTGGAGGTCGCCCGCACGATCCACGGCCGGCGGAACAGCACGCGGGCCACCACCGAGGCGACCAGCAGGGCCAGCACGATCAGGCCGTCCAGGATGATCAGCAGCAGCGGGAGCAGCACCCACCAGAACAGCACGCCGACCGCCACCAGCGCGAACAGCACGACAGCGAGGATCGCGAGCTCGTCGCCGATGCTGCTGCCACCGCCGCTGCTGCCGAGCTGGGAGCTCACGTCGGCTCCGCCGCCCAGCACGTCACCGGGGCCGACGTCGCGGCGCTTGGCCTTCCACCCGCCGAAGCGCCGGGCCATCACCCGCCAGCGCGGCTCCCACACCACCCGTACGCCCCACCGCTCCCCGCCCGGCGCGGTGACCTCCACTGTTCGCACCAGCCCAAGATAACGACGCCGGTCCAGCTCGTGCCCGGTCGTTACAGTCGACCGGTGATCACTGCCCCGAAGCCTCCGCGGAAGCTGTATCCGGAGATCGAGCCCTATGCGACTCACCGCATCGACGTGGACGGCGGCCACCGGCTCTATGTGGAGGAGGCCGGAAATCCCGCCGGCATTCCGGTGCTCTTCGTGCACGGCGGCCCCGGGAGCGGGCTGACCCCGGTCATGCGGCGCTTCTTCGACCCCGACCGGTATCGGATCATCCTGCCCGAGCAGAGGGGAGCCGGCCGCAGCACCCCGCGCGGGGAACTGCGCGACAACACCACCTGGCATCTCGTGGACGACCTGGAAATCATCCGCGATCGGCTGGGCGTGGAGGCCTGGCTGGTGTTCGGCGGCTCGTGGGGATCGACGCTCGGCCTCGCCTATGCCCAGGCCCATCCCTTGCGGGTGACCGGCTTGATTCTGCGCGGCATCTATCTGGTCCGTCGCAGTGAGCGTGACTGGATCTATGAGAACGGCCTGCACAACCTGCAACCCGAGGAATGGGAACGGTTCATCGCACCGATCCCCGTGGCCGAGCGCGACGACATCCTCGCGGCCTATTACCGCCGGCTCACCGGAGACGACGGTGACGTCGCCCGGCGGTGCGCCGATTCGTGGATGCGCTGGGAAGCGGTGAACTCGTCCTTGACGCCCGACCCCGGGTTGATCGCCACCCTGACCGCCGACGACACCGTGCTGCCCGCCGCCCAGATCCTGGCCCACTACGTCATGAACGGTGGTTTCTTCGAGTCGGAAACCCAGCTTCTGGACGGTGTGGACCGGATCCGGCATCTGCCCGCCACGATCGTTCAGGGCCGCTACGACCTGTGCTGCCCGGCGGTGACCGCCTACGACCTGGCGCGCCGCTGGCCCGAAGCCACCCTGCACATGGTCGCGGACGCGGGACACTCGTCGCTCGAGCCCGGCATCACCCATCACCTGATCAGCAGCACGGACAGTTTCGCCGACCGCCTGTCCGGGCCGGCGTGAGTCAGTGGCCGGTGGCCCCGGCCCACCTGGTGTGGAGGTCCGCGTAGCGAACCGGGCCGACGGCGGCGGGGTCGTCGAGCAGCGTGAGCAGCCGGCCACCGGCCGGCAGGCGGCGCGCCCGGGCGGCCACCTCGGCCAGCGGTGGTTCGGCGGCATTGCGGCCGGGACCGAGATAGGTCCACCAGCCCAGTTCGGCCGGCCAGCCACCGGTGTCCTCGGCGGCGGCGTCGATGCCGGCCTGCCACGCCTGTTCGCTGGACCATTCGTCGCACACCCGGCCGATGTCGGCGTGGAGACGCTCGGCGGCCGCGAGCCACAGACTGGTCAGGCGTGCGTGCAACTCGCGGAAGCGGTCGGCTTCGGGCACCGGATCGCGGTAGCTGAAGACGGCGTCCAGCGCCCAGACGAGCGTGCCGTCCTGCAGGCTGAGGAAGACGTCGACGTCGCCGTTGGTCCAGAACTGGCCGTGTTCCTCCCCCGTGGCGAGGGCGGCGATGGCGACCTCCGGGTCCGTGACGGTGCGGAGGTCCGCGTCCGGGTTGCTGAACAGGTTGATCAGCCCGTCCGGGCGTTGCGGGCGGAGGTCCCGTTCGGCGGCCAGCGCGAACAACTCACGAAGGGCCGGCTCCCCAGCCATCGGCACTTGCAGTTCCCAGATCCAGTCCGATCCCACGCCGACATGCTATGCCGATCAAGCCTCGGCTCAGTTCGCGCTACGCAGCTCGAGGCCCTCGCCGGCCACGGAATCGACGGCGCCGTTCCACCACCAGGCGTTGCCGTTGACATAGAGACACGGCGCCTGCGAGGTGATGTCGTCCCGGAGCAGCGCAAGGTCGGTTCCGGGCATGAGCAGCCGCACCGCCCGGCCGTCGGACAGCGGCAGATCCCACCCGAAGCGTCCGTCGCGGTCGGCCCGGGGATCGCGTACGGGGTCACCGGCCAGCTCGGCCACGCGCTGCCGGATCGGCACGCCGTCCATCTCCGAAGCCCGCCGGCGCACCGCGGCGAGAAAGGCCTCCAGATTGGCTGCGGCGAGATCCTCACGGGCGTTCTCGACCGGCTCGGTCCCCGGATTGATCATTCCCGGACCGTACGGACCCCGGAGTCCGGCGGCAGCCCGATGAGCTGCCGTCACCCGTCCGGGCTCAGCGGCAGAGAAGGTGGCGAAGGAAGAGGTGGCGGCGGCGGAGGAGGTGGGATTCGAACCCACGAGGCCCCCCTTTCGGGGGCCTGCGCCGATTCCAGCGGCGCTCCCGCAGCCAGGCCGGCTCCTCCGGGACGTGCGTGTCGCCGGGTGGGCTCGAACCACCGGCCTCCGCCTTATCAGGGCGACGCTCTGACCTGCTGAGCTACGACGACGTGAGCGGAGAGCGAGGGATTCGAACCCCGGCAAGGGTGTGCGCCCCTGCTGCGGATCAGCAATCCGCCGCCTTCAACCGGACTCGGCCAGCTCTCCACGCGCGCCCCGTGCCGGGATCGAACCGGCGGCCTCCCGCTCGACAGGCGGGCGCTCTTCCATTGAGCCAACGGGGCATTTCCTTACCAAGCTGCGGGCGGAGGATTCGAACCTCCAACCTCCCGGTTCAGAGCCGGACGTGCTGCCAGTTGCACCAGCCCGCAAGGGTGGGTACCGCGGGCGGGATTCGAACCCGCACTACGCCGCGTTTGAGACGGCTGCCTCTTCCGGTTGGGCTACCGCGGCGCTACCCGCGTCCTCGGAGAGATTCGAACTCCCGGCCCTCGGATCCGTAATCCGACGCTCTATCCGCTGAGCTACGAGGACAAAAAACGAGCACAAAAACGAGCACAAAACGAGCACAAAAAAGCCGCCGGACCGATGTCGGGGGCGGCGGCGAGAGGTGGCTGGCGTGAGACTAGCTCCGCCACCGTTCCCGCCCCGAGCGACTGATTCGACGCTGGGCCGCCCGACCGCGCGACGTCTGTCGCTGCTGATCAATCGTGGCCTGCCGCAACATCTCTGCCTCCCGGGTAAGTGGTGATCCCTACGGTAGGGAACCCGGCGGCGGGCGGCAACGCATTAAACGCTTAGCCCTTGCGCTAACTATCGTGGCGGCCAATACTTAGCCGTGTGGCACAGTATTCCGAGCAGATCGACACCGTGTTCGTCGCCCTGGCCGATCCGACCCGGCGCGGCGTCGTGCGGCGGCTCGGCCGGGGTCCGGCCAGCGTGGGCGAGCTGGCCGGCGCCTTCCCGATGACCCTGCCCTCGTTCATGAAGCACGTCCGCACGCTCGAGTCGGCGGGCCTGATCCGCACCACCAAGGCGGGCCGCGTCCGCACCTGCGTGCTCAACCGTGAGCGCCTGGCCGTGGTCGAGGACTGGCTGGCCGAGCAGCACACGATCTGGCAGCAGCGCACCGACCGCCTCGAACGATTCGTCACGGAGGAACCATGAACCCCGACCTCGACCTGACCCTGCAGCGCGTCATCCGGGCCCCGCGGGCCAAGGTCTGGCAAGCCTGGACCGACCCGGCCAAGTTCGCGCAGTGGTGGATCCCGGCCCCGGCCGTGTGCCGCGTCGACCGCCTGGAGGCGCGGGCCGGCGGCGGGCTGGTGACCCGGATGAGCGACGACGGCCACGACTTTCAGCCGCACCTGGACGCGATCTTCGTGGTCGTCGAGGATCAGCAACGCCTCGTGTTCACCAACGCGATCGACAGCGGCTGGCGGCCCGCGGACCCGCAGCCGGTGGCGATGACCGCCGAGATCACGTTCGGCGAGCACCCGGACGGCACCGACTACCGCGTTCTCGTACGCCATGGGGATCCGGCCGCCCGCAAACGGCACGAGGAGCTGGGCTTCGCCGACGGCTGGGGAACGGTCACCGACCAGCTGGCGAGCACCGTGAGCTGACCGCCGGGAGGGTCAGCGACTAAGGCGTGTTTCATAACTGGACCAGGCCTGCGCCGGGGCCCAGATTTCGTCTGCGCGCGTCCCGCGAAAGGCCGGTTACAACACCGGTAGCCTGCCTTCCGCGGGCCACACGCAGACGAAATCTGGACCTCGCCGCAGGCGTACCCCAGTAATGAAACACGCCTTAGCGGGCGGGCAACGGAGGCAGCGCCGGCCGGTCGAGCCAGTCGGTGAACAGCTCGCTCAACGACCCGGTGGCGAACCGTTCGGCGTGCTGCCGGAACTTCTCGGTCGTCACCATCCCGTGCCGGTTCTCCCCCACCCACGAACGCAGCATCGGGAAGAACGTGCCGTCGCCGAGCCGGGTCCGCAGGGCGTGCAGCGCCACCGCGCCCCGCTTGTAGACCAGCGGGTCGAACATGCGGGCCACCCCGGGATTCGCGACGGCGATGTCCTGCGGCCGGCTCGACAGCCAGATGTGCCAGCGGGTCGCATGGCTGTCGGCCGACGCACCCCCGGAGGCGGCCGACCAGAGCCATTCCGCGTACGTGGCGAAGCCCTCGTTGAGCCAGATGTGGCGCCAGTCGGCGACCGTGAGGCTGTTGCCGAACCACTGGTGGGCGAGCTCGTGGGCGACCAGCCGCTCGTGGGTGCGCCGCCCGTCGACGTGGTTGCGGCCGAACACGGCCATGCCCTGCGCCTCGATCGGGTCGTCGAGGTCGTCGTCGGCCACCACCACGGCGTACTCGCGGAACGGGTAGGGCCCGAACAGCCGCTCGAAGGTCGCCATGATCTCGCCGTGCCGGCCGAAGTCGTGCCTAAACAGGGTTCGCAGGCTGGGTGGGATCGCGGCCTTCTGGCTGACCGCGCCCGCCGCCAGCTCGACCAGCTCGTACCGGCCGATCTGCACGCTCATCAGGTAGGGCGCGGTCGGTTCGGTGCGCTCGTAGACCCACGTGGTGGTGCCGGCCCCGCGCCGCCGTGAGACCAGATCGCCGGTGACCAGCACGGTATACGGCGTCGCGGTCGTGAGGCTGACCAGGAAGGTGGCCTTCTCGAGCCGGTCGTTGCACGGAAACCACGACGGCGACCCGTTGGGCTGGCTGGCCACCAGCACGCCGTCGGTCAGCTCGTCCCAGCCGAGGTCGCCCCACCGGCCGGAGACGGGCACGGGCTTCCCGGCGTACCGGACCTCGATCTTGAAAGTGGCGCCGTAGCCGATGGCCTTTTCCGGCTTGACCCGCAGCTTGCCGGCGCGATGGGTGAAGGCGACCCGCCGGCCCTCGACGCGCACATCCTCGACCCGCAACGGGCCCAGGTCGAGGCTGAACCGGGACAGCGACTGCATGGCCTGCGCCGTGATCGTCGCCTTACCGGCCAGCCGGTTGGAGACGATCCGGCAGTCCAGATTCAGGTCGTAGTGGAGCACCCGGTACCCGCCGTTTCCGTTCCTGGGAAGGTACGAATCGGTCGAGTGGTCGGCGCCCGGTGGGGTCATGCCCAGTTCGCGATCGGGTTGCCCAGCCATCTGCTGTCGGCGGGCACGGCGTCGCCCCGGGTGACCAGCGAGCCCGGTCCCACGGTGGTCCGCGCCCCGATGCTCGCGCCAGGCAGCACGATGCCATGCGGGCCCAGAGTGGCGCCCGCGCCCAGAGTGACCTCGTCCATGCTCATGATCCGATCATGGAACAGGTGGGTCTGCACGACGCACCCCCGGTTGACAGTGGCGCCGGGGCCGAGCCGCACGAGGTCGTACTCGGGCAGCCAGAAGGTCTCGAGCCAGGCGCCCCGGCCGATCTTGGCCCCGAGGGTGCGCAGCCACAGGTTGAGCAGCGGGGTGCCGGTGGCGAAGCGGAACAGCCACGGCGCGGCCAGGACCTCGACGAACGTGTCGGCGAGCTCGTTGCGCCAGACGAACGACGTCCACAGGGCGTGGTCGGTGACCTGGAACCGGCCGACGAGCAGCCATTTGGCGGCCGCGGCGGTGAGCGCGGCGGCGATGGTGGCCGCGAACACGACGGGACCGGCGGCGAGCGCGGCGGCCCAGGCTCCGGCCTCGTACCAGATCAACGCCAGCGCGGCGAGCACCAGCACGGCCAGGGCGCCGGCCAGCATGACCGGAACGATGCGGCACAGCTCGATGGCGGCGCGGGCCAGCTTCAGGCGTACGGGCGGATTGTAGGTCCGGCTGGTGTCGGCGGACTCGACCGTGCGGCGCAACGGCATCGGCGGCGCACCGAGCCAGGACGAGCCCTTCTTGGCCTTGCGCGGCGCCGACGAGAGCACGCCGACCAGACCGCGCTTGGGCACCGAACGACCGGGCGCGGCCATCCCCGAGTTGCCGAGGAACGCCTGCTTGCCGATGCGGACCGGGCCGACACGCAGCCAGCCGTGGCTCAGCTCGTACGTGGCGACCATCGTGTCGTCGGCCAGGAACGCGCCGTCCTCGACGGTCGTCATCTTCGGCAGCGCGAGCACGGTCGACACCTCGGCGTTGCGGCCGATCCGGGCACCGAGCAGCCGCAGCCAGACCGGCGTGAACAGGCTCGCGTACATCGGGAACAGGGCGGTGCGGGCCATCCCCATCAGGCGCTCGGTCGTCCACACCTGCCAGGCCACCCTTCCCCGTACGGGGTGGAAGCCCGCCCGCAGGCCGATGCTGAGCAGCCGCACCCCCGCCAGGACCAGCAGCGCGTACGTGACGAAGTAGGCGACGGCCGCCACCGGCACGACCAGCAGCGCGTCCGCGAGCGTGGACCGGCCGATCAGCAGGGCCAGGGCGGGCAGGACGGCCACGACCGGCAGCAGGCCGAGCAGCTGGGCGGTCACACTGTAGGCGGCGACCCACAGCCGGGATCGGTGGGCCGGCCGCTGGGCCGGCCAGGCCGCGTCCTTGCCGGTGGTCGGGGCCGCGGGCGAGCCGGCCCAGCGCTTGCCGGCCGGGACGGCGCCGGTCACGGTCGAGCCGGCGTCGATCTGCGCGCCCTTGCCGACCCGGGCGCCGGGCATGAGCGTGCTGCGCGAGCCGACCCGGCCGCCCGCACCGACGCGGACCTTGCCGACGCGCACGATGTCGCCGTCGACCCAGTAGCCGGACAGGTCGGCCTCGGGCTCGATGGCGGCGCCGCGGCCCAGCTTGAGCAGGCCGGTCACCGGCGGGGCGGAGTGCAGGTCGACGTCCGGGCCGATCTGCGCGCCCAGCGCCTTGGCGTACGTGATCATCCAGCCCGCGCCGGCGACGCCGGTCGCGCCGGTCAGCTCGGCCAGCCGCTCGGCCGCCCAGAGCCGCACGTGGACGCCGCCGCCGCGCGGGTACTTGCCGGGGCGTACGCCGCGCAGCAGCAGACGGGCGCCGCCGGCGGCCATGGCGATGCGGCCGGGCGGGCTGAACAGCAGCACCCAGGCCGCGCCGATCCACCACCAGGAGACCTCGGGCGCCCACGACGCCGGAAGCAGGTTGCCCAGCGCGGCCAGGATCGTCAGCCAGCGCAGCCCGACCAGGGCGAACATCGGCAGCACGAGCAGCGCCTGGAACAGGCCGGTGCGCCGCGGCGTGGGCCGCACCTCGCGGCGGACCCGCGCGGTGGTGTCGAGCGCGTCGAGCACGGCGGCCATCTGCGCGAGCCGGGGATGCTGGTAGACGTCGGCCACCGACACCTGCGGGTGCGTGCGCCGGATCCAGGCCACCAGCTGCGCCGCGTTGAGGCTGCTGCCGCCGCTGGAGAAGAAGTCGGCGCCGGGCTCGGACGGGCGTACGCCGAGGATCTCCTCCCAGCCCTCGGCCAGCCACGACTCGGTCGCGCCCAGCTCGGCCGACCCGTCGCCCCCGGTGGCCAGGGGCCAGGGCAGCGCGGCCCGGTCGACCTTGCCCGACGTGCGGGTGGGCAGATCGTCGATCACGGCCAGCAGCGGGACCAGGGCGGCCGGCAGCTGCTCGCGGATCCGCTCGGCGGCGGCCGCGGTGTCGAAATCGGCGTCGCGCGGCACCAGATAGCCGACCAGCAGCTGGTTGCCGGCCGCCGTGCGCTTGACCGCGGCGGCCGCGCCGGCCACCCCGGGCAGCGCCTGCAGGGCGGCGTCGACCTCGCCCAGCTCGATCCGGCGGCCGCCCAGCTTGACCTGCTCGTCGCCGCGGCCCAGGAACAGCAGGCCCGCCGGCTCGGCGCGCACGATGTCGCCGCTGCGGTAGGCCCGCTCCCAGTTCAGGGCGGGCAGCGGGGCGAACTTCTCGGCGTCCTTGACCGGGTCGAGGTAGCGGGCCAGGCCGACCCCGCCGATGACCAGCTCACCGGTCCCGCCCATGGCCACCGGCATGCCGGACTCGTCGACCACCGCGAGTTCCCAGCCGGCCAGGGGCAGGCCGATGCGTACGGGACCCTCGCCGGTCATCCGGGCCGCGCAGGCGACCACGGTGGCCTCGGTCGGGCCGTACGTGTTCCAGACCTCGCGGCCCTCGACGGCCAGCCGCTCGGCCAGCTCGGGCGGGCAGGCCTCGCCGCCGAAGATCAGCAGGCGGACGTCGTCGAGCGCCTCGACCGGCCAGAGCGCGGCCAGCGTGGGCACGGTGGAGACGACCGTGATGCGCTGCTCGGCCAGCCACGGGCCCAGGTCGACACCGCTGCGGACCAGCGAGCGGGCCGCGGGCACCAGGCAGGCGCCGTGCCGCCAGGCCAGCCACATCTCCTCGCAGGAGGCGTCGAAGGCGACGGACAGGCCGGCCAGGACACGGTCGTGCGGGCCGACCGGCTCGGCGTCGTCGTCGGCCAGGAACAGCTGCGCCTCGGCGTCGACGAAGGCGGCCGCGGCGCCGTGCGGGACGGCCACGCCCTTCGGGGTGCCGGTGGAGCCGGAGGTGAAGATGATCCAGGCGTCGTCGTCCGGGCCCGGACGGCCGGGGCGGCCCCCGGGCGTACGGCGCAAGGTGATCTGGAGGTTGTCCCCGACGACGGCGCACACGTCGGCCTCGGCGAAGACCAGCTCCGCTCGTTCGGCGGGATCGTCCGCGTCGACCGGCACGTAGGCGGCGCCGGCCGCGAGCACCCCGAGAATGGCCAGATAGAGCTCGGCCGTGCCCGAGGAGACCCGGACGCCGACCCGGTCGCCCACGCCGATGCCGTGCCCGGCCAGCTCGGCGCGCACCTTGTCGACCTGGTCGGCCAGCTCACGATAGGTCAGCGCGGTGCCGCCGGCGTCGAGCGCGCGGGCGCCCGGCTGGGCCTGCGCGGTCGCGTCCAGGACGTCGACCAGGGTGCGGCGCACCGGGGCCGAGCAGGAGCGGAACAGCGCCGGCGACTCCGGCTCGACGTCGATCGCGGGAAGGTCGATTAGACGCAGATCGTTCGTCGTTACGGTCACCGGGCGTGCACATCCCTACCACTAGGTTCCAACGGCCAGTCGCACGGTCGCAGGCCGCCCGGGGCAGCGTCCAACGTTACGGGCGGGAAACGGAAAATGAAGCCCGGACGACGGAGACGTGGTGACTGACACAGACGTCCGGCCCCACGGCTTGACCGAATGGCGGAGAATGGCCGACATGATTGCGCGGCGGATCGTCACCGTCCTGGCCACCCTCATGGCCGTCCCCGGTCTCGGCGCGTGCGCCGCCCCGGCCACCGAGGCCCGGCGCAGCGAGCCCGCCCCGGCCACCGCGGCCGCGGTCCGGGCCGCCGCCGCCCGCCAGGTCCGCCCGGTCGTCCGCACGGACACCGCCGTGCGCAATGTGCCCGCGGCCTTTCCGCTGCCACCCGGAAGCCGCGTGACCGATCTGGCCGACCGCGAGTCCGGCGCCTCGTTCACGCTGACCTCGCCCGACCCCGAGGCCGTGCTGTCCTTCTATCGCCGCCAGCTGCCGCAGGGCCCCTTCACGATCGTCGCCGACCAGGCCACCGGCGGCACGACCAGCCTGTCCTTCCGCGACGCCGACGGCTGGGCCGGCGCCATCTTCGCCACCGCCCGCCGCGTGACGGTCGCCGTCAAACGCGCCTGAGCCTCAGCGGAGACTCGCCGCCTGTAACAACATGTCGACCAGCAACATGGTCTCCGGCCGCAGCTCTTCGACCAAAGCCGCGTTCCCGGCCTGCCGGACGACGGCGTCGTAGAGCTCACGCCAGGCCGGACCCTGAAGGGAAACCGTGCGCATCATGAGCGGCATGGCGTTCGCCCCGCGATAGTGGTGCGGGTCCATCAGCCCGGGCACAAGGTCCAAGAGTTCCGGTCGGCGGCAGACAACAATCGCCAATGCGTAGGGATCGTTGGGCGCCCGCTCTCCCACCCGCAACGTGAGCTGAACGAATGCCGCAAGAGGCTCGATCGGCGCCCGGCCGGCCTGCGCGCGCAGGAGGAGGGCGGCGGAATCCGCGAAGGCAGCAAGGGTCCGGACCGGCGTACGTTCCGGAGGTTGACGGACGACCCATTCTCGCTGCTCGCCGAGCGTCGCGGGGATCATCCAGCTCTGCATCGACGTGAACCAGTCCCTATCGTCGTGCAGGCCCTCCGCGCCGTCGATGATCGACGCACCCATCCGGAGGCGCGCCGCGGGCCTCCGGTCACCAATCATGCGCAGATAGTCGTACTCGGGAATCTTGCCGTCCAGGCTCAGCGAACTGCCGTTCCCCGCCAGACGCACCCCGGCCGCCGACCAGTCGAGCTCCAGAACCCCCAGCATGGCGAGCCAGGAGTCCTTGTCGAGACCCGATCGCCACAGCGTCACCATCGCGGCCCACTGCGACTTCGAGGCGCCCGGCAGGATCGAGCTCAGTGGCACAAGGCCGCCAGACGCCTCGAAGGCCGCCCGGAGCAGCACCAGGTTGGCCGAATAGGCGGCCATCGAGCGCAGGTGGTCGACCGGCAGCGGGGCGTAGGCCGCGTAGCGGCCACGGCCCGAGCGGGCACGGTAACCAGCGATGAGACCGTCCAGAACGTGGAGGATGCCGCGCTGGTCGTCCGCGGACAGGGTGCGGAAGATTTCCGCGGCGAACTGGAAGTACGGCCGTTGGACGGCCAGTGCCTGGTGGCTGAACAGCGCGAAGAAGAGATCGTCGTCCGGTTCGGCCAGCATCTCCCGCAGCACATCGACCATCTTCCGGGCGACCAGATACTCGGCGAAGGTGGCGTGCAGGAACTCGTACGACCGGACCGTGGCCTTCGGACGGTCGTCCCAGCTCAGCGTCGCCTCGGACACATGGACGAAGAAGAACTCGGCGAGCAGCCGCTGCCCGGCCCGCCGGACGTCCGCAGTCGCCACGCCACCGAGTACGGCGAGATCCGTTCCGAGCTCGGCCTCGGAGACGTACTGCCTGCCCCGATTGAACATCGCCAAGGCGGCCAGACCGAGCCGGTCGATCGATGCGGCCGCCGCGCCGTCCTGTTCGTCCGTGCCGTGACTTCCGGAGAGCAGCCGCGCGACCTCGCGACCGGCGAAGGCGCGGAACAGCCGGGCATAGAGGGTCGTGATAGGCAGATGCCGGTCCAGGCCCGGCGACGCCGGGTCGGCGACATAGAGGGCGAGCATCATCAGCAGGAGTGGCTGCTGGGTCAGATGCGGTTGGGCCGCCGCCATGGCCACGGTCATGGGCCGGAAGTTGTCCGACTCGGCCGACCCTTCGTTCGCGGAGTTCCACTTCGACAGCCACTCTTCGATCTGTCGCGAGTCGAAGGGCTCGAGCTTGATCAGAGTGGTCCCGACCGGGATGTCGAGACGGTCCGCGACCACCGTTCGCGACGTGATCACGACCGCAACCGGCCGATCCTGTTCTGCCTCGATCTTCTGGAACCGGCTCACCTCCCGCAGATATCCACTACGGTCCAGTTCCGATGCTTGGAGCAACTCGTCCAATCCGTCCAGCAGGACGATGCGCATGCGATGCGAGGTCTCGTCGGCCAACTCGGACCATCTGACGCGCCCGTTGGTGGCTGCATGCAGGCCCTCCTCGATCTGGTCGAGAATGGGGGCTCGCGCATCGACCGCGCGCAGCGGCACACGGACCGTAACAAAATCAGCCGAAGGCGGATGGGCGGCCAGAATCTTGGTCAGCATCGACTTGCCCGCGCCGGGATGCCCCAGCAAGAGCAACGGACCGTCGGTCGACCCTTCGGAAAGCAGATGAGCGGCCAGCCTGATCGGAAGATCGCTTTCGGCGGGGAACGACGTCCACCATTGGTCGTCGGCCGGCCGGGCCTTGCTGGTGTACTTGACCACGCGGTAGTCCGGGGAGACGAACTGCCCCTCCACCGTGGGGAAACAGACGGTGGGAGCGGATCGCTCGAGGCCCGGGGACACGACGGGGTCGAACAGCCGTCCACGGTTCGCTCTCTCGACGGCGAGAACCGAATCCCCGCTGACCGAAGTGGAGATGCGTCGGAGCAGCGTCTCGATGCGCTCGAACGAGGTCTGGTTCACCGCCCCTGAGGTCGTGGCGATGCGAGCCATCTCGGCCCGCGTGGCGGCGTGCTCGCCAAGGCTCGCCCAGATCAGAAACTCCGGGACTGCGGCAGCCAGCTCCAGAAAGCGGGACCGGTAGCGTTCGACGGCAGCCTGCGCGGCCGGCTCGAGGGACCGGCGCACCGGCGCCCAGGCACTCAGGCCCTCGAAGAAGTCCAGGGTCCGGGCGGACAACCGGTCGATCCACTCGGCGACCTGCGCAACATTTTCCTCGAAACCACACGACGCGGACGGTGTGGGCACTTCCGCGCGGTAGAGGCGTACGGCCAGATCGTCGGCGGTGGACCTGGTCACGAGCCAGGCGCGGTCCTCCGCGGTCAGAGTAAGGCCGGACATGACCTCCTTGCCCAGGTACTCCTCGAGTGCCTCGAAATACGCGGCCACCACGATGATCGTGTGAGCCGCCACGATGAGCTCACGACGCTCCAGTCCCGCCGTCTTCGCGATCTTGTCCGGTAGACCGGAATCGATCTTGCGCAGGATGCCGATCGCTTCGTTCTTCTGATCCACCCAACCCCAGATCAGAGTGAGCAGAGCCGCCGGCGCGAGCGCCACACCCCCGATGGCCGCCAGACCCGCGCCCGCACCGGCGGCGAGAATCGCGCCGCCCAGCAGGACGTCAAGCTTGTCGATGATCGGCCGATCGATCTTGCCCAGAATTGCCAGGGCCCCTCGGAAGGTCATCGGTGACTCGCGCCGCACAGACATTCCTCCGGTGGACGACAGACGGCAAGCATAGAGAGAAGTCGTGCCGGATGACCTCACCCGGACGGCTCACTCCGGGAGCCGTGTTTCCTGCCGTCCGAGCGGCCTAACCGTCCACGCGGGCGTGCAGCCCGAAGGCGCTCCGGTGGAAGACCAGCGGCAGCGAGTGGTCGGCGTGCTGCACGGCGTGCAGCTGCAGCAGGACGATCGTGTGGTCGCCCGCCTCGACCTCGCGATAGATGGTGGTGTCGAACTGGGCCAGACCGTCCGGCAGGGTCACCGCGCCGTCCGGGCTGAGCTGCACCTCGACGCCGTCGAAGCGGGTGGCGACCGGGCCCGCGAGCTGCCGGGCCAGCCCGCCGTGCCGGTCGGCCAGGATCGTGATGCCCAGGTGCGACGCGCGGCGCAGGTCGGGCCAGGTCTTGGAGGTGTTGGCGATCGAGAACGACACCAGCGGCGGGTCGAGGCTGACCGAGGTGAAGGAGCTGGCGGCCAGGCCGGCCAGCACGCCGTCGACCTGGGCGGCCACCGCGACCACGCCGCTGGGAAAGATGCCGAAGGCCTTGCGCAGGCGGATCGGATCCAGGTCCTGGTTGGTGGCCAGCGGCAGAGCATGTTCGGTCATGAAGCCCTCCCCAGGCTTGTCCTACCCACAAACCCTATAGCCGAACTAGGAATAGCACAACCAATCGAAGACTCTCAGAGCGGCCGTCCCTCGCGCAGCTCGCGGACCAGGGACGACACCACCGCCTTGAGGCTGCCGTCGTTGGCCGCGGCCACCCGCAGTTGCCGCTGGTAGCTCGCGCCGCCCGCGATGATGTCGCGGATCTTCTCGATCTCGGTCGCGCAACCCAGCGACTCGGCGATCGGCGCCAGGGCCGGCAGCAGCTGTTCGAGATCCTTGGTCACGAGCTGTTCGTCACCGGCCGCGTTCTGGATGATGATCGCTTCCATGCCGTAGCGGGCCGCCCGCCACTTGTTCTCGCGGACGAACCAGGGCTGCATGGCCGGCACGCCGCGGCCGGCGTCGAGTTCGCGGGAGAAGTGCTCGACCAGGCACTGGGTCAGGGCGGCGATGGCGCTGATCTCCCCGGCGGTGGAGATGCCGTCGAACGTCCGCACCTCGATCGTGCCCCACCGGGGCGACGGCCGGATGTCCCAGCGCAACTCGTTGAGCTGCTCGATGACGCCGGTGTGCAGCAGGTCGGCGGCCATCGCCTCGTACTGCGACCACTCGGTGAACTGCGGCGGCAACCCGGCCGTCGGCAGCTGCTGGAACATCAGGGCCCGGTTGGACGCGTACCCGGTGTTCTCCCCGGCCCAGAACGGGCTCGACGCGCTCAGCGCCTGGAAGTGCGGCAGATAGGTGAGCAACCCGTCGATGATCGGCAGCACCTTGCGGCGGTCCTCCACCGCGACGTGCACGTGCACTCCCCAGATCATCATCTGCCGGCCCCACCACCGGGTGCGGTCGATCAGCGTGTCGTAGCGCGGGCGGCCCGGCGTCACCTGCTGCTGGAACCACTGGCTGAACGGGTGCGTGCCCGACGAGACGAGATCAATACCCATCGGTTCCGCGTACGCGGACACCCGCTCGACCAGCCGGGTCAGGTCGTCCACGGCGTGGCGCACCCGGTGGTGCGGCGCGCTGACGATCTCGATCGTGTTGGTCAGCAACTCCCCGGTCACGTGCGGAAAGCCCTCGGGGGCGCCCAGCCGCCCCAGCAGTTCGGGCGCCGCGGGGGCCAGTTCGCCGCTGCGCCGGTCGACACAGGCGATCTCCCACTCGATCCCTAGACGCGATCTCTCCGATGGGGCGAAGTCGATTCCCATCGCCTCACTCTACGAACTGAGCCGGCCGGTCCGTCCGATGCCCGACGCAGCGTCACGATGCACCCCCGTACGGGGAACAATGACGGCATGTCAGGCGACTCGGACGCGGCGGGTCCATCCGGCCTCAGCCCGACCCTGCAGGTCTTTCTCACCAACGTGGCGGTCGTGTTCGGCGTCGTCGGCGGCCTTGTCTACAGCCTGGTCGCGCTCGGGTACGACGCGTTCTACCGGGCGTTCGGCATCTCCCCCGGCGACGTCGGCATCGACCAGCGCCGGATCATCGCGCACGCTGCGGTCGCCCTGGCGCTGTTCCTGTCCGTGCTGGCCGCCGTGTTCGCGTTGATCAATGCGGCCCTGTCGTGGTTTCTCCCGCGCACCACGCCGGTGATCACGCTGTGGATCAGCGTCGCCGTCGTGGCGGCCGTGGGCCCGATTCTGCTTGGCCTGACCAGGGCGCCGATCCTGCTGAGCAGACCCTTTATCCCCACGACCCTCGCCGTGACCGCGGGGGTCGTGGTAACCGCCTGCGTCACGAGCCTGCTGCACCGCCACGCCGGCACCCCGGCCCGCCGGCGCGCGATCGTGTTGTTGTGGATCGCGATGCTGGCGTTCTCGTACAACGCGGTCGTGCAGTTCGCCAACCTGCGGATGGCGCGGCTGGCCGGACAGGTCATCGCCGGCAATCCCATCCCGGCCACCGCGCGCACCCTCACCTTCGACGTGCACGCCGACCCGGTATGCATCCGGGACGACAAGAATGCGGTCTTCTATGCGCTCTATCTCGGCGAGAAAGGCGATTGGGCCGCCTACTACCTGCCGGGCACGTCGCGTACGGTTCGCCGCTCCAAGGACGGCCTGGAACTGACCTTCATACCGACCGGGATCTCCCCGGCGGGACGATGCAAATGAGCCGGAGCCGAGCGTGGCCGGCCCGGTGACCTCCACCGCGGCTCGGGCTGATCAGCCGATCCAGCGGTAGCGTCGCTCCGGGCGGCCGCGGAGCCGTAGCGCAGCGGCCGGGTCACGGTGGAACGGTTCCCCTACTGTTCCGCGCATGGGATCGATGGGCTTCGAGTACGCCGTGATCGCTTTCGTGGTCGGCGTCCCGGCGATCGCCGGGCTGCTCGCGATCGTGCTGGGCCTGCGCCGGCGGCAGCGGGTCCAGCGGCTGAGCCGGGACGGGCAGCGGATCACCGCGGTCGTCGAGGACAACCAGCGGGTGGCGCAGAGCGAGGGCCGCGACACGTTCCGGCCCGTGGTGCGCTTCCACACCCGGGAGGGCAGCGAGATCCGTACGGCCCTCGACGGCTCCTCCAGCTACGAGTCCTACCTGACCGACGTGCCGATGGAGATCGTCTACGACCCGGCCGACCCGAAGCACGCCATGGCCGTCGGCCACAGCGGCAACGGCGGCCTCCTGGGAGTCGTCGTGGGCCTGGTGTTCCTGGCCTTCTCGGCCGGCGCCTACTTCTTCGTGACCACAACCGGCTTCCTGGAGTAGCCGAGCGGGCCGGACACACCCGTACGCTCTCGGCGTGCTTTAGGCGTCGAGGAACTGGGTGATCGCGTGCGACAGGGCCTTCGGGTCCTCGAGCATGGGCAGATGGCCGGTGCCGAGGTGCTGCCGGTCGCCGCCGAGGTGGTGGGCCGACCGGCGTTGCACGGCGAGGGGCAGCTCGCGGTCGCGGTCGGTGAAGACGTAGCCGCGGGGGCCGCGGAACGGATGAAGGCCGGTCCGGCCGTGGTAGAGGCCGGGCGACTCGGGGACGAAGCCGGCGATGAGCCGATCGGTGACCTCGGGGCCGAGGCCGTACGCGAGACCGCGTCGCAACGCCGCGTCGGGAGGCCGGGTTCCGGCCAGCCGCATCACCGCGCGCAGCACCCAGCGGTTCGGGGCCGGCATCGCGGACAGGAACGACCGGCCGGGTGCGGGGATCACGGCCGACACGGCCAGGAACGCGCTGACGCGGCCGGGGGCAAGCCGGGCGGCCTCGGCGCCGATGACACCGCCGGCCGAGTGCGCGACGATCGCGAACCGGCCACTGGGCGCGGAGGCGAGGGCGGCCTCCGCGTAGTCGCTCAACCCTGCCCCGGCCAGGTGAGCCGGGCGGGCCGCGACCCGCGAGCCGTCCAGGTCTTGCCGGACGTCGTCCCAGATCCAGGCTGGAAGGCCGGCACCGCTGAGGAACAGGATCGCTTGGTGGGTGCTCATGGTGACACCGTCTCGGACGGCAATGTCACCAGCATGTCACTATTTACCGATGAACCGCACCGACCGGCTGTACGCGCTGAGGGAAGAGCTGCGCCGGGCCGGGCCGGCGGGGCGCACCGCCGAGCGCCTGGCCGAGATCTTCGAGGTCAGCACCCGGACCATCAAGCGCGACATCTCGGCCCTGCAGCACGGCGGCTTCCCGGTGTGGGCGCGGCCCGGGCCGGGCGGGGGCTACGTCGTCGACAAGGCGGCCACGCTGCCGCCGGTCAACTTCACCGACGCCGAGATCTCGGGGCTGGCCGCCGCCGTGGCCGCCCACCGGGGGCAGCCCTTCGACGACTATGCGCGCGCGGCGCTCGTCAAGGCCCTGAGCGTGATGGACGCGCCGGCCCGCAAACGCGCCACCGGGGTGAACGACCGGGTCTGGATCGACCACACCGATCCACCGGCCGGCACCCGGATCCGCCGCACCGTCGAGCGATCGTTGCAGGAGCAATGCGTCCTCGTGGTGGACTACCGCGACGGGCGCGGCCGGGCGACCGTCCGGCACGTCGACCCGGTGGTCCTCGCCCGTACGGCCGGGCAGTGGTTTCTGGTGGGACACTGCCGCAGCCGCGAGTCGATCCGGTGGTTCCGCCTCGACCGCATGAGCTCGGCCCGCCTGACCACCGAGCCGTCCGCCACCATCCCGGTCGGGGACATCGGCCCGCCGCCGCCGACCGCCAGGGCCGTCGCCGACTTCTGATGTCCGAGCTGATCAGCCGATCCAGCGGTAGCGCCGCTGCGGGCGGCCCGCGGAGCCGTAGCGCAGGCGGACCTCGGCCTTTCCGGCCGCGACGAAGTGTTCCAGGTAGCGGCGCGTGCTGACCCGGGAGAGGCCGATGCGTTCGGCGCACTCAGCCGCGGACAGGTCGCCCTCGGTGGCCCGCATGGCGTCGGCGATCAGCACCGACGTGTCGGCGGTCAGGCCCTTGGGCAGCGGCGCGGCCGTGGTGCGCAGGGCCACGAACAGGTCGTCGACGTCGGCCTGGTCCACGGCGGTCGTGTCGGCCAGCCGCCCGTACGCGGCCGCGTAGCGTTCCAGCCGGTCGCGCAGCACGTCGAAGGTGAACGGTTTCAGCAGGTAGTGCACGACCCCGCCGTGCAGGGCGGTCCGGACGGTCTGCACGTCGCGGGCCGCGGTCACCGCCAGCACGTCGGGGCCGTCGCCGCCCGCGCGCAGCCGTTTGAGCACCTCGAGCCCGCTCAGGTCGGGCAGATAGATGTCGAGCAGCACCAGATCCGGCCGTAGGGAAGCCACCTGGGTCAGCGCCTCGGCGCCGGTGTGGACGGCGCCGACCGTGGTGTAACCGGCGACCCGGTCGACGTAGCCGCGGTGGATGCGGGCCACCATGAAGTCGTCGTCGACCACCAGCACCCGGATCACGAGAGCCCCAGCCGGGCCGTGAAAGTCGACCCCGACACCCGTACGCTCCCGCCGCGGCGCCCGCAGATCAGCCGGATCATGGCGAGGCCGAGCCCGTGGTGGCCCTGCTTCTCGTCCTTGGTGCTGTAGCCCTGCTGGAAGACCCGTTCGGCCAGCTCGGGGGCGACGCCGGGCCCGCTGTCGGTCACCGTGACCACCACCTCGCCGCCGTCCTCGCGTACGGTCACCGCGATGGCGCCGCCGGGTTCCAGCGCGTCGAAGGCGTTGTCGACCAGGTTGCCGACCACCGTGACCAGGTCGGCCGAGAGCCGGTCGCCGACCGGGGGCAGGTCGGTGCCCTCGCCGATCGACAGCGTCACGCCCTGCTCGCCGGCCAGGCTGGCCTTGGCGATCAGCAGCGCGGCCAGGGCGGTGTCCCGGATGACCTCGGTCACCTCGCGGTCGAGGCTCTCGTGCAGCTCGCTGGTGCTGGTGATGTAGCGGACCACCTCGTCGTGCTCGCCCAGCTCGACCAGCCCGGCGATGGTGTGCAGCCGGTTCACGAACTCGTGGGCCTGCGCCCGCAGCGTGTCGGTGGTGTGCCGGCTGACGTCGAGTTCGCGCCGCAGCGCGGTCAGCTCGGTGCGGTCGCGCAGCGTGGTCACCGAGCCGACCGTGCGGTCGCGCATGACCACCGGCTGCCGGTTGAGCACGACCACCCGGTCGTCGCTGAGCACCACCTGGTCGACGCCCTCGGACCGCCCGGTCAGCACGTCGAGCAGGGCCGGTTCCAGCCGCTGGTCCTCGAGCGAACGGCCGACCAGGTCGGACGGCATGCCGAGCAGCCGGATCGCCTCGTCGTTGGCCAGCGTCACGCGGTGCGCCGGGTCGGTGCCGATCACGCCCTCCTTGATGCCGTGCAGCATCGCCTCGCGGTGCTCGACCAGCCCGGCGATCTCGCGCGGTTCCAGGCCGAGGGTCTGGCGTTTGACCCGGCGGGCCAGCAGCAGCGAACCTCCAACGCCCAGGGCGATGCCCAGCACCAGGTACGTCAGCAGGTTGGTGACCGCCGTGCCGAACTGCTCGGCCGCCGTCGGATAGGTGCGCCCGACAATGATCAGCCCGATGAACGCGCCGGTGCGCTCGTCGAGCACCGGCACGTGCGCGGCCAGCGACCGGCCGCCGTCGGTGATCACGCCGACCCACGACCGTCCGGTCAGGCCGGTGCTGTCACCCATCGGTGCGGGCCGGCCGGCGTCGGGTCCGGTCACGACGATTCCGGCGGCGTCGGCCACCACCACGTACGAGGCTCCGGAGACGGCCCGGGCGCTCTCGGCCACCGTCTCCAGCGCCTCGCGGCCGAGCGGGTTGTCCAGCCCCAGCCGTACGGTCCGGTTGATCGCGGTGTTCTCGCCGACCGACCGCAGCCGCTCCCCCTCGACGCGCCGGAACGAGGCGTCGGCCTCGGCGATCGACACCGCGGCGACCGCGCCCACGACCAGCAGGACGATCGCGAGTTGCAGGAGCAGCAGCTGACCGGCGAACGACAATCGATGCCGCACGGGGTCCTCCTTTGTGGGATCGTCCACAGCGAAGTGTTTCCAGAGCGTAAACGCAAGGGGGCCGGGCATGCGGCGGCGAACCGTGCTGGGGGCGGCGCTGGCCGGCGCCCTCGGTGGCTGCGCGCGATCCGGCGGGAACCTGCGCCTGATGGTCCCCAATCCGCCGGGCAGCGGCTACGACATCACGGCCCGGGTGCTGGCCCGCGCGCTCGAGTCGTCGGGGGTGGAGCGCGGCGTCGAGGTGTTCAACCTGCCCGGCGCGAGCGGCGTGGTCGGGCTGCGCCGCCTGGACTACGAGCACGGCAACGGCCACCTGGTGATGCTGATGGGCCTCGGCCTGGTCGGGGCCGAGCTCGCCTCCGGCCGCCCGCCCGTGCTGGCCGCGACCACGCCGGTGTGCCGCCTGCTGCAGGAGCCGGCGATCGTCGTGGTGACCCGCGATTCCCCGTACGGGTCCCTGGACGAACTGGTCGAGGCCTGGCGCGCCGATCCGGGCCTGCGGGTGGGCGGCGGCTCGGCGGTGGGCGGCCCCGACCATCTCGCCGCCATGCTGTTCGCCGAGGCGGCCGGTCTGTCCCCGGCCCGCGTGGCCTACACCCGGCACGACGGCGGCGGCGACCTGCTCGCCGCGATCCTCAGCCGCGAGGTGGCGTTCGCGATGTCGGGCCTGAGCGAGTACACCGACCAGATCGAGTCGGGTCAGCTGCGGGCGCTGGCGGTGACCAGCGAGCGTACGGTCGGCCGGGTGGCGGTGCCGACCGTACGCTCGGCCGGCTTCGACGTCGTCGTCGGCAACTGGCGTGGGCTGGTCGCCCCGCCCGGGCTGCCGGCGTCCGCCGCCGAAGGGATCCGGTCGATGTTCGCCGAGGTGGAGGCCTCGGCGGACTGGGCCGCGGCCCGCGACCGGTTCGGGTGGACGGGGGCGTACCTGTCCGGTGACGACTTCCGCCGGTTCATCGAGGACGAGAGCCGGCGGGTGGCCCGGGTCCTCAACCGGCTGGGCGTCACCTGAGCTCAATCCTCCTCCGCGAAGGTCAGCCGTTTGCTGTCGGCGGGCCGCCCGCGCAGCCGCGCGACGATCCGCGGCAGGTAGGGAACGAGCACCGCCACCACGACCAGCGCGAGCAGGATGGCGGTGAGCGGGCGGGCGACGAAGACGGACAGGTCGCCGTTGGAGACCAGCAGCGCCCGGCGGAACTGCAACTCCATCATCGGTCCGAGGATCAGGCCCAGGATCACCGGCGCGATCGGGAAGTCGAAGTGGCGCATGCCGAAGCCGATCACCCCGATCCCGTACGCGATGAAGACCTGGTTGACGCTGCCGGTCGAGGCGTAGACGCCGAGGGTGGCGAAGACCAGGATGCCCGCGTACAGGATGGGCCGGGGAATCTGCAGGACCTTGACCCAGAGCCGGATCAGCGGCAGGTTCAGCGCGAGCAGCAGCACGTTGCCGACGTAGAGCGAGGCGATCAGCGCCCAGACCAGCTCGGGCGACCGTTCGAACAGCTGCGGGCCGGGCTGCAGGTTGAAGATCTGGAACGCGGCCAGCATCACCGCGGCCGTCGCCGAGGTCGGGATGCCGAGGGTCAGCAGGGGCACCAGCACGCCGGAGAACGCCGCGTTGTTGGCCGCCTCGGGTCCGGCGACCCCCTCGATCGCGCCCTGGCCGAACTGTTCGCGGTTCTTCGAGCGGCGTTTCTCGTACGTGTAGGAAAGGAACGTGGGAACGTCGGCGCCCCCGGACGGCAGCGCCCCGAACGGGAAGCCGACCGCCGTGCCGCGCAGCCACGGCCCCCACGACCGCCGCCAGTCCTCGCGGGTCAGCCAGCCCCGGCCGCTCGAACCGGGTTCCAGCGGGGTCACGTGCTCGGGCAGGCTGCCCATCCGGCTGGCCACGAACAGCGTCTCGCCGATCGCGAACAGCCCGACGATCACGACCACGACGTCGATGCCCTCGAGCAGCTCCATCGTGCCGAAGGTGAACCGCGCCTGCCCGGTGAGCCCGTCGATGCCGACCAGACCGAGGAACAAACCGAAGATCAGGGACAGCAGGCCCCGTACGAGGGAACGCCCGACCAACGCCGTGACGGCCACCATGGCCAGCAACGCCAGCGCGAAGTAGTCGGCGGCCCGGAACGTTGTCGCCAGCTTGGCCACCGGCTGCGCGAACACGCTGAGCAGCAGGGTCGAGATCGTGCCGGCCACGAAGGACCCGATCGCCGCCGTGGCCAGCGCCGCCTTGGCCCGGCCCCGGCGGGCCATCTGATAGCCCTCGATGGCCGTGGCCACCGACGCCGACTCCCCCGGCGTGTTGAGCAGGATCGAGGTGGTGGATCCGCCGTACATGGCGCCGTAGTAGATGCCGGCGAACATGATGAACGTGCCGATCGGGTCGTCCAGGCTGAAGGTGACCGGCAGCAGCAGCGCGATGGTGAGGGCGGGGCCGATGCCGGGCAGCACCCCGACGAACGTGCCCAGGGTGACGCCGATCGCCGCGAACAGCAGGTATTCCGGCGTGAGGACCGTGCCGAAGCCGGAGAGCAGGTCGCCGAAGACGTTCACAGCGGAAACACCCCCGCCGGCAGGAAGATGTCGAGCAGCCGGGTGAAGGCCAGGTAGATCGCGATCGGCAGGACGATGGCGACGATGACGTCACGCAGCAGGCTGCGGCTGCCCAGGACCCGTGCCGTCACAACGGTGAACAGCGCGGCCGACACCACGAATCCGGCGTATTCCAGAGCAATGGCGAATCCGGCCAGGGCGGCCAGCACACCGAGCGGGGCGAGCCACCCGGGCCGCGGCTGCTCCTGCTCCTCCTCGTCCGGCTCCTCGGGCTTCTCCCCCCGCAGCTGCAGGACCAGATAGCAGGCGGCCGCCACCACCCAGGCCGCGGTCACCACGACCGGGGCGAGCCGCGGCCCCCGCAGCCCGAAGTCGCCTTCGGCCGTCGCCGCCGACCAGAGCAGCAGAACTCCGACCACGAGCAGGACTGCGGCGAGCACCACGCCGGTGCGGCGGCCCTGGGAAGCCTGCCGCACCGGCTCGGACCCTGCCGACATCTAGCCCAGCCCGATGTCGGTCAGGACGCTGGTGATGCGCTCGTTCTCGGCAGTGAAGTAGGCCGCCGCCGCGTCGCCACTCTTGTAGAAGTCCTCCCAGCCCTGCGCCTTCATCGCGGCCGTCCAGCCGGGTGAGCCGTGCAGCTTGTCGACGAAGGCGGTAACCGCGGCCTTGTCGGCGTCGCTGATGCCGGGCGGCGCCACGATCCCGCGCCAGTTCATCAGCTCGACGTCGAGGCCCTGCTCCTTGATGGTCGGCGCCGGTTGGCCCGCGCCGACGTCGACCCCGGTGGCCCCCGAGACGGCCAGCGCCCGCACCTTGCCCGCCGACACCAGATCCTTGAACTCGCTCTGCCCCGACACCGCCGCGGTCAGGTCCCCGGCCAGCAGCGCCGCCTTGGCCTCGCCGCCGCCGGAGTAGGCGACGTACTTCATCGCCTTGGGGTCGGCCCCGGCCGCCTTGGCCAGCAGGCCGACCAGGATCTGATCGGTGCCGCCGGCCGAGCCGCCACCCCAGTTGATCGAGGCCGGCTTGGCCTTGGCGTCGTCCATGAGCTGCTTGAGCGTCGTGTACTTGGACCCGGCCGGGACGACCACGACTTCCTGCTCGGCGGTCAGCGTGGCGATCGGGGTGATCTGGTCGAGCTTGACCGGCGACTTGTTGGCGACCACGCCGCCCACCATGACCAGGCCCATCACCATCAGGTGGTGCGCGTCGCCGCGGTTCTTCGACACGAGCTGGGCCAGCCCGATCGTGCCGGCCGCGCCGGTGACGTTGTAGACCTCGACCGGCTTGTCGAGCAGCTTGTCGTCGGTCATCGTCTTCTGCATGGTGCGGGCGGTCAGATCCCAGCCCCCGCCGGGCGCGGCCGGCACCATCAGCTGCAGCGTCTTGGTCGGATACTCGTTCGCGCCGCTCGCGGTGCCACCGCCCGCGGTGTCCTTCTGACAGCCGGCGGCGCTCGCGGTGACCAGAACGGCGACCGCGGTCGCGGCGAGGATTCGGCTCTGTCTGGTCCGCACGGGCGGCCCCCTCAGCATCGGCACGGCAGGTGTTGCGCCGATGCTGCCGCCGCTAGTGGCCTGCGTCACTCTTGCGGTCGCGATGGTCGTTCTGGCCTTTTTGGTCCCGGGCCGGCCGCCGTGTCTATCCTGGCGCGGGAGGTCGGCGACGGTGACGACGAAGGACGGACGGCGGGCGCCCGGCAGTCTCGAGGCCGCGGTCATGGGGGTGCTCCGGGCCGCCGACGGGCCGAGGAGCGCAACCGAGGTGCAGGCGGCGCTCGGCGGCGATCTGGCCTACAACACGGTGCAGACGATCCTGATCCGGCTGCACGCGAAGGGAACCGCGCGGCGGCGGCGCGCCGGTCGCGGGCACGCGTACTGGCCGGCCGAGGACGCCGCCACCGCCGCCGCGACGCAGATGCGGGCCGCGCTGTCCGGGCAGCCGGATCGCCACACGGTCCTGCGGCATTTCACCGCGGCCCTCGACGAGTCGGACGCCGAGACGCTGCGCGAACTGCTGGCCGGCATCGAGGCGCGGCGGCCGTCAGGACCGTGAGCGTCCCGGTCCGGGCTCCGGGCGTGCGGCGCCGGCCTCCGGGCGTGCGGCGTCGGCCTCCGGGCGTGCGGCGTCGGCCTCCGGGCGTGCGGCGCGGGCGCGACGACGGGCGCGCAGCAGTTCGATGCCGATCGGAACGACCGAGACGGCAACGATCCCGATGAGGATGAACTCGATGTTGGACTTCACGAACGCAATCTGGCCCAGGAAATAGCCGAGGATCGTCACGCCGCAGGCCCACAGGGAGCCGCCGGCCACGTTGTAGACGAGGAACGTGCGGTACCGCATGTGGCTCGCCCCGGCGATGATCGGGGTGAACGCGCGCACGATGGGCACGAAACGGGCGAGCACGATCGACCGGGCGCCGTACCGGGCGAAGAACTCCCGGGCCCGGGTCAGGTTCTCCTGCTTGAACAGCCGCGAGTCGGGCCGCCGGAACAGCGCGGGCCCGAACCGGCGGCCGAAGACGTAGCCGAACTGGTCGCCGGCCACCGCGGCGATCGAGACCAGCAGGCACAGTAGCCAGAGCGGCTGATGCAGATAGGTGCCGCCGGCGACCAGCAGCCCGGCCGTGAACAGCAGTGAGTCCCCGGGCAGGAAGAAGCCGACGAGCAGGCCGGACTCGGCGAACACGAGGACCAGGATGCCGATCAGCCCGAACGTCGAGATCAGCCGTTCCGGTTCGAGAAACGAGGGGCCGAGCGCCGATGCCATTTCTCGAACCTACAGTCTGTAGGTGCTGACCCGGCGGTGGGTGCGGATGGCTATCCAGTTCGGCCGCATTGCTGCCACCGGCCGGGCCTTACCTCCACCATGCTGTTTGCCCAGCTCAGGGGCAAGGTCGTTGATCGAAGAACAGGCTTGTAGTTCGACGTTTCGTGCCCTCGATCACCCGATCGTCCGAACCTGCCGAGCATCGTGGTGAGTCCTGTTCCGGCCGCCGGTGACTTTCCGCCGGGTCAGCGGAGGCAGCGCGGGGCGCGGAGGCCGAGGATGCGCCGCCCGGCTCCGAGCAGGTGATCACGCAGCAGGTCGTCGTCGAGTTCGAGCGCTCGCATGCCCCTCCCGCAGGCGATCCCGGAGACGGTGAGATCGGCCTTGATCCAGCCGCCGGGGCCGGGATCGACGTCGGCGAGCAGCTTGAGCAGACGCTCGCCCAGGTCGTTCCAGTCGGCGTGCGAGCGCAGGATCTCGATCGCCCCGGGATCGCCGGCCAGCACGGGGACCAGGACGCGGTTGCGGATCACGACGTCGATGAAGCCGGCGAGCATGCGCTCCGCGCGGGTCCGCCGGGTCCGTGGCGTCTCGGCCGCCACGATGGCCGCCCGCAACTCCCCGGCCAGCGGCTCGACCACCGCGGTGAGCAGTTCTTCGCGGGTGTGGAAATGGTGGTGCACGGCCGACTTCGTGACCCCCACCTCGTCGGCGATCATCTGCAGCGACGTGCCGGCGAAGCTGTGCCGCGCGAAGAGGCGGATCGCGGCGTCGACGAACCGCTGCCGGCTATCGGCCGACCGGACTGCTGTCACAACCATGCGCACTCCTGACTGATCCCTGTCTGGGAGCAGCTTAGCTGGCCGATCGTGCAGTCAACTACCGCACGTCCGTCAAGACACGACTGCACGATCGTGCAGTACTGTGCTTTACGATCGTGCAGCAACTTACTGCACGATCGGCCAGTTCTTCGCAACACAGGATTCTCCGGAGGAGACCCGAAATGGCATCGTTTCTGTACCGGCTCGGCAGGTTGGCGTTCCGCCGGCGATGGCCGGTCGTCGGGTTGTGGCTGGCAATCCTCGCGGCCACGGTGACCGGCGCCGCGACACTGTCCGGTTCGACGTCTGACGAGTTCCGGATTCCCGGCACGCCCTCCCAGCAGGTGATCGACCTGCTGGAAGAACGGTTCCCGCAGGCCTCCGCCGACGGCGCCACCGCCCGGGTGGTGTTCGCCGCGCCGGCCGGGCAGCAGCTCACCAGCCCGGCCACGAAGGCGGCCGTCGAGAAGGTCATCGCCGAATTGCGGCAGGCACCGCAGGTCGCCTCGGTGAACGACCCGTTCCGGTCCGGCGCCGTGAACCAGGCCGGGACTGTCGGCTTCGCCCAGGCGACCTACCGCGTGGCCGCCCCGGAGCTGACCGACGGCGACCGCGACGCGCTCCTCGGCATCGCCGAGCGGGCCCGGGCCAAGGGCCTGAACGTCGAGGTCGGCGGAGACGTGCTGCAGCCGCAGGCCGAGCAGGGCCTGGGCGAGGTGATCGGTGTCGCGGTGGCCGCCGTGGTTCTGGTGATCACGTTCGGTTCGCTGGTGGCCGCCGGCCTGCCGCTGCTGACCGCGCTGTTCGGCATCGGTATCGGCATCAGCCTGATCACCGCCGCTACCGGTTTCATCGACCTGTCCTCGACCACGCCGATCCTCGCTCTGATGCTCGGCCTCGCCGTCTCGATCGACTACGCCCTGTTCATCGTCTCCCGCTACCGGTACGAACTCGCTGACGGCCACGAACCCGAGGAATCTGCCGGCCGGGCGGTCGGCACCGCCGGCTCAGCGGTCGTGTTCGCCGGGCTGACCGTCGTGATCGCGCTGGCCGCGCTCTCCGTGGTCGGCGTGCCGTCCCTGACCCAGATGGGCCTGGCCGCCGCGTTCACCGTGGCCATCGCCGTGGTCATCGCGCTGACCCTGCTGCCCGCCATGCTCGGCTTCGCCGGACGCCGGATCCTCGGCAAACGCGCCCGCACCGAGCGCACCCGCGACACCTTCGGCACCCGCTGGGCCCGCGCGATCGCCCGCCGGCCGGTCGCCGCACTGCTGATCGCCGTGGCCGCCCTCGGCATCGTCGCGATCCCGGCCCTGGACCTGCGACTGGGCATGCCGGACGACGGAAACGCCGCAACCGGCACCACCCAGCGCAAGGCCTACGATCTGCTGGCCACCGGCTTCGGCGCCGGTTTCAACGGCCCACTCACCGTCGTGGTCGACACCCCGGCCGGCGCCGCGAAGAGCACCGCCGGACAGGTCGTACAGCAAATCACCGCCCTGCCCGGCGTCACCACGGCCGCCACCACCGCCGTCAACCCCGCCGGGGACACCGCCCTGCTCACCGTCATTCCCACCAGCGGACCCGGCGACACCGCGACCAAAGACCTCGTACAAGCCATCCGCAGCCTCGACGGCACCATCACCGGCGCGGGCATCGGCGTCGTCGGCCTGACCGCCATCAACATCGACATCTCGACCAAACTCGCCGACGCCCTCCTGCCCTACCTGGCAGTGGTCGTGGGTCTGGCGTTCCTGCTGCTCATGTTGGTCTTCCGGTCGGTGCTGGTGCCGATCAAGGCCACCCTGGGCTTCCTGCTCAGCCTCGCCGCCACCTTCGGCGCCCTGGTGGCACTCTTCCAATGGGGCTGGGGCGCCGCCCTGCTCGGGATCGAGCAGACCGGGCCGATCGTCAGCTCCCTGCCCATCGTCGTGATCGGCATCGTGTTCGGCCTGGCCATGGACTATCAGGTCTTCCTGGTAACCCGGATGCGCGAGGACCACGTACACGGCGCCGCACCCCGCGAGGCCGTGATCACCGGCTTCGGCCACGGCGCACGAGTGGTAACGGCCGCCGCGCTGATCATGATCAGCGTCTTCGCCGGATTCATCATCGCCCCCGACGCGCTCATCAAATCGATCGGCTTCGCGCTCTCCGCGGCCGTGCTCTTCGACGCGTTCGTCGTCCGGATGACCATCGTGCCGGCCGTGATGACCCTGCTCGGCCAGGCCGCCTGGTGGCTACCCTCATGGCTGGACCGGCTCCTGCCCGACGTCGACGTCGAAGGCGAGAAACTGCGCCGGCAGCTCGACGACGTGCCCCTCGAACCGGTCGTGAGCGTCCCCGGGCGGGTGCGGGCAGGAGGCTAGGCGGTCCCTGAGCTCACCGCATAGTCAGCGGCGGCGGCCGGCGGCCAGGGCGACGAGGAACTGGCCGCCGCCCGGTTCGACGCTTGCGGTGACCGGCAGGCCGGGCGCCAGCCGGGAGAACCGGTCGACCAGCCAGTCGGCCGCCTCCTGGGCGTCCTTCCGGCTCGGGCACCGGCCGACGAGTTCGCGGCCGCCCTTGCGTTCGAGCCGGTCGGCGACGGCGATCAGCGGCGCCGGCTCCACCACGTGCAGGCGGTCGGGCCAGGCGATGACCACCTTCACCGCGCCCTTGCGGGTGTTGCAGGACCGGTGCGCGAGCCGCTCGGCGAGTTTGGCCTTCTTGTCGGCGGTGCGGCTGTCCACGCTCGGGCCCCGCGGGTCGTTCACCGACATGCCGGCGTCCACCGGCTCGTCGCACACCCAGCAGCGCCAGCCGTCACGTTCCGCCACGTCCTGGAGAAGACTCATCCGGACAGGGTAGGGCGCGTCCCCGGCGAACCGGCAATCGTCGTCACGAAATCCGCGGCCGGCGTGGTGGCGGGCCGGTCGCTGACCTGCCCGTCGCCGAGCTCGATCACCCGCCACACCCCGTCCGTGCGCCGGGCCAGGTCGACGGTGACGAACGGCAGGCCCAGCCCGGCCACGGCGTCCGCCAGCCCCGGCGGCATCTCGACTGGGGGCAGCCGATCCGGGGTGTCCGGGTGGGCGGTGACCATCCGGCAGGTTCCGCCGACCCACCACGTACGGGCCTCGGCGCCGTCGAAATGCTCGAAGCGCCGCAGCACGAAGCCACCGGCGAAGTCGTCGTCGCGTAGTTCCCGCATCCGCCGGGCGACCTTCCAGGCGGCGTCGGGGTCACCGAGCTCGGGAATGAAGGCGGCCTCGTCCCAGTGGTGCTTCATCGACTTGGTGTAGTCGCGCAGCACCGCGGCCCCGGTTCCCAGCGCCGCGCACGCCTGCTCGAAGGCGTCCCGATCGTCGCCGGCCGTCCACGCCGACTCGGGGGTGAACGGCGCGAGCGCCGCGTACCAGCCCGGCAGCTCATGCCCGCGCCGATACTGATCGGCGCCGGTCCGCAACGTGATCCCCCGGCGGGTCAGCGCCTCGGCGAACCCGTCGTAAGCGGCGGCGCTGAGCATCCACCCGCGATAGACCGCCGGCTCACCGTCCGCCCGCACCCGGGCCACGGCGCGGTCGGCCTCCCCGGCCATCAGCGCGTCGTGGTCGACCAGCCCGACGGTGCGGGCGGCCGCCGCCTCGGCCGCGAAGTGCTCATCGACCCGGCGCGGCCGGAGCACATCCTGGGGAACGAGCAGAATCACCACACCCGCATCGTATCCGCGGGTGTCGTCCTAGATCTGCCACCGCGTACGGGGTCGGGTTGGCGGCAGCACCGGCGACGGCGGCCGCGAACGATCCGATGCTGAAAGCATGACTGTCTCGCCCGCCACCCGTGTCCTGGTTCTCGCGACCGCCGTGACCCTGCTCCTGGCGGGTTGCCATAAGCCACCACCTGTCGACGTTCCACCGCCCCGCGTCCACGTCCCGGCGCCGGCGCCGGTCCGCGAGGGCGGTGAGGTGGCCGGGCAGGCGGCGGAACGCGCGGCCCGGGTTCAGGAGATGCGCGAGCTGGCCGGCTCCCACACGCGCAAGACGATCGAGGTCGCCTGCTACCTCCACGACGCCTATTCGGCCCTCACGGCCGACGACGTCGAAAGCCTGATCCTGCAGGGCGGCGGCTACGCCGGCGTCCGCCCGGCCGCGGTCTACGGCCTCCTCAACGACCTCGACCAGGCCGAGTCGTCCGGCGAGGCGATCCGCGCCGAGGCTGCCTACGCGCTGTGCGAAGGGATCAAAGCCGGCTCGTGAAGGCCACCCCGATGACCAGGAGGACGGCGTGCGACGTGCATCGATACTGCTGATGGCGGCGCTGGTTCTGGCCGCGCCGACAGCCGGATGCGGCCCGGACGATCCGGCGCCGGGCACCACCGGGGCCGGGCCGGTCGTGGCGCCGCCGATGGGTGGCGACCAGCAGCCCGAGATCAAAGACACCGTACGGGTCGGCCTGACCAAGAAGCAGCGGGACCGGATCCTGGAAACCTGCTCCCAGGCCCAGGAGATCACCCCCGACGACAAATGCCACGAGGGCTTTCCCCAGGACGCTCCGCCCGCGGAATCGGTCGCCCCGGACGAGGAGACATGCGGCGATTTCGACTACTGCATGATCCTCAGTAGGTCCGCCGACGAGGTCGTGCTGGTCGACGACTCCGATTCCGAGAGCGATGTCCGTCTGCGGCTGCCCGCGCCGGATCCGGTCATCGACGAGATCACCGATGCCCAGCCGCCCGAAACCCCCTCGCCCAGCCCCACCGAGTCGCCGAAACCGGAAGTGGACGGCTCCCCCGCGACGGAGCCGGTCGAGACCCCGGCCCCCGATGCCACCTGAGGGCGAAGGCCCGGCGGTCGCCCGGATCGCCGAGCTCGGATTCCAGGTGCTGGCCCCGGTCACCGTCGTGACCGGGGCACTCTACTACTTCGGCTACGTCCGCTACCAGGAGTTCTTCGCCCACTTCGGCGTCGACCTGACCAGCGCCGGCATTACCCGTACGGGCTACGTCGTCGGCAGCGCGCGGGTCGCCTTCGGACCGTTGGCCGTCGCGCTGCTGGTCGCCCTGACCGCGCTGGCTCTTCACTACGCCTTGACGCCCTGGCTCGCGCGCGCCGGCGCCCGGGCGAAACGCCGGCTTCTCCTCGCCGTCGCCGCGGCATTCCTGTCCACGATGGCGGCCGCGATCGCCGGACTCACCGGGCTGACCAGCCTGGGCGATGCGGTCCTCCCGCCGGTCGCCCTGCTGACGGCGACGCTGCTGGCCGCCTACGTCGCCCACCTGGTCTCCCGCTTCGAGCTGCCCGCACCCTTCCGCGAGGTCTTCGACCGCACCCGTACGGTCCGGATCCTGCTGCTGACCGCGGCGCTGCTGGTGGCCGTCTTCTGGGCCGTCGCCACCTACGCCCACCAACGGGGCCGGGAGGCCGCCGAGGCGTTCGAGCTCTCGCTGCCCCTGCAGGCCCGAGCGGTCGTCTACAGTCACGAACGCCTCTTCATCACCGGCCCCGGCGTCGCGGTCGAGCAGCTGTCCGGCGCCGGCTCCAAATACGCCTACCGCTACAGCGGCCTTCGCGTCCTGGCTCACACCGCCGACCGGTGGCTGCTGGTGCCGGGCCACTGGGATCCCGGCACCTGCACTGTGACGGTCCTGCCCGACATCTCCGACGACATCCGGATCGACCTGGCGCCGTGACCACGACCGGACCGGCGGTCAGCTCGCGAAAGCCTCGCGCCGGCAGGCCTCCATCTTCGGGGAGCCGGCGTCGCCGTTCGGGCCGACCTCGGTGAGGCCGAACTGGCCGGTGGCCGGGTCGGGCGGGGTCAGCTTGTAGCCCGCGTCCTGGGCGCAGCGGTACCACTCGCGCTGGTTGTCCTTGAAGGCGGTCAGGTCCGTACGTTGCTGGTGCTGCTCGAACGATTCGGGCTGCTGGGCTTCGCAGGCCTGGAACACCGCCTTCTCCCGCGCGTCCTCGGTGTGGACGCCGCCCTTGACGACCAGCACCTCGGCGTTGCCCTTGAACTTAGCGCCGCCCTTGCGCACCAGGCAGTCCTCCCAGGGCTGGGCCATCGCCCGCCGGTCGTCGTCGCCCGCGTCCAACGGGAACACCGGCCGCTGATCGCCGGCTCCGGACGACGCGGCCGGCGCCGCCGACTGCAGGGTGGCGACTCCGGTGGTTTCTCCGGTCCGGCCGCTCGAACATCCGGCGAGGAGAACGACTAGGCCGACGACCATGGAAGCAAGCATTTTCTGTGACATGGCCGGGAGATTCACATACTGATGTCAGGAACCGGTTGGGCCGGCAGCCGGGCGGTGAACGTGGTTCCCCGGCCGGGTTCGCTTTCGACGGTGAGGTCGCCGCCGTGGGCCGCGGCTATCTGGCGGGCGATCGGCAGGCCGAGGCCGCTGCCGCCGGTGCTGCGCGAGCGGGATTCGTCGGCCCGCCAGAACCGGTCGAAGACCTTGGGCAGGTCGCCCGGGGCGATGCCCACGCCGGTGTCGGCCACCGCGACCGTCAGGTGGCCGCCGGCGACGCCGGTGCGGACGGTCACCGTGCCGCCGGGCCGGCTGTGGCGGATCGCGTTGGAGAGCAGGTTGCCGATCAGCTGGCTCAGCCGCACCGGGTCCACCACCACCTCGGGGTCGCCGTCGTGCTCGGTGAGCAGGCGCACCTCGGCGGTGGTGGCGTTGGGCAGGTGGGCGTCGGTCACCTGGGCCACGGTGTCGTTGATGAAGGTCGGCTCGGGGTGCATGCGCAGCGTGCCCGCGTCGGCCGCGGCGAGGTCGCGCAGGTCGTCGACGAGGTGCTGGAGCTGCGCGGTCTGATCCTGCAGGAGCGTGAGCACCGGCCCGTCCACGGTGGCCAGCCCGTCGCGTACGGCCTCGAGCCAGGTCCGGAGGTTGGTCAGCGGATTGCGCAGCTCGTGCGCGACGTCGTTGACCATGGCCTGGCGCTGCTGCTCGGACTGCTCGCGACGGTCGGCCAGCTCGTTGAGCGCGGCCGCCAGATAGCCGATCTCGTCCCGGCCGGTGACCGGGACCCGCTGGTAGGCGCCGGGCCGCCGGGCCGCCTCGGTGAGGGCGCGCAGGGGCCGGACCAGGCGCCGGCCGACGAGCACGGTGACGAGCACGGCCAGGAGCAGCACGACGGCGGTGACCGTCCCGGTGCGGACGACATTTTCCCGGGAGAGCGGAAACAGGGGGTCGGCCGGGTCGGTGACGAACAGCAGCGCGGGCGGGGCGACGTACGGCTCGAGCTGGGTCCGCCGGGCCTTGTCGACGCATCCGGCCGCGCGCGCCATGCGATCGGGGTCGTTCAGTCCGGTGGCCGGATCGGAGATGAAGACAGTCAGGTCGGGCGCGAGACCCACCTGCTCCGGGTCCTTCTCGCCGGCGCAAGTGGCGACGAGCTTCCGCAAGGCCGCCAGCGGGCGCTCCTCGGTCCTGGCCGTCGACGGGACCAGGGCACAGGTGTCCGTCTGCTTGCCCAGCTGGGTGACGACCACCTTGGGACGGGCGTGCGGGCCGGCGACGATCTGGCCCGTGCTGCCGAAGCCGTCCAGGCACTGCCGCGCGGCCGCCAGCTCGGCGCGCATCGTCCGCTGCTCGGCCGTCGTCAGCCGGTAGGGGCCGACGACGCGCGGATCGATGCGGTCGGTGCGCCCGGTCAGGCCCAGGTCGACCGAGAGCGGGTCGACGGTCGCGGACGGGCGGGCGGTGGCCAGCGAGGGGCCGGTGGCCGAGTCGGCGATGGTCTGCCGGTTCCCGGTCATCAGCGTGATCCGCCGGTTGAGCTTGGTAGCCCGCGCGGCGACCAGAGGTTGCACGGCCGACCAGTCGCGGTGGGTGGCCGCGTACGTCAGCAGTTCGTCGTAGACGCCCTTGTCCTCGCTCAGCGACCGGCCCAGCTGCTGCTTGATGGCCTGCGAGGTGGACTGCGAGGCCAGCCAGGCCGTGGCCAGCACGGCCACCGCGGCGATGGCCAGCGAGGTGGCGAGCAGGCGGAAGGTCAGGCTCTGGTACGGCGGCACCCGCGGGGCGTCCATCAGGCCGGCCCGGCGGTGAGCTTGTAGCCGATGCCGTAGACGGTGACCAGCCGGGACGGCCGGCGGGGGTCGGGTTCGATCTTGCGGCGGAGGTTGAGGACGTGCACGTCGATGCTGCGTTCGACCGAGTCCCGCTCGACGCCGTTGGTGTACTTGAGCAGCTGGGCTCGGGTGAAGACCCGCTCGGGCCCGGCGGCCATCGCGGCCAGCAGGGCGAACTCGCCGGGTGTGCAGTCGACCGCGACGCCGTCGATGCGGACCTCGTGCCGGCCGGGGTCGACGACGAGGTCGCCCACGGTCAGCGTGGTGGTCGCCTCGCCCCGTCCGTGGCTGCGGCGCAGCAGGGCCCGGATCCGCGCGACCAATTCCCGGGGCGAATACGGCTTCGTCAGGTAATCGTCGGCCCCGCCGTCGAATCCGGTCAGCAAATCGTCCTCTCCGGAGCGGGCCGTCAGCATCAGGATGGGAATATCGGATTCGGCCCGCAGTATCCGGCTCAGGTTGATCCCGTCCAGCCCGGGCATCATCACATCGAGCACCAGCAGATCGGGGGGACGCAGCCTCACCTGCTGAAGTGCGGCCCGGCCGTCGTGCACCACGACGGTTTCGTGGCCGTCGGCGACCAGATAGCGGCGCATCCCCTCGGCCTGGGCGGGATCGTCCTCGGCAATCAGCAAATACGCGCGCACGGCGACGACTATAGGGGCCGCCGTCCCTTTCCCGGGCCGCGCTAACAGGTTCCTAAATATGTTCGGCCACAATCCGCCACATGCTGAAATCCCGGCCCGTGGTGCGGGCCGTTCCGGCGCTCGTGGTGGGGCTGGCCGCCGCGGTGTGGTTCGCGCGGAGCCCGGACGTCGAACCGGCCCCCGCGCCCGTGAAAGCGGCCACCGCGGCGCTGTCCCGGCAGGACCTGACGTCGAGCGTCGCGCTGACCGGGCAGCTGGGGTACGGCACGGCGAGGCCGGTCAAGGGTGGCCGGGCCGGGGTGGTCACGTGGCTGCCGGCGCCGGGCACAGTGGTCTCACGGGGCAAGGCGTTGTACCGCGTCGACGACAAGCCCGTGCCGCTGTTCTATGGCGGGCTCCCGCTGTTCCGGCCGCTCTCGCAGCCCAACATGATCGGCCGCGACGTCCGGGTCGTCCGGCAGAACCTCAAAGCGCTCGGCTACTCCGTCGGCCGCCGCTACTCGAAGGGCGAACGGGTCCGGTTGCCCGCGGCCGAGCCTGCGCCGGACGAACGGCTTCGGCCGACCGCCGCGAAGCCCGCGCGGGAGGCCCGGGCCGTGGTGCGCGCCGGCGAGGACGTGCTGACCCCGGACCTGATCGCCGCGGTCAAGCGCTGGCAGGACGACGTCGGCCTGCCGGTCACCGGCACGATCGGCGCCGGGGATGTCGCCGTGCTCACCGGCGCGGTCCGGGTCGAGTCGCTGGCCGCGCTGACCGGCGATGCCGCCGAGGCCCCGCTGATGACCGTCACGCCGACCGCCAAGGTCGTCACCGTGCAGGCCGAACTGGGCGAGGCCGGCTCGATCCGCCGCGGCGACCGGGTCACCGTACGGCTGCCGGACGAACGCGCCGTGCCCGGCCAGGTCGGTGGCGTCGCCGCAACCGTGCGGGCGGGCGACGACGGATCCCCGCCGACCGTCACCGTGACGATCGCCCTCGGCAAGCCGGCCGCGGTGGCGCGCCTCGACGCCGCGCCCGTCGAGGTGGAGTTCCCCGCCGAGACCCGCCGGGACGTGCTCGTGGCTCCGGTCGGCGCCCTGCTCGCGCTGGCCGAAGGCGGATACGCGGTGCAGGTCGAGGGGGCGGGGATGGTCGCCGTCGAGACGGGCATGTTCGCCGGCGGCCTGGTCGAGATCAGCGGCACCGGTCTGGCCGAGGGCACCCGGGTGGTGACGACCTCGTGACCCCGGTGCCCGCCGTACGGGACGTCAGCATGATCCTCGACGGCCGTCCGGTGACCGGCCGGTGAGCCCGCTCGACTGGCTCGAGCTGGGTGTGTCCGGCCTCCGCACGCGGCGCACCCGCGCGGCCCTGTCCGCCCTCGGCATCGCGATCGGTCTGGCCACCATGGTCGTGGTCACCGGCATTCCCGCCTCCAGCCAGGCCGCGCTGGACCGGCAACTGGCCGCGCTCGGCGCCGACCTGCTCGAGGTCGTCCCGGCTCAGCGCGACGGTGCGGCGGGAGGGTTGCCCGCCGGGTCGGTCGCCATGGTGGAACGGATCGCGCCGGTCACCGAGGTCACCGCGACCGCGAGCACCGGGGCGGTGGTGCGGCGCTCCGACCGCACCGACCCCCGCGACGGCTCCGGCCTGACCGTCCGGGCCACCCGGCCGGACCTGCTCGCCGTGCTCGACGCCCGGGTCCGCAGCGGGCACTGGCTCACCCCGGCCGAGCAGGCGTTCCCGGCCGTGGTGCTGGGCGCCGTGGCCGCGACCAGGCTCGGTTTCGACGCGATCCCGGCCTCCGGTCCCGCCCCGCAAGTGATCATCGGCAAGCGCTGGTTCACCGTGACGGGCGTGCTCGACCCGATCCCGCTGGCCCCCGACGTCGACCGCTCGGTGCTGGTCGGCTGGTCGGTGGCGCGGCAGGCGCTCGGCTTCGACGACCGTCCCACCACCATGTACGTACGGGCTCAGGAGTCTTTGATCGAGGCTGTGCGCGGGGTGCTTCCGGCGACGGTCGACCCGGCCGCGCCGGACAACGTCCGGGTCACCCGCCCGTCGGACGCCCTGGCGGCCAAGCGCGCCACCGAGGCGGCGTTCTCGGTCCTCCTGCTCGGCCTGGGCGCCGTGGCGTTGCTGGTGGGCGGGGTCGGCGTCGCCAACACGATGGTGGTCTCGGTGCTCGAGCGCCGCGCCGAGATCGGTCTGCGCCGCGCGCTGGGCAGCACCCGTGGTCAGATCCGGGCCCAGTTCCTCACCGAGGCGGCCGTGCTGTCCATTCTGGGCGGGGTGGCCGGGGCGGCGCTCGGGGTGCTGCTGACCGCCGCCTACGCCCACCACCAGGGCTGGCCGATCGTCGTGCCGCTGCCCGCCACGCTCGCCGGCCTCGGCGGTTCGGCGCTGGTCGGCCTGGTCGCCGGCGTGTATCCGGCGGTGCACGCGTCGCGTCTGACCCCGACGGAGGCCCTCAGGTCTTGACCTCGACGACCAGGTCGCATAGAAGCGAGCGATGGCTGATGAGGCGCTGCTGCGCGCGACCCTGCCCGGCGAGTGGCGGGTCCTGGCGACGACCTTCCCGATGTGGCTGTCCGGGCGGCGGCTACGACCCCTTTTCTCGTACGAGGAACTGCCCGGCTCCCCGCTCGCCCTGCGCGACGTGGTGAGCTATCGGACGCGGTCGGGCGCGACCCGGAGGATCGCCGGTGTCGACCGGTTCGATGCCGCGGGCGGGCTCTTCACCTGGCGGGGGAACGGCGTGCTCGGGGTGCTGAGCAGCCGGTGGCGGGTGACCCACGTCAGCGACGACCGGGAACTGGTCGTGCTGGCCTTCGAGCGGTCGCTGGTCACGCCGGCCGGGGTGGACGTCATCGGGCGCGGCGACCGGGACCGGCCCGCGGCCCGGGAACGGCTGGGCGCCGAGGGTGGTCCTGACGTAACCTGGCTCGACTAGCGCGCCCGGTCCAGAATGTACGCATGACCTCACCGCCGGCCGCGCCCGGGATTCCCGTACTGGGAAACGCTCTTCGGATGATGGGCGACGTCCAGCAGTTCTTCGTGGATACCTATCACGAGATGGGTCCGGTCTATCGGGTGCGCGCGCTCAATCAGGCGTTCGTCATCATGGCCGGCGAGCGGGCCAACCGGTTCCTGCTCGAGCACGGCGACGAGGTGTTCTCCAGCGAGCAGAGCTTCGGCGGGCTCAACCGCGAGTTCGGCATGCGGGTGCACGTGCTGCGCGGCCGTCCGCACCGGCATCTGCGCAAGGTGCTGGCCACCGGCCTGTCGAGGGATCTGCTGGCCGCGCGGTGGCCCGAGGTGACGGCCGAGACCGAGCGCCTGATCGGCGAGTGGCGGGGGCAGCCGGCGCTGCCGGTGGTCGACCGGTTCCAGCGGCTGGCCGCGGCCCAGCTGTCGATCGCGCTGACCGGGGAGAGTTCCGCGGCCCGCTTCGAGACGCTGCGGTCGGCGTTCGAGCTGGTTCTCGACGTGACGATCGCAGGCAAGTGGCCGGCCGCGACGCTGCGGTGGCCCGCCTATCGCCGGGCCCGCGCCGAGATCCTGGCCTTCGCCCGGTCCGCGTTGCAGGAGCGAGCGGCGTCGCCCCGCCCGGGCGGCCCGCGCGACCTGCTCGACCGGGCCCTCGACGCGGTCGACGAGAACGGCGAGCCGTATCCCCTCGACGTGCGGGCCGGGATGGCGCTGCAGGGCTATTTCGCGGGCATCAACACGCTGGCCTACCTCTACAGCTTCATGCTGCACGCGCTGCTGCGAAACCCCGGCGTGCTCGCGCGCGTGACCGCCGAGGCCGACGACGGCCCACTCACCTTCGAACGGCTGCGTCACATGCCCGCACTGCAGGGCCTGACCATGGAAACGCTCCGCGTGTACCCACCGGCGCCCGGCTCCGCCCGCACGGTGACTCAAGACTTCGACTTCGAGGGCTACCGCATCGACGCGGGCCGCCGGGTGCTGGTCGCCACCTCGGTGCCGCACCAACTGCCCGAGCACTTCCCCGAGCCCGCCCGTTTCGACATCGACCGCGATTTCGCCGCCGCCCGCAAGGCCTCGGTCTACGCCCCGTTCTCGGTCGGCAGCCACACCTGCCTGGGCGCGGGCATGACCGAGGTGTTGTCGGTCGCCACCATGGCGCTGGTGCTCCGCCACCTGACGATCACCCCCACCCGGCCGGACCGGCCGCTGCGCATCACCGCCACGCCGGGCCCCAACCCGGGCCGCCGTTTCACGGTCGGCGTCACGGGCCGAGACGCAGCGCCCGCCGCACCAGCACGGTCGTCCTGACGGCGCCGCCACCTCGGCCAAACCCGGACCGGCCCGCAAGCCGGGCGCCCGGTGCGGCGTTCGGACACAGGCACTCCCGGCCGCCCCGGCCCGGCCGGCTCCCGGGCCGGAGCGGGGCGGCCGGCGCTGGTTCGGGGCCGCCCGGCGCTGAGTTCGGGACGGCCTGCGCTCAGTTCTGGGCGGCCTGCGCTCAGTTCGAGGCGACCTGCGCTCAGTTCGAGGCGACCTGCGCTCAGTTCGAGGCGGCCTGCGCTGAGTCCGGAGCTGGCCGACGCTGCATTCATTGTGCTTGGCGCTGACTTCAGGTTCTGGCACGCGAAGTGTGGAGAGGCGTTCTCCGCGCCTCCCGTCGGCGAGCTGGACTGCGTCCGGTGCGCCGATACGGGCTCCCTCGGCGCGGGCGCCGGCACGATACCGACAGATCACCTGCGGTTCGGATATCTGGTGAGTCGGCCGGTCAGCGCTCGGCGAAACCGGTCAGGTGGGCGTAGGCGACCGCGTGGGTTCGGTCGCGCAGGTTCAGCTTGCGCAGGATGTTCGAGATGTGGGTCTTCACGGTCTGCTCGCCGATGTGCAGGTGGCGGGCTATCTCCGCGTTGCTGTGGGCCCGCGACAACGATTGCAGCACCTGACGCTCGCGCTCGGTCAGCCGGGTCAGTTCCACGGGCAGGGTCACCGGGTCCAGGGCCTCGGCGAAGCGGGTGAGGTGCCGGCGCACGATCGAGGGATCGATCAGGACGTCGCCGCGGGCGGCGATCCGGATGGCCGCGATGAGTTCCTCCGGCGGCATCGATTTGAGCAGGAAGCCGCGAGCGCCGGCGTTGACGGCCCGGTGCACGTACTCGTCGGTGTCGTGGGTGGTCAGGACGACGACCTGCGTACGGTGGCCGGGCAGCGCCAGGATGGCCTTGGCCGCGCCCAGACCGTCGCGGCGCGGCATGCGGATGTCGAGGACGGCCACGTCCGGCCGCAGTCGCTGGACGTCCATGACGGCCTGTTCGCCGTCGCCCGCCTCGGCCACGCAGACGATGTCGTCCTGGGTTTCGAGGATCGCCCGGAATCCGGACCGGAAGCCCTCGTGGTCGTCGGCGATCACCACCGAGATCGTCATGCCGGCGCCGGGCGATCGAAGGAGACCGCGGTGCTCCACATGTGAGCACCGGCGCCAGGCCCGGCCAGCAGACGGCCACCGAGGGCGTGGACGCGGTAGCGGATGCCGAGGAGCCCCCGGCCTCCGCCGCTCACCGGACGTGACGGCGAGTACGGGTTGAGCGTTTCGACCTCGACCGTGGATTCGCCGTAGCGGACGGTGACGGTGATGACGCCGCCGTCGCCGTGGCGCAGCGCGTTGGTCAGCATCTCCTGAACGACGCGGTAGAGCGCGGTGTCAACGGCCGGTGGCAGGGCGAACCGTTCACCGCGGATGTCCAGCCGGACCGGGATCGAGGCCGCCCGGAAGCCGTGCAGCAGGTTGTCGATGTCGGCCAGCCCGCACTGTTCGGCGCGGCGTTCACCGTGCAGCAGGTCGAGCATGTTGCGCAGGTCGCCGAGCGCGGAACGGCTGGCGTCCTCCACCGACCTCAGCGACGTGAGCGCCGACGGGTCGGCGTTCGACCTGGCCAGCCGCATCCGGGCGGCGCCGGCGTGCACGCTGATCGCGCTGACGTGATGGGTGACCACGTCGTGCAGGTCCCGCGCGATTCCGGCGCGGTCCGCGGCGATGGCCCGGCTCACCGCCTCGAGAGCGTCCCGTTCCTCCTGCTCGGTCCGCCGTCGCAACTCGTCGAGGAACTCACGCCGGGCGGTGGTGTAACGGCCCACCATCCAGGAGACCAGACCGGTCTTGACGGCGGCGATGACCAGAGTCCAGTCCAGCGGGTGTCCGCGGGCGAGGAACGCCGGCACCAGACCGCCGATCACCACCACGAGGGAGGCGACGGCGGGTACGCCCCGCAACCACGCGCCCGCACGATAGGTGGCGACGAGCACGCCGGCCTCGTTGAGCCGCAGGCTCGGCGGCCCGCCCAGCAGCAGGCCACACCCCGCGTTGACCGCCACCGCGACCGCGGCGACCCACCCGGACCACCGCGTCCGCGTGGCGAGCAGCGCGTCGGCCGCGATGATGGCGAGCAGCGACACGAGCCCCGCGACGGTGCCGGCCGACGGAAGGCCCTGCACCACGAAGGCCAGCACGTCGATGACCACACACGCGCCCGCCACCAGCAGGGCCTGGCCGGCCAGGAAGCGGCGTGCCCGGTCGGAACGACTCACCGGATGATCATGACCGGTCTCCGCCTTCCGCGCCTCCCCCGCGTGAGGGAGGTTACGAGCGACGGGAACACCTACCTTCGGCTGCCATGGAAGACATCGGCCCCCGCCGCCGTTCCCTGCCCCGGATGCTCGCCCTGCTCGTCACCGCGGGAGTCATCATCGCGCTGGCCTTTCTGAACGTGTGGTCGCCGGGCACCCTGGCTGTGCCGGACGGCGCGAGGGCCGGTGAGTTGTCGATGGGCAAATGCGACTACAAGACCGAGGCGGGCACCGTACGGGCCGAGTGCGGCACCCTCGTCGTGCCGGAGAACCGGCGGGACGGGGCGTCCGACCTGATCGCCCTGCCGGTCATCCGGATCCGCGCCGCCGCGCCGGAACCTCGCGAACCCGTCTTCCGGCTGGGCGGCGGCCCCGGCAGCACGAACATGACCTTCCCGCAGGCGAGCCGGCTCACCGCCGACCACGATGTGGTTCTGGTCGGCTATCGGGGCGTCGACGGCTCACGGAGGCTCGACTGCCCCGAGGTCACCGGCATGAGGCACGCCCAGGGCGACCTCACCGGCGCGGAGTCCCAGCAGGCCACCACGCTCGCCTTCAGCGCCTGCGCCCGGCGCCTGACCGCGAGCGGTGTCGATCTGACCGGGTATTCCGCCGCCCAGCGCGTCGACGACCTCGAGGCCGCCCGCACCGCCCTCGGCTATCGGAGGATCAATCTGCTCAGCTCGAGTGCGGGAACCCGCACCGCGATGGTCTACTCCTGGCGTCATCCCGGCTCCCTGTTCCGCTCGGCGATGGTCTCCGTGAACCCGCCCGGCCACATGGTCTGGGACCCGAAGATCACCGACAACCAGATTTCCCGGTACGCCCAGTTGTGCGCCGCCGACCCCGGATGCTCCGCCCGCACGGACGACCTCGCCGGCTCGATGCGCGACGCCGCCGACGGGCCGCAACGGTGGGGCCCGTTCGCCATCCACGCGGGCTCCGTGCGGGCCACCAGCATGTTCGGCATGCATCACAACGGTCGCAGTTCGGCGCCGCTGAACGCGCCCACGGTGATCGATGCCTATCTCAGCGGGCCGGGGTCGCTGTGGGCCATGTCCGTGCTCGGCGAGCTGCAGCTGCCCGACTCGATCGTCTGGGGCGAGTTCGCCTCGTTCGCCATGCTCGACGCCCCCGCCGCGAAAACCTTCTATCAGGCCGGCGGTGACCCGGGCTCCGTCCTGCGCAGCGACGGCACGAACTTCCTCTGGGGCGGACCGGCCGGCTTCTCCACGGTCTGGCCGGACAGCCCGGACAACGCGCCGTACCGCACGCCTCAGCGCAGCACCGTGGAGACCCTGCTGGTCAGCGGCACGGTCGACTTCTCCACCCCGGCCGAGACGGCGACCGGCGACCTGCTGCCTCTGCTGCCCAACGGCCGCCAGGTCATCCTGCCCGAGCTCGGCCACACCGCCGACTTCTGGGACGACGCCGAGGCCGGCCGTCACCTGCTGACCAGTTTCTACGACAGTGGCCGGCCCGATGACTCGAAGTTCGGGACCCGCCCGGTCGCCTTCGATCCCGGACCGCTGAGCATGTCGGCGATCGCCACGCTGCTGGTCGGTCTCACCGTCGGCGGATCGGTGCTCGCCGTGGCGCTGCTGGCCGCGATGACCCGCCGGGCCCGCCGGGGCGGATACCGGCCGCGGGCCGGAAGGTGGCTGAGGATCCTGACCCCGGTCCCGCTCGGGCTCGGCGGCTGGTTCCTGGCCACCCTCCTGGTCTGGACCCTGGGCCTGGACGCTTTCGTGGCGGGCACCGCCGTGGTAGTGCCCGCCGTCAGTGCGGCCGTCGGCCTGGGCGCCTACTCGGCCTGGACCCGGCACGATCGCCCGCACCGCAGTGCACTGGTGGTGACCCTGATCGCGGCCGTCGCCGGAGCCCTGCTCGGCCACGGCGCCGGCTCGACGTTGACCGCGCCCCTGACCGCGATCGCCGGGGCCGCCGCCGCCGCGAACCTCGCCCTGGTGATCCTGGACCTTCGCCGCGCCCGCCCGAGCGCGGCGGACACTCCGGCGGATCAGGTGCCGGCAACCGTCTGAGGGGTCGGACCCGGCCGTTGTGCTCTTGTGGCGGCCATCGATAGTCTCCGATTTATTAACCACGGGGAGGCTTCATGAAGACTGTCATCACCGCTGCCGCCACCGGGGCGCTGCTTCTGGTCTCGGGCAGCGCGTCGTACGGGCACCAGCCGCGGACCCAGGCGCCCGCGGCTGCGGCGTGCTCGGGTCAGGTCGTGCCGAACTCCAGCTTCGAGCGGGGCGCCACCGGCTGGACGGCCGGGCCGCGCATCGTCGTGCTGGGGGATCAGGCCCGGCCCGCGCACACCGGCCGCGCCTACGCGGCCCTGGGTGGGCTCGACGTGACACGCACCGACCTGCTGCGCACGACGGTCACGGTGCCGGCCGGGTGCACGCTGACGCTGTCGTACTGGGTGCGGGTCAGCACCACCGAGACCAACCGCGGCGACTCGCTCAACATCGGGCTGGCCGTGGCGGGCACGCCGCCCAAGACGATCCTCTCGCTGGCCTACGACCACCCGAAGGAGTGGACGCAGCACACCACCGGCGCCTGGCCGGCCGGCGCCACCGACCGCGCCACCACGATCAGCTTTGTCGGCTCCGAGTCGGCGAATCCGGGCGTGACCGCGTTCGACGTCGACGACGTGCGGCTCACGCTGGGCTGAGCTCGTACGTGTGGGTCCGCTCGACCGGCTGGAACCCGTACGCCCGGTTGACCCTGAGCATGACCGCGTTGTCCTCGCCCGTCCAGGTGTGCAGGAAACGCCGTGACCCGCGATGGCCGGCCAGCTGAGTCAGGTTGGCCGACTTGAGCACCGCGGAGAGCCGTTTTCCGCGGTGCTCGCGGGCCACGAACGTGTCCTCCTGCAACGCGTTGTCCGGGTCCTCGCGCGGCACCAGGATCTGGGTGTATCCGGCCGGTTCGCCGTCCGTGGTGCGCACCAGGCTGACCAGGGAGACGTATCCGGCCGCCAGCCGCTCGTCGCTGACCCGCACCCGGTCGGCGTCCCAGACGGCCGTCTCGTGGGTCGCCTCGCCGGTCGGCACGTCCTGCGACATCGTCGTGTGCATGGCGGCGAGGTCGGTCAGCCGGTCGGCCGGGCACAGTCCGGCCCAGCTGATCAGTTCGTAGCCGTCCGGCAGAGGCGCCTCCGGGACTTCGGCGGGCAGCGACCGGACGAAATGGTCCTCGACGTGCACGCTGCGGAACCCGCGCCGCTCGGCGAACCGGGATCCCGGCCAGCTTCCGGGGGTGCGGCCGGCCGGAATGTTGATCTCGACGCTGAGCACCGGCCGTCCCTCGGCCGCCGTCCTGTCGCGCGCCCACCGCCAGAGGGCCTCGCCGACGCCGCGTTCCCGGTGCGCGGGCGGGACGTTGATCTCGACCACGGCGGTGGTGACGTCCTCCCGCAGGGGCATGTCGATCAGCAGCGCCCCCACGGTGGTGGTCCCCTCGACCGCGGCGACCGGGAGGCGCCGGGTGTTGGGGCCGGGATCGCGGAACGAGGCGGCCAGGGAGGCGTACGTGAAAACGAGAGGCGCCACCCGCCCGGCGCTCTCCCCTTCCCGTACGGCCGCATGCCACGCTCTGAGGGCCGCATCGTCGTGCACGTCGACTTCGTGGATCTCCACCATCCGCGGAGTCAACCGGCCCGCGAACCGATGGTCAACCGATATCGCGGGCCGGCGTGCTCCGGTGCTACTGGTAGGGCAGGGTCACCGTGGACAGCGCGCCCAGCGAGACCGTGCTCGGCGCGGAGCCGATGGCGCTCCAGATCTCCACCTTGACCGTGCCGTTGGCCAGATTGCCGAGGGCCCCGGTGGTGGTGACCTGGCCGCTGGCGTCGGTGTAGCGCTCCCAGCCGGTGACCGGGTCGGTGGCGAAGTAGCGGTAGGTCTCGACCCGGTCGAAGCTGCCGTTGCCGGTCAGGTCGTAGGAGACCCGGAGCTGGGTGGCGTTGCCGACCGAGGTGCCGGCGTCGACCGAGATGCCGAACGCGGTGGCGGCGCCCGAGCGGTAGGTCAGGTTGAGGCCGGTCGCGGTGAACGTGGTCGGCGAGTGCGGCTGGTTGTCGTTGGCCCCGGACGACTTGGCCACCGTCGCCGTCCCGGCCGTGCCCGCGGCGCCGGCCAGCGCGCCGCCCGTCTGGAGATACCGCACCGCTCCCCCACCGGCCGGAGGCGTGGTCGGCGGCGTTGTGGGCGGGGTCGTCGGAGGAGTGGTGGGCGGGGTGGTCGTCGGGGGCGTGGTGGACGGGTTGCTCCCGCCACCGGTCGCGTTGCCGCCCGACCAGTTCAGCGCGCCGGAGGCGACCGTGCGGCCGGCCGGGACGGACAGGACCTTGCCGTCCGAGAAGGTCACGGTGAGCGCCGCGTTGGTGATGTTGGAGGCGACGTACGTACGGGCGCCGTTCTTGCTGAACACCCGGTGGAGCGGATGGTTGGCGGTGACGCTGAGATCGGTCGTGCCGAGCGCCGCGAGGTTGCGGATCCAGTGGAACGTGTGCGCCTTGGTCTCGCCCTCCTCGGGGGTGTAGCCGCTGTTGGCCCGGAACTTGGCCAGCGCCGCGTCGCCGTCGCCGAGCGCCAGGTACTGCCAGGCGATGTCCTGCCAGAGGGCCGGTTCGTGGCCGGCGTTGGTGACCATCTCGGCGTAGTTGCGCCGCACGTAGGCCGGATCGTTGCCCATGTAGAAGTGCCCGCCGGTGACCGGCAGCATGTTGATGCCGTGGATCTGCTCGGGGGCCGAGGCGAACCAGGTGGCGTACGCGCCGCCGTCGCCCCAGACCATGCCGACCGTGTTGTGGGCGAAGGCCGCCGGGAAGTTCTCGTTGCGGGTGTCGAACCAGTATTCGTTGATCGCGGCCGACTGGGTCGTCCAGAGGAAGATGCCGGCGTCGCGGATCGCGGTGCTGCCGGTGGCCTGCCCCCACTGGATCAGGCCGTTGGCGAAGTTCATGCCCTCCGACGAGGACTCCTGGTTGTTGCCGGCGAAGAACGCGCCGTGCCCGGCCGCCCAGTCGTGCCCGGCGAAGATGTCGAAGTCCCGCAGGTACGGGAACCGGTTGTCGCCGCGGTCGTAGTTGTTGGCGTCGCGGATCAGCAGGTCGACCATGCCGCCGTACCGCGAGCTGGTGGCCCAGGCCGGGTCGAATTTGGCCAGCGTGGCCGCGGCGGCGATGTAGTAGCCGTAGTGGAAGTGGTGGTCGTTGAGTTCGGCGTCGGAGCCGTACGACGCGGGGTAGCCGATCAGGGTGCCCCAGTTGCGGTCGTAGTAGAAGAGTTTCTGCGTCTTGCCGGACGAGGCGGTGAACCAGTCGGTCAGCTGGGTGCGGATGGCGGCCAGGGCGGTGTCGCGAACGTCGGTGCGGCCGAGCTGGTCGGCGATCTCGGCGATCCGCGCGCCCATGCCGAGCGCCTTGCCGGTCCAGTACGTGTCGTTGTTGCGTACGGGAACCGGATTGGCCTTGACCTGATCGAGGTAGCCGTTGAGCGTGGCCAGGTCGGAGCCGCTGCCGGTGGCGACCGCGGGAACCTCGGGCAGCACCCCGTTGTAGACCGCGGAGGTGGTGAACGACGACGCGCCGACGAGGGTCTTCATCGCTCCGCGGGCGCTCACGTAGGTCGGCGTGATCGGGGTGGCGCCGGTCAGGGCCCGCCACTGGTGGGGATAGAGGCTGATGACGGTTCCGCTGCCGGTGCCTTCGCGGGCGGTGGTGTTGTAGGTGTACGTCGTGGCGACCCGGCTGGTGTTCTGGTCGTACGAGTAGGACACCCGGGTGCCGGTGACGTGGTTGTGGGCGTAGCGGCCGTAGCTGTCGGCCAGCGCGATCCGGTCGCTGCCGCTGGGCAGCACGGCGATCGAGAAGTAGCCCTTGCCGGCCAGCGTGGAGGTGATGATGTTGCCGCTGACCGTCCAGGTGGCCCCGGTCGGCGCGTACGCGACGTAGTCCTTGCCCGCGACCGAATAGCCGATCCGGGAACCGCTGTTGGACCAGACGGTCGGGGTGTTCTTGGCGGCGATCTGGGCGTTGCCGCCGGTGACCTGGAAGTAGGCGAACGGCAGCCCGTGGCCGATGGTCGCCTTCATGGTGCGGGTGCCGTCACTCCAGTACGGGGTGACGGTCCAGTCGGTCCAGCCGTCGACCAGGGTCCGGGGCGCGTTCAGCCCGGCCACCCCGGCGGTGAAGTCCTCTTGATAGATGTAGTGGTATTCGCCGACGCCGGTGGCCGAGCCGCTGATCTGCGGCGTGGTGGTGTACGAGAAGCCCAGCCCGCCCGAGGTGGTGTCGTAGCTCGTGGGGTGCGCCTGCAGGTTCTCGCTGTAGGCGCAGTCGAACTTCTTGAAGACCAGCGACGACCACCAGTCGTTGGTCGGCACCGGACCGGCCGGGGCGTTGGCCGTCATGAACTGCCGGGGGTTGGTGGCCAGGTCCCCGCAGCCGACCGGCAGGCTCGCCCCGGCGGGCAGGGTCTCGGTGTAGCTGCCCGCGCCGACCGGGGCCGCGCCGGCCGTTCCGCTGATGGCCACCGCGCCGAGCCCGGCTACGACGGCCGCGGCTATGGCCACGCCGAGTTGTCTCCGCAAGACCGATCTCATCACGCCTCCAGACCAGACCGTGAGAGCGCTCTCACGTGACTGGAACTGTAAGTGTGGCCAGTGAATGTCGTCAATGTTTCCGCAAGATGAAAGGCCCGGTGAGCGCGCGAGGTCAGGTTATGCCGGCCTCCTTGGCGAGGATGGCGGCCTGCACCCGGGAGGTGCAGCCGAGCTTGGCCAGGACCCGGGACACGTGGGTCTTCGCGGTTGCCTCGGTGATCGCGAAGGTCGCCGCCAAGTCCGCGTTGGACAGGCCACGGCCGAGCGCTGCCAGCACGTCCTGTTCGCGGGCGGTCAGGCTGTCGAGGGACGGATGCGTGCGTGGCGTCGCCGGTGGCGGCTCGGTGGCGGCGAAGGCGGCGAGCAGCCGGCGGGTCACCTCCGGCGCGACGACGCCGTCCCCCGCCGCGACCCGGCGCACGGCATCCACCAGGGCGGCCGGTTCCACCGATTTCAGCAGGAAGCCCGCCGCGCCCGCACGCAGTGCACCGAACAGATAATCGTCGATGTCGAATGTCGTGAGGATCAGTACGTCGGCCGCGCCGGTCGCGGTGATCGCGCGGGTCGCGGTGATGCCGTCGATGCCGGGCATGCGGATGTCCATCAGCACCACGTCCGGGCGCAGCGCGGTGACCTGGCGGATAGCGATCGCGCCGTCGGCCGCCTCGCCCACCACTGCGATGTCGGCCGCCTGTTCCAGCATCAGGCGCAGGCCGGCGCGGATCGCGGCGTGGTCGTCGGCGAGCAGGACGCGGATCCGGGGTTCCGTCACGGGCGTTCCCGGGGATGCAGGGGCAGCGTCGCGTGGACACGCCAGTGGTCGCCGTCCCGGCTCGCGATCAGCCGGCCGCCCAGCAGCGCGGCCCGCTCGCGCATTGATGTCAGGCCCGTGCCCGCGGTCAGCGCGTGATGGTCGAGGTCTTCCGGGCGGGTCAGGGTGTTGACAACCGTCACCGTCACCCGGTTGCCGGCCTCGCGTACGTCGAGGCGTACCTCCGAGGCCGGCGCGTGTTTGCGCGCATTGGTCAGCGCCTCTCGGACGATCCGGTAGATGGCGTGTGCCACCAGCACCGGGATCCGCGGGATCTCGCGGGTGTGCACGTCGACCCGCAGACCCTGGGCCGCGGCCGCCTCGATGAGGCCGGGCAGGTGATCCAAGCCGCCGGGCATCGTGGGATCCTTCGCCGGGGCGTCCTCGGCCCGTAACAGCAGGATCATCGACCGCATCTCTTCCAGCGCGGCCAGGCTGCTGATGCGGACCGCGCGCAGCGCCGCCCGGTCGCGTTCTGTCTCGGGCGGCAGCGCCAGGGCCGCGCCCGAGTGGATCGCCGTTGTGGACAGGTGGGCGGCGATGACGTCGTGCAGGTCCCGTGCCATCGCCGCACGCTCGGCGAGGACCGCCTCGTAGGTCGTCCTTTCAGCGGCGAGCGCACCCAGCGAACGCTGCTGACGCATGTTCGCCGCCCACCACAGCGGCACGAACAGCAACGTGGTCAGCTGCAGGCTGATGAACACGGCAATGCGGAACTGGGCCGCGGCGAGACCGCCCACGACGCTTGCCGTGCCGACGACGACGAACACCGCGGTCGTCACCGCAACCCGAGCGCGGGCGGAGGCGTACAGGCCGACCGACAGCAGCAGGTCGAACATGACCAGAACGAGTGCGACGCTCCCGCCGAGCGCCACGTCCGCGCCGGCAGCGACGGTGCCGGCGCCGAGCGCGAGCATCGGGTGCCGGCGCTTGCCGAGCATGGCCAGGCAGCCGGCGGCCAGAAAGACGGTGTGCCACCAGCCCGGAACGCCGGCGAGGCCACCGACCTGGATCGAGGACCAGACGTCGGTCAGGCCGACCAGGTTGAACACCAGTCCGGCGGCGAACGTTCCGGCCGCGGCCATCACGTCCTGGAACCGGGTGCTACTCCGCCACTGACCGACGAGCCGGTGTCGCATCTGCGCCGTTCCCACAGGCCCATCCCACCATGGGCCGCACCGAACGGCGTCCGTCAAAGGTTGTACGCGCCCGGAGACCGGACATCCTTCGGCCGACGCGACGCCTGGCCGCCGCGCCGCAGAGTCTGCGGTATGGAATTCGCGCTCCTGGGTTCACTGGCGGTCCTTGCACTGATCGACTCGACCAGCTTCGGGACGTTGCTGATCCCCGCCTGGCTGCTGATACATCCCGGCCGGGTCCGGGCCGCGCGCATGCTGGTCTTCCTGGGCACGGTCGCGGCCTTCTACTTCGCGGTCGGGGTGGCCGTCGCGCTGGGCGCGGACGCCTTCCTGCCGCAAATCAGCCGCCTGCTCGACACCCGGCCGGTGCTGTGGGCGCAACTCGTCATCGGGGTCGCCCTGTTCTTCTGGAGCTTCCGGCTGGAGCGCAGCAAGACGGCGGCCGGTAGCGGCCGGCTGCTCAATTGGCGGGATCGCGCCCTGGCCGATGGCAGCGGCGTCGCGGCCCTCGCCGGGCTGGCGCTCACGGCAGCCGCCGCCGAGGTGACGACGATGCTGCCCTACCTCGCCGCGATCGGGATGGTCACCACGGCGGCGCTGCCCACAGCGCACGTCGTGCTGGTCATGGCCGGTTACTGCCTGGTGATGATCGTCCCCGCGTTGGTGCTGCTGCTGGTTCGCTCAGTCGCCGGGCAGCACGTCATCCCGCTGCTGACCAGGCTGAGTGACTGGATCGTCCGCAGCAACGCCGTGGCGTGGATCGTCGGCATAGTCGGATTCCTGCTCGCGCAGGACGCCGCTTTCCGCCTGGACCTCTTGTCCTGACATCAGTCGCGCAGCGGTGGCCGGGCGTTGACAGCCCGGCCACCGACACCTTGTGCGCTACTGACGTCTGCTAGCAGGTGGGCTCGCCGGACTGGGCCGGCAGGCTGACCGCGTTCCAGGCGGCCTTGACCGCGTTGAACTGGGTGCAGCTGCCCGGGGTGAGGTTCTTCGCCGCCTGCAGCGTCCACACGCGGTACTTCGCGTACGAGGAGCTGGAGGTCTTCAGCAGCATGGCGTTATACATGATCTTCATGGCGGCCTGGATGCCGACACCGGTGACCGTGGTGCCGTTGCAGGTCGAGCTGGCCGGCTGGCCGTTGCCGCCGCTGCCCTGGGCCAGCAGGTAGAACCAGTGGTTGCCGGGACCGGCGGCCGAGTGCACCTCGGAGCCCGGGGTGCTGCTCGAGTAGCAGTTGGCGTCACCGGCGAGCGACGGGTTGTACATGTACCGGATCGGACCGCTGCCGACCAGGTTGACCTCCTCGCCGACCTGGTAGTCGAACGGGTCGCCGGCGTTGGCCGCGTACGCCTCGGTGGCCGCACCGATCGTGTCGGCGACGAACTCCTGGGTGCCGCCCTTCGAGATGCCGCCCGGCGTCTTGTCGTCGATGCCGTGACCCAGCTCGTGGCCGACCACGTCGAGCGACGAGATCCAGCGACCGGCGGTGTTCTTGCCGATCTGAATCTGGGTGCCGTCGTAGTACGCGTTCTGCTGGTTGAGCCCGACGCGGATCGGCCACGCGCCGCCGCTGCCGTTCTGGCCGTTGCGGCCCAGCCACGCCGTCAGCATCGCCTTCTGCTTCTGCGCCACATAGAGCGCGTCGACGCAGCCGGTCTCCTTGCTGGTGCCGTTGCCGTTGCCCCACACGTTGTCGGGACCGCTGAAGGTCACTCGCGTGGACGCGTCCTGGCAGCTCAGGTTGGTGATCGACGGGTCCTTGAGGGAGTACGTCGAGCCGGACTGGGTGGTGTTGAGCGAGACCGTGCCGTTGATCCAGCCGGTTCCGGTTCCGGTGGCCTCGGTGACGTGCTCCTCGGTGGACAGGACCTGGCCGGTGGCCGCGTCCACGTCGACGGTCAGCCGGCTGATGCCCTCGGCGCCGATGCCGTTGACCGTGGTCTCGTACGCGAGCCGGGCCGCCCGGCCCTCGGACGCGACCACGACGAGCCGCGTGCCCTCGACGCTCTCGACCGTCTTGAGCTGCTGCTTCGACGTCGCGACGGCCGCGCCCTCGGACACCTTGGCCACGGTGGCCAGCTCGCCGATCGAGCCGCTCTGCGCGACCGAGGTGTACCGCGTCGCGCCGGCGTCATCGGTGACGACCACGAAGTCGCCGCCCTTGACCGGGAGGCCCTTGTACGTGCGGTCGTACGACGCGTACGTGAGGCCGTGCGACTTGTAGACCTGGCGCCGCTGGAACGTGTCGTGCTTGCTGGCCCGCAGTACGGCGGGCCGGGAAGCGACGACGGCATCCGCCTGCGCGACCGCGTCCACGGCCGGGGCGGTGGGCTGAGCGGCAGCCGGACCGGACACCGCAACCAGGGCCGAGGCGGCCGCGGTTCCGGCCGCCAGAGCGATGATCAGGGGGTTTCGCACCATGTCGGTGTGCTCCTCTCCCGCCCGTCGGGGGTGTTCTGGGCGAGACACAGGAGACGCTATCCACGCCGGTCGATGCGCGAATCAGGGAAAACCCTCGTTACGGATAAACCGCAGCAAGCGGGGTATCCGCGCGGCCGATGACTACCGACGTGCACGAGTTCCTGGCGGCACACCGCGACGAACTCATCGACGAGCTGATGGGCTGGATCCGCCTCCGATCGGTGGCCGGCGTCGAGGAGGGCGCGGCCGACCTGCTGCGCTCGGCGCACTGGCTGGCCGGCGCGCTGCGGGCGACCGGCTTTCCCGACGTACGGCTGTGGAAGGCCGAAGGGGCGCCGGCGGTGTTCGCTCAGTGGTGCGCCGAGCCGGAAGCGCCGACCGTTCTGATCTACAGCCATCACGACGTACGGGCCGTGAAGGACGCGAAACAGTGGGAGGAGACCGCGCCCTTCGACCCGGTGCTGCGGGACGGGTACGTGTACGGGCGGGGCGCCTCGGATGCCAAGGGGCAGGTGATCAGCCATCTGTGGGGCGTACGGGCGCATCTGGCCGCTTCGGGCCGGACCGCCCCGGCCGTCAACCTCAAGCTGATCGTCGAGGGTGAGGAGGAGGCCGGCTCGGGACGGCTGGCCGAACTGCTCGAGGAGCACCGTGACCTGCTCGCGGCCGACCTGGTGGTCTTCTCCGACACGCTGATGTGGCGGGCCGACCACCCCGCGGTGTGCACGAGCATGCGCGGCATGGTCGGCGCCAAGATCGACGTGTACGGGCCGGAGCGCGACGTGCACAGCGGGGCCGCCTCCGGGCCCGCCCCCAACTCGGCGGTCGAGCTGGCCAAGCTGATCGCCGCGCTGCACGACGACCAGGGCCGGATCACGGTGCCCGGCTTCTACGACGACGTGAGCGAGCCGACGCCGGCGCGGCGGGCCGAACTGGCCGCCCTGCCCTACAGCGACGACGACTGGCTGGCCCGCTCGGAGACCCGCAGCATCGGCGGCGAACTGGGCTACACCGTGCTCGAACGCCTCTGGACGCGCCCGGCGGTCGAGGTGCTGGGCCTGCTCGCGGGCGATCCGGTCGGCGCGACCCGCTCGGCGATCCCCGCGGTCGCCTCGGCCAACTTCAGTTTCCGCCTGGTGCCCGGTCAGAAGACGGCCGACATCGCCGGCAAGCTGCGCAAGTGGGTGGCGGAAACGCTCGGCGGCCGGGCCGAGTACGACCTGAGCATCGCCGAGGAGATCGCCCAGGAGCCCTACCAGACACCCGGGGACCTGCCCGCCGTGGAGATCCTTTCGCAGGCCATGGCCGACGGGTTCGGCCAGCCGGCCGGGCGGATGGGCAACGCCGGCGGCGGCCCGGCCGAGCTGCTGTCCCGGGTGGTGGACGCTCCGGTGCTGTTCTTCGGGACGGGGCTGCCCGAGGACCGGTGGCACGACAGCGACGAGCGGGTGCTGGTCGACATGCTCGTCAACGGGGCGGCCACCCTGGCCCACCTGTGGCGGCGGCTGGCCGATGCCGGGGAATCGGGCCTGCGGTCTCCGGCCGGCTGACATGCTCGGGAGATGCGTCCCCGCCCGCTGCTGTGCGGCAGCCTGGTCGTCGTGCTGGCGGCCGGCTGCGGCACCGAACCGGACGAGCCGCCCGCTCCCCCGCCGCCGGTCACCGCGGTCAGCGCCTCGGTTCCCCCGTGGTCGCTCGGCTGGCGCACCCGGCCCACGCCGTCGGTCACGGCCGGCCCGAGTCCCGCACCCGGCCCCGCATCCGGCCCCGGCAGCCGGCCGGCCCGGGTCAGCGACGGCTGGGAGGTGACCGTCTACTACACCGCGGTCGAGGAGTTCCACGACGACGAGCCGGTCGGGGTCACCGGCTGCCCGAAGCTGGACTGCGCGAACGGCGACGACGACCTGGGCCGTTATCCGGCCGGGTTCGTGCAGGCGGTCCGGGACGAGGGAACCGGGCGCACCACCGCCGGGAAGTACCTGAACTGGTCGTACGACATCGGCTTCTGGCTCGACACCGCGCCCCGGAGCGCCGACGGGCGGCGGCTCACCCCGTTCGTCTCGGCCGCCGCCGACCCGGACGTGCTGCCGCACGGCACCCGCTTCACCCTGGCCACCTGCGGGCGCCAGGAGGACGGCTCGGCCCCGCCCGCCGCGACCTGCGCCGCTCTGCGTGACGGCTCCTGGCTGATCACCGACGAGTTCACGCCCGGGCTCGGCGGCAACCGGCACATCGACGCCTACATCGGCCCGGAGACCGGCCCCGGCTTCACCGGCTCCGACTGGTACGTCAGCCTGACCGGCGTACGCCTGACCCTCGACTGACCCGACGCCCGAACGCATCGCCGCCGTGGTGCGACCGTCTCTCCATCAACGCGCCTCAAGAGGTCAGGGCGTCGAAGGAGTGGTCACGCCAGATGCGGTAGGAGGCCTGCTCCGGATAGGCCGTGACCGCGCCCGGAACGTCGAAGATCTGGGTGAGCTGCCGGTCGGCCGTGTAGGCGGGCCAGCCGGGGTCGCCGCCGGTGGCGAAGGCCGTCCACGCCGACCGCATCCGCGCGGACAGGCCGGCGACCTCGTCGCCCGGATGGTCACCGAGCAGCAGGGCGGGCTCGCCGCTGGTCAGGTTGCCGAACACCAGCGGAATGTCCAGGCCGTGGCACGCGCCCAGGACACCGGCCCAGGTCAGCTCGTAGAGGTAGGCCCGGCCACCGCCCGCGATCTGCGCGTCGGCCAGATGGACGCTCGGCATCCGGAACAGCCAGTCGGAGTGGACGATCTCGTTGAGCTCGTCGTCGTCCGCGCCCGGGCAGGCGTCGCGATAACGCTGCAGGCCGCCCGGCGCGAGCAGGTCGAGATCGGTGCTGGGCGGGCCGCCGCCGAGGACGGTAAACAGCCGGTGCTCGTCGCGGGTGTGACCGGTGATCAGGGGCAGGTCGCGGGCCGCGCCGGCCGCCAGGGCCTGCCATGGGGTGCACGGCAGCACGTCGCCGTCGACGACCGGGGCGAAGTCGATCGACGGGTACGCCGCCGGTCTCCCACCGGTGGCGGCGAGCTCCGGGGCGAAGAAGGTGCCCGGGATGCTCTGCGCGATCGCGGCGCGGAACAGCCCGGCCGCGCGGGGCATGGCCAGCAGGGCCGCCACGCAACCACCGCCCGCGCTCTCGCCGAAGATCGTCACCCGGCCCGGGTCGCCGCCGAAGCCCGCGACGTTGTCACGCACCCATTCCAGCGCGGCCACCTGGTCGAGCAGGCCGCGGTTGGCCGGCGCGCCGGGAACGTGGCCGAAACCCTCGGCCGCGAGGCGGTAGTTGAGGGTCACGACCACCACCTGGCCGTCGCGGGCGAGGTGGCCGCCGTCGAACTCGGGCCGGCTCGACGCGCCGATCGTGTAGCCACCGCCGTGGATCCACACCATGACCGGCAGTTTCGCGGCCGGGTCGGTCACCGGCGTCCAGACGTTGACGGTCAGGCACTCGTCACCCTCGCCGCCGGTCCGGCCACCGCCGAGGACGTCGATCTGGGGCACGGCCGGCCCGAACGACACCGCGGGCCGTACGCCGTCCCAGGGCTCGGCCGGTTGGGGCGCGGCGAACGCGAGCGGCGGGGCCGCGTACGGGATCCCGCGAAACACCGCCACTTCGGACTCCTGGCGGCCGCGCACCCGGCCTGCCGCCGTTCTGACCTCGGGCACAGCGGCATCGTCACGGAACAACCGCCGGTCCGCCACCGATTTACTTGAGGCGGACCTTCGTGCCGCCCGACAACAGCGAATCGTGCAGCTCGAGCACCGTCACCCGCACGCGGACCGGCACGTCGAAGACGAGCTTGCCGGCCACCCGCTCGCCCGGTTGCACCTTTTTGAGGAACGTCCGGGTATGGCGGTTGGCATAGATTCCGGCGATCTCCTCGTTCCCGTACGCGATCCCGCGCGCGTCGAACGCCTTCTGCGCGCCGCCCACGAAGTACTGCGCCCGGCCGGCGATGTTGCGCACCGTCAGGCTGACCACGCAGTAGCGTCCCTTGGCGGTGCGCTCGAGGTGTTCGACGCCGACGCTCGTCCGGGAGCAGTCGACTCCGGACACCACGAACTCGAACTTGCCGTCCCGCACCCGGTCCGCGATCCCCGGCCGGGACGGGGTGGGCGACGGGGTGCGCGACGGGGTGCTCCCCACCGCCGCCTGCTGCTGGGGGCGGGCGGTCTCCTGCAGGGCCACCCCGGCCAGGAACAGGAAGACGATGGCGGCACAGGCGCCCACGGCGGCGAGCAGCGGCTTGAGGGGCCGGGGTCCGGCCCTCCGCGGCGGCATCGGGTCACTACTGGCTCTCACCTTCCTCACTGTGAGTCAGCGCGCCGCCCGGGGCCACAGTTTTCGTCCGATCGGACAAAGTCGGATTCCCAACACGGGCTGCAGGATCTTCTGGTCAGAAAAGATGTGATTCCATGCGATCACAGTTCGGGAACGCCGGGCCGGAGGCGCGAAAGCTTGCGCCGGTCTAGCCCAGCTGGTCGCGACGTCGTCTCAGGTAGGCGGTCTCCGCGGTGTTTCCGGCCAGGTCGATGGCCCGGCCGTACGCCGTCCGGGCGTCCCCGCTGCGACCCAGGCGGCGCAGCAGGTCGGCCCGGGTCGCGTGGAAGGCGTGATAGGCGTCCAGCTTGTCGCTCAGCCGGTCGACGGCCGCCAGCGCCACGTCGGGGCCGTCCAGCTCGGCCACCGCGATGGCCCGGTTCAGCGCCACGATCGGTGAGGCGTCCAGGCGTACGAGCTGGTTGTAGAGGGCCACGATCTGCGACCAGTCGGTGTCGCGCACGTCGCGGGCCGAGGTGTGCACGGCGTTGATCGCGGCCAGGATCTGGTAGCGGCCGGGAGCCACGCCGCTGGCCAGCCGTTCCCGCACCAGCCGATGGCCCTCGGCGATCAGGGCGGTGTCCCACGATCCGCGGTCCTGCTCGTCCAGCGTCACCAGCTCGCCGCTCGCCGAGATGCGGGCGGCGTGCCGGGCCTCGGTCATCAGCATCAGCGCGAGCAGACCGGCGACCTCGCAGTCCTCCGGCAGCAGGACGCGGATCAGGCGGGTGAGCCGGATCGCCTCGGCGGTCAGATCGCGGCGCACCGGGGCGGCGCCGGGGCCGGTGGCCAGGTAGCCCTCGTTGAAGACCAGGAACAGGACGGCGAGCACGCCGGAGAGGCGTACGGGAAGGTCCTCGGCCGCGGGCACCCGGTAGGGGATGCGATTCGCCTTGATCTTGGCTTTGGCCCGGGTGATCCGCTGTTCCATGGCGGTCTCGCGCACCAGGAAGGCGCGGGCGATCTCGGCCACGGTCAGGCCGCCCACCATGCGCAGCGTCAGGGCCACCCGGGCTTCCGGGGCGAGGGCGGGGTGACAGCAGGTGAAGAACAACCGGAGCCGCTCGTCACCGATCACGCCGGCCGGTTCGGGCGGGGCGTCGTCGTACAGCATCCGGGCCTCCCGCTGCTTGTCGTCGCGTTTGCCCTCGCGCCGGATCCGGTCGATGGCCTTGCGGTGCGCGGTGGTGGTCAGCCAGGCGCCCGGGTTGGGCGGCACCCCGTCGCCCGGCCACTTCTCGACGGCGGTCGCGAACGCCTCGGCCGCCGCCTCCTCGGCGATGTCGAGGTCGCCGTAGCGCTTGCAGAGGGTGGCGACGACCCACGCCCACTGTTCGCGGTGGGCGCGGGCGACGGCTTCGGCGACGCTCACAGGAACGGACGGACCTCGAGGCGGCGGTTGCACGCCTTGGATCCCTCGGCGGCCAGCTTGAGCGCGACGTCGAGGTCGGGGGCCTCCCACACCCAGAAGCCGGCCACGAACTCCTTGGTCTCGGCGAACGGGCCGTCGGTGAACAGCGTCTCGGCGGCGCGGCCGTCGATGACCGTGGCGGTGTCGGGACCGCCGAGGCCACCGGCGAACACCCAGTGCCCGCCGGCCACAAGCTTCTCGTTGAACGCGTCGATGGCGGCCATCTCCTCCGCCGTTCCGGAGTTGGGCGTGTCGTGGAGGACGGAGACGAAGTACTTCATGTCGGATCAGCTCCTGCGTGGCCGGCGCGCCCCTCGCGGGCGGCCTCTCACCCCTACCACGAACGGCTCACGCCCGATCCGACACCACCGGGGAAAAATGCCGGGAGGTGGCGGAGTTTCACCACCTCCCGGCGAGGATGCGACCGGTCAGGCCGGCTCGATCCAGATGTTGCGGTAGCGGACGTTCGCTCCGGCGTCGCCGTGATCCTGCAGGCGGATCGCCCCGAAGGCGGAGCTCTCGGCGGCGCCGGCGCCGGTCGGGCCGTCGATCGTCACGTTGTCGTGCACCGTCCGGCCGTTCCAGACCAGCGTGACCCGGGCGTCCTCGGTTTTCGTGGAGCCGTTCCAGCGGGCCGCCCGGAAGGTGATGTCGTACGTCTGCCAGGTCTCGGGCGCCGTTCCCGCGTTGGCCGTGGGCGCGCGCTTCTGATAAATCGCCGCGCTGTCGTCGTTGGCCAGGACCGCTTTCCCGTACGTGTCGAGCACCTGAACCTCGTACCGGTCCTGCAGGTAGATGCCGCTGTTGGCCCGCTGCTGCCCGGTCACGTCGGCCGGCAGGTTGGGCAGCCAGAACTCGACGTGCAGCTTGAAGTCCCCGTACGTCTGCTTGGTCCGCAGATCGCCGCCGAGCACCTCGGCCGAACTGTCGGCCACGGGCCAGGTCGCCGCGCCGCCGCTGGAGTTGGCGAAGGCGTTCAAGTTGCCGCCGTTGAACAGCGTGACCCGGCTGGTGTTGTTGTGGGTCCAGCGCTGCTGGGCCACGTCGGCCCACTCGTAGATCTGGATCTGGGTGCCGTCGGCGGTGGCCCCGCCCGCGGCGTCGAGCACCTTGCCCGACGCCGGGTTGAGCAGCGAGCCGTTGGCCTGCGGCTGCCACACCTGGGCGGTGCTGCCGTTGCAGGTGTAGAGCTGCACCTTCGTGCCGTTGGCGGTGCCGCCGTTGTCGATGTCCAGGCACTTGCCGTGGGCCCGCAGCGTGTCACCGATCCGCGTCCAGCTCTGCGAGGACGAGTTGTTGCAGGTGTAGAGCTGGATCTTGGTCTTGTCGGCGGTGCCCGCGTTGTCGACGTCGATGCACTTGCCGCCGATGCCGGTGATGGTGCCGGTCTTGTCGGTGGCGGTGCCGGTGCCCGGGCTGGTGCCGACGGTCAGGCTGTCCAGGTTGACGTTCCCGACGTCGCCGGTGTCGTACTTGTAGGCGATCGTGTTGCCGCCCGCTCGCAGGGTCACCGTGTCGGTCTTGGTGGCCCAGGTGTCCCAGTTGCCGGTGTCGGCCAGGCTGACCTGCCGGATCTTGCTGCCGTTGACGTACAGGCTGATGGTCTTGGCCCCGGCCGACGGGTTGGGCCCGTTGCTGAAGCGCAGACCCACCGGGTAGGACCCGGCCGACGGCACGTTGACCGTGAAGGTGGTGGCCGCGCCGACCGTGCCGTATCCGGCGACGAAGCCCGAGCCCTGATATCCGGTGTGGTCGGTCGCGACGCCGGCGGCGCCGCTGAGCCCGGAGTTCTCGGCCTCGACCCGGTCGGTGCGCAGCGTGGTGCCGTCGGACAGGCTGTTCAGCGTGTACCAGGCCTCGGTGCTCCACAGCGACGTGCCCGTGGTGCTCGTGAACGGCCGCGGCGAACGGACGTGGACGACCCGGCCCGGCTTGAGCCCGGCCAGCTTGAGGGTCACCTTGAGCCGGTCGGCCGACAGCGTCGCCGAGCTGACCTGCAGCTGCTCCTCGTCGACCTTGGGACCGCCGTACGCCGGTGTGGAGACGTACCGCCACTGCTTGGCCTGGTAGCGCGCGACCAGCGAAGCGGCGGTGGTGGCCGAGACCGGCTGGGTGTATTCGAGCTCGAACCCGCCGGCGATCGCCCGCATGGCCTTGATGTCGAACACGCTCGCGTTGTTGGGCGTCAGCTTCTGCAGCCCGTACTTGAGCTTGCCCTCCTGACCCCAGTTGCCGTCCGCGCCGAGACCGCCGGCGTAGAGCGCGCCGTCCGGGCCCTGGCTCAGCCGCAGCACGCCCATCTCGAGGCCCTGGGTCAGGCGGAACACCGCGCCCTGATACTGGCCGTTGACCTTTTCGAGGAACCCGCGCTGAATGCCGCCGTACGTGACATCACCGAAGAGCATCTGGCCCGCGTACGGTCCCGAGTTGAGCAGCAGCGGGGTGCTGGGCGAGTTGGCGATCTCGTTCTGCGGCAGCCACAGCACGGGCTGGGTCACCGGCTGCGAGTCGAACGGCCCGTCCGGGTTGGTGTAGTGGCCGAAGAACCGGTCCTGCTTGATCTGCACCAGCTTGGACGCGGGCAGCCAGCCGCCCTGGTTGTCGGTGACGAAGATGTCGCCCTCGGGTCCCCAGCCGATGCCGTCCGGGGTGCGCAGGCCGCCCGCGACGTACTGCACCGCGCCGGTGGACCGGTTGATCTTCAGGGTGGTGCCGCGGTTGGCCGAACCCTGCGGCTCGGTGGTGGCGCCGCCCAGGTTGATCGAGACCGACAGGTTCAGATAGAAGAAGCCGTCCTGATAGAGCAGGCCGAAACCGAACTCGTGGAAGTTGCCGTCGAAGGGCCAGGTCGCGACCCGGCGGTACTGGTCGATCGTCCCGTCGCCGTTGGTGTCGTTGAGCTCGGTCAGCTCGTGCTTCTGGGAGACGTAGATCTTGCCGTCGACGACCTTGAGACCCATCGGCTCGCGCAGCCCGGTGGCGATCTTCTTGTACGTCACCTGGCTCGGTGAGGTGGCGCCGGTGACCCCGCTGAGCAGGTAGACCTCGCCGGCCACGGTGTCACTGCCGCCCCAGGTGGCGATGGCCAGGCGGCCGTCGGGCATCCAGTCCATCGCGCTGACCTGCGGCTGGAAACCGGACGGGCGCAGGTTGGTCAGCGTGTAGCCGGGGTGCACGGAGGTCAACGGCAGGCCGTCGCCGGGGCTGTCCCCGGCGGCCTCGCACTCCTTGCGGCCGGGGGCGGTCACCCGCACCACACCGGCGTCGGTGCTGAGCACGGAGGTCGGCACGACGGCGTACGCGGACTGGCCGGGCGGTCGCCACTCCAGCGTGAGCTGCTGACCGTTGTCGCGTTCGAAGAAGTCGATGCGCAGCGCGTGGTAGCCGGTCGTCAGGGTGGCGCTGCCCTCGACCGCGACGGCGCCGTGCAGCCCGTCGTTGTTGATCACGAGGGCGTTGTCGAGGTACAGCCGCGAGCCGTCGTCGCTGGTCAGCCGGAAGCTGTAGGCGCCCGCGGTGGGGATGTTCACGTTGGCGATGACCTCGGACTGGAACCGGTCCTCGAGCCCGAAGTCGGCCGCGGTGGTCCAGTTGATCACCGGTAGGAGCTTGTCGACGTTGGGGGTCTGACCGGGCTTCAGCGTGCAGATCGAGTCACGCGAGGTCTGCAGGTCGTAGGTGCGGAGGGTGACGCCGGGCTCCTGCGCCGGGACGGCGGCGCTCGCGGGACCGGCGGCGGTGGGGATCGCGGGGAGGAGGACGCCGACCAGGGCGGCGGCGGACAGCAGCACCAAACTCTTCATGAGGCGCTCCAGGGACGGATGCAGGTATCGATTCCTGCCGATGCCCGTGGACGCTAAGCGCCTTCGGAAACAAAGTAAACAACTTCTTACGATTCATTGATAACTTTCGAACGTTCTGACTAAAGTCGTGCCCTCACGAACTACGCGGCGCAGGTACCCGGGGGCAGCTTGGGCACGCTGAGCTGGGCCAGCGACTGGTTGACCTCGGTGCGGGTGGCCAGCTGCCGATATTGCTCACCGATGACGATGTCGATGACGTCGCTCGTCCGGGACGCGCTGTACTGCGGTTCGGCCTCGCCGAGGAAGAACGCCCGGATCCAGTGGGCGGCGCCGACCGTCTTCGGCCCGTAGCGCACGACCGCGATCTTGGCGAGCTTGTTCTTGCTCTTCCCGGACTTCTGCATCACGAAGCCGCGGTTCTTGAAATCCTGGGTGACCTGCTCGGCCGTGCCCGCGTTCTTGGTGCCGTTGAGCACCCGCAGCTTCACCTGGGACGCCTCGTCGGGCAGGATGAGCGACACCCGGGGCGCGCCGGCCGGGCAGTCCTGACCGGCGGCGGCGTCGGCCTGGGTGTCGCGGACGATCGCGACCACCACGACGATGATCGCGGCCAGGGTGAGAAGGCCAACCACCAGGAACGCTCGTACGCGCGTGAAGCTCATAAAGCGCAAGACGCTTCCCGGGGCCGTTCCTGTTGCTTCCGGTCCCGCATCTTCACCGAATCGTCACCCGGCGACGCCGCCGCGGGCCGGGTTCCGCCGGGCCGGGCGCGGCCGGTAAATTGCGCCGCACACGTAACCACGGGGGTTCTGATGTTCCGCACACGTTTGCTTCCGGCCTTGCTGGCGACGGCCGGGTTGCTACTGGGATCGGCCGCGCCGGCGATGGCCGCCGCTCCGGGTGACGTGCCCCAGACCGGGGTGGCCCGGCCCGACGGCACGTCCCGCACGCTGATGCTGGGCGGCAAGGCAACCGCCGTGCGAGGCATCGAGATGACCGTCGCCGGCGGCACGGTGGTCCCGGTCTTCTCGCTGGCCTTCGGCGGCGTCGTTCCCGACGACGCGGCCTATCACGACACGACGTACGCCGCGGCCGGGGTGGCCGCCACCCGGGTGCCGGGCATTCTGCTGCTGGGCTACCCGTCCGGCGACCGGGGTGACCTGATCCGCAACGCCGGCGTCACCAAGCCCGCGGCCACGTCCGAGACGACCTTCAACCACCTGCTCAAGCTCGGCACCCAGGCCGCGATCTGGCACTACACCAACAAGGTCACCCTGAACCCGTGGCGGTCGGGCGCGGGCCTGGGCGCCCAGAACGAGTACACGGTGATCAAGAAGGTGTACGACTACCTGGTCCGGGAGTCGACCGACCTGCCCTTCCCCCAGCGCACGATCAAGTTCTCCGAGTACCCGTACGCCGACGCCCCGCCGTGGATCTTCTCCGGCCCCGGCGGCTGGATCTCGCTCGAGACCGAGAACGTCACCGTGCTGCGCCCCGACTCGGTCGAGCCGATCACCCGGATCCGCAACTACGAGGGCTTCGCCGTCCGGTCGGAGAAGGGCGGCGCCGCCCGCATCACGGCCCGCGCCCCGCACGCCATCTCGCCCGGCGAGTTCTTCGTGGCCGACGACGGCCGCACGGCGGGCACCCCGCTGACCCTGGCCGAGGGCTACGGTCCGGAGGCCGTCGCGACCCTCGAACTCACGTTGAACCCGGCGGGTCCGCTGCCCACCCCGTCCCAGTCGGCCGGTCCCAGCCCGACGGCCACCGCCATCCCCACCGCCGCTCCCGCTCCGGAACCGGGTGAGGGCGACGGCGGCAGCGGAGGCGGCCTGCCTGTGACCGGCACTCCGACCGGCGCCGTCCTGGCCGGCGGCCTGGCCCTGCTCGCCGCGGGCGCCGTGGTCCTGCTGCTGCTCCGCCGCCGGCGGCTCCGTTTCACTTCCTGACGCACTCCCCCACCGAACCGCCGGGCACCTGTTCCACGCCCGGCGGTTCGCCATGTCAGGCGAGCGGTGGGCACCCGTTCCACGCCTTGCCGTTTCGGCGCGTCAGGCGAGCGGTGGGCGCCCGGGCTCCCCGCCCGGCCGTTCGCGCGCGCCAGGCGAGCGGAGGGCACCGGAATCCACGCCCGGTCGCTCGCCCGCGTCACGCAAGCGGTGGGCGTACGAGGAAGGAACTGTCGGCCCGGAAGGTGGTGCTGCCGTCGAACTGGTCGATCCACAGCTGGTCGCCCACGCGGCGCAGGAAGAACGTGCGGTAGTTGTACGACTCCAGCGAGATCCCGCCGCCGGACAGGCCCGTACGGCTGCAGAATGTGGCGTCGCGGCGGAACAGGACGGTGCCCTCGGCCGGGTCGAGCCGCAGCCGGAAGGACTCGTGGCGCAGGTAGCGGCCGTCGGCGGCGCGCAGCGACACGCAGGCGGTGTCGGCCAGACCCTCGACGACCTCGAAGGTGGCCCGCTGCCGGGCCGCGGCGGTGTCGAGCACGCCCTGGTCGGCGGTCACGGCGACGTATCGCCCGGGGACGGCCGTGGACTCCAGCGACACCGGCCCGGCCTCGAGCGGACCGGTCGACGACGAGGGTTGTGGCACGGCTGGGCCGGGGCGCGGCGGTGGCCCGATGGCGACGGCCGGGGCGGCCTGCGGCGCGGTGGCCCAGCCGGTGGCGGGCACCGTGACCCCGGCGACCAGGACGGCCGCGCCGACCGCCGTGGCCAGCGGATGCGCGAGCGCGGCCTGGAAGGCCCGCCCGGCCCAGCTCCCGGCGGCCACGGCGTGACTTCCGGCCGCCTGGTTTCCGGCCGCTGCGGCCATACTCCCGGCCGCCGGTACCGGGCTTCCACCCGCCGCGGCCAGCATCTTCGCTATGGCGGCGGAGGCGAGCCCGAGCGGCACCGGCAGCAACGCCAGGCTGGGCAGCAGCCGCTCGGCCGGCACCAGTTCGCCGGTCGCGCGGGCGCAGACGGGGCAGGACCGGACGTGCCGGCCGATCCGCTTGCGCCAGAACGGGTTGGGGTGGCCGTCCCACTCGGTGACGACCGCGTCGAGAGCGTCGCATCCGGGGCGGGCCTCCAACGCCGCCACGATGGCCCGGCTGGCCTCGAGCTGTTCGCGCATGCGCTGGACCCGGACGCCCGCGTGGGCCACCCCGACGCCCAGCCCGGCGGCGACCTCGGCCCGGGTCAGCTCGCCGATCAGTTCCAGCCACCACAGCGAGAACACCGTACGTTCGTCCGCGCCCATCCAGCGCGCCGCCTGCCGCACCTGGAGCCGCTGCCCGGCCAGCTCGGCCCGCAGCACCGCGGGACCCTCCACGTCGGCCGAGGCGTCCGGGCGGTCCAGCGCCTCGTCCAGCGGCACGGCGCGGGCGGCGGCGAGGTTGCGGCGGGCCTGATGGGTGGCGATCTGGTGGACGGCGATCGCGGTCAGCCAGGGCCGGAAGCTGCCCGGCGACCGGAGACTGCCGAGCTGCCGCAGGGCGCGCACCATGATGTCCTGCACCACGTCGTCGGCCTGCGCGTCGCCGGGCAGGGCCTGCCGGACGAGGTGGTGGACCAGCGGCAGGTGCCGGCGCGTCAGCTCGTCGAGGGCGTCCCGGTCACCGCCCCGCGCCGCGACGACCAGGGTGTCGTCGCGGGAGTACCGAGTCTGAACCATCTAGCGCCCCTCCCGGTCACCGCAGAGTGAACGCTCACATAGCCGGAGCCGGATGGCAAGAGGCGGACGGGGTCAGCCGGGGATCTCGCCGGTCCGCACGATCCGCTCGGCCACCGACACCAGCTTTTCGTTGGTGTTCTGCGAGACCTTGGCCAGCAGCTCGAAGGCGGCGTCGGAGGTGATCCGGTACCGCTCGATGAGGATGCCCTTGGCCTGGCCGATGAGGTCGCGCGTCTCGAGCGCGGCCGTCAGCTGCGCCACCCGCTGACCGTCGGCCAGCGCCAGCGCGGCCAGGGTGCCGAAGAACGAGGCGAGCCGCCGCTCGGGTTCGCCGAACGCGCCGGACTTGTCGGCGTAGAGGCTGAGGGCGCCGAACCTGACGTTGTCGACCCAGAGCGGCACGCACAACATGCTGCAGACACCTTCCCGTACGGCCGCGGCCGCGAAGGCGGGCCAGCGGGTCTCGGTGCCCATGTCCTCGATGACCATCACCCGCTGCTCCCGGGCGGCGTCGATGCAGGGGCCGGTGCCGTGTTCCTGCTGAAGGCGGTCGAGGACGCGAGGCGGATTGCCCAGCGTGACCCGGGTCACGAGCTGGGCGTTCTGCAGCTCGATCAGGCCCGCCCAGCTGGCGGGCGGAATGGTGCTGGTGGCGTGCTCGACCACCGCCGTCAGCCCCGACGGCTCCTCGGCCCGCAGGCTTCGCGCGGCGCGGGAAAGTCGTTCCAGCATCTCGTCGGCCTGGACTTCCGGCAACGTTTTCTCCACTGTCACGGCCTCCCCCAGGGATCCTCACAACTCACCTGAGTGAGTTGCGTCGGTTTCTGCGTCGTTTCGTAGCTACTCTAATACCCGATGAACGCGTTGTCCGCACATGCTCCGGGGGAAGGCTGATGGTGGGGAACCAGCAGGCGATGGCACGGGCCCGGAAGCTGCAAGCGGACGCGGCCGAACTCTGCGCCCGGGCCGCGACCGCCTGCGAGGCTGCGTTCGTAGCCCGCGAGTGGGCCCGCAAGTTCCGCTCGCTACGACGCTGACGCACTGACCTCGAGCTGACCGAAGCCGGCGGCCGCCGTCACTTCCAGGCCGGATCCGTCCCCGGCGGTGAGCGTCGTGTTGCGGCCGATGCCGCGCTCCCGCTTGCCGTAGAGGCTCACCTCGCCCGCACCGGACTGCGCCCGCACCCGCACCGGGACCTCGCCCTCGGTGCGGATGCTCCACTCGCGCACCCCGCCGGACATCCGGATGGGCAGCGCCCGGTCGGTGCGGGGCAGCGCCAGGAAGACGGAGTCGGCCCCGCCGGACAGCACGACCTCGTCGACCGTGCCGCCGGTCAGCACGAACGTCGCCACGCGGACCCCGCCGTTCATCCGGATGGTCCACGTGATCCGCTCGTCGAGGAGCACATCGAGCCGTCCCGGACCGGCCTGGGCGGCGAGCCGCACCCGGGTGCCCTCCACGGTGGCCGACGGGGTGCGGTCGCGGCCGGGCCCGTCGCTGACCTGGACCGGGCCGTCGTCGCCGGGCCGGCCCAGCGTCAGATTGAGCTCGGGCACGTCGCCGTCCAGCTCGAAGGTGCCGGCGGCGAACCTCGGGCTGCCGGGATCGACGAACACCGGCGGGGACTCGCCGGCCTGCGGTGGAACGCCAGCCGGCGACGGGACGCCGGGCTGCGGCGCGGCGCCGGTCTGCGGCGGGGTGGGTTGCTTGCCGCCGCTTCCGGGTCCGGCCACGACGAGCAGGCCTCCTCCGGCCACGACAGCCGCCCCGACCACCATCGCCGCCACCCGCAGCCGGCGTTTTCCCCGCCCGTACGTGACCGGCTGCCCGGGCGGCAGCGGAAGCTCGATCTCCTCGGTCGGCGGCTCGTCACCCTCGGCCGCGAGGCCCGATCCGGCCTGCGCCGGTCCGGCGAGGGCTTGATCGTCGGGGGTCGCCGGCGATGGCTCCTCCTGGTAGGCGAAGCCGGCCGCCCCGGACAGAAACGGATAGGTGTCCTCGTCCATCGCTGTCCCTTCGCCGCGGCTGCTGGTCGCCGAGGAGTACGGACAGATGCCGCGTCGCGGTTCGATTCCCCCGAGCACCCGGGCCGGCCCGGCCGGAAGAAGCAGAACGGCCCGCACCCCCGGAAGGGGTGCGGGCCGGTCGGTGTGTCCGGTGCTAGCCGCCGATGCCGAGCTCGACGCGGCCGCCGACGGCGCTGCCCGCGGCGGTGCCGGGGTAGACCCACAGCTTGCCCGAGCCGTTCTCGGTGGCGAGGACGTCGTCGTACTCGTCGGCGTTGAAACGGCCGGCCGTGAGCTCGCTCATGCCGTTCCAGCCGCCGCTGCCGATCTGGACGCGGGCGCCCAGGGTGCCGTTGCCCGTGCCGGGATAGAACCACAGCTTGCCGGTGGAGGCCTCGACCGAGACGATGTCGTCGAAGTTGTCACGGTTGAAACGGCCCACGGTGTGCTCGGTGTTGCCGCTCCAGCCGCCGGAGTGCAGCACGACCCGCGCGCCGGGGATGCCGGTCGCGGTGCCGGGGTAGAGGTAGAGCTTGCCGTCCCGCGAGTCCACCGTGGTGATGTCCTCGTACGCGTCGGCGTTGAACCGGCCGTACGCCAGCTTCTCCATGAAGTTCCAGCCGCTGTTGCCGATCTGGACGCGGGCGCCCAGGGTGCCCGCCGCGGTGCCGGGGTACAGCCACAGCTTGCCGGTGGACTTCTCGACCGCGGCGACGTCGTCGTACTGGTCGCCGTCGATGCGGCCGGTGGACAGCTTGTCCATGCCGTTCCAGCCGCTGGTGCCGATCATGACCCGGGCGCCGAACGCGTCCCGGGTGCGGGTGCCGGGGTAGAGCCACAGCCGGCCGGTGGAGACCTCGACCGCGATCAGATCCTGGTACGCGTCGTTGTTGAACGACACGGCCTCGATGTTGACCAGGCCACGGGCCCGGATGTTCCAGCCCGTCGACGGCACGGTGGTGGAGCAGCCCAGCTGCGTGATCAGCCCGCCGTTCGCCGTCGACGCGTCGAGGACGGACAGGCACTTGGAGCTCTTCTTGTTCTTCAGCCGGGTCAGGCCGGTGCTGTCCTGCTGCGGCGCCCACGACTGCTCGTCGCCGTTGTTGCAGGTCCACTGGATGACGCGGGCCTCGTCGGCGGTCGAGCCGCCGGCGACGGCCAGGCACTGGTTGCTGTTGACGTTACGCAGCTCGTAGGTGCCGTCGGCCTTCGGGAAGAACGTCCAGCCCTGGTCCTTGGCGGCGCTGCACGGCCACTGGATGAGCTGGGTGTTGGTCTCGAGCGAGCCCTTGGGGACGCCGAGGCACAGACCGGTGTGGCCGGCCTGCAGGCGCTGCGGCAGGTCGGGCCGCACCTCGTACTGGCCGATGCGCAGGAAGTCGCTGACCGCCTGAGCGTTGCCGGCCAGCGCGTTGCGCGCGGCCAGGGCCAGGTTGCGGTTCGCGGCCTTCTCGGCGCGGGTGAGCACGCCGTTGGCGGCCACCCGGTCGGCGGCCTCGGCCGCGGCCAGCGCCTTCTGGATGTCGCGGTTCTTGGCCTCGTGGATGCCGCTGTCGATGAACGCCTTCCACACCGCGGGGTCGTTGCTGCGGGCGGTGGAGATGGCGGCCGCCTCGACCTCGCTGCCCTCGACGGCGAAGTTCCAGACCTCGGTCACGAAGTCGCGGTCGGGCAGGGCCAGCAGCTGCTCGGTGACCGCCAGGCCGATGCGGTTGGCGGCCAGCTGCTTGGCCGCGCGGGCCAGAGCGGCCGCCTTCTCGGCCTCGGTGCGGGTCTCGTCCTCACGGATGCGGCGGTCGACGGCCTGCTTGGCCGCGGCGGCCAGGCCGGAGGCGATGAACTCGGCCTGCTGCTCGGGCGTGCCGTTGCGGGCGGCGGCCGCGGCCTCCTTGACCTCGCGCCACTTGTCGTCCTCGGCGACGCGCTCCCAGATCAGCCGGATGAAGTCGGCGTCGGAGCCGCCCAGCAGGTCGGTCCCGGCGACGATGTCGATGCTGGCCGCGGCGGCCGCGCGGGCCTGGTCGGAGAGCCGCTTGACCTCGGCCTCGTGCCGCTCGCGCTCGACGTCACGGTCGAACGCGGCAAACACGCCGGTGACGATGAATTCGTAGGAGGCCAGGTCGGAGGCCTCCGGGTTGGTCTCGTCGGAGACGGTGCCGAAGGCCTGCTCGGCGGCGGCCCGCACCTCGAGGTAGTCGGAGTTGTCCTTGACGTGCTTCCAGATCTCGATCACGAAGTCACGGTCGGCCCGCTCGATCAGGGCGAAGTCGTCACCGCGGCCGAACTTCACGGCGACGGCGAGCTTCTGCGAGTACGACGCCTGATCCGCCGCGGCGGCGGCGGCCTGAGCAGCCCGGACGGGCGCGGGAGCGGCGTACGCGACCCCCGAAGTGGTGGCGGTCAGAGCGGCCACCGCGATACCGGCAGCCAGGACCGGCCGCGCCCAGTGGGCACGGTACATCGATGTCATGAAATTGTCCCCGTTGGTCAGTCGCCCCCTGACCTGCGCTTTTGCTGGGCATGCCAGAATCGCCGCACGGCAGGGGGATTGATATCGGTGGGTACGTTAGCGGCCCGGGTTCATCCCGCACAAGGCCGGGTCCGGTGATGTGGTCAGCGACGCTGGTCGTCGATGCACGCCGTCCACGGCTGCGCGGCCGGGCACCCGGCAGCGCGGCGGGGGCGTCCTTATGGCGTGGCGGCGGCGTCGAGAAGGATTCGGGCCAGGTCGCGGGGGCGGGAGAACATCGGCCAGTGGCCGGCGTCCATCTCGACCAGCCGCCAGGACTCGCTGGTCAGCAGCTCGGCCACGTCGTCGCTCAGCTCGTCGCCGGCCGGGTCGTCACCGGCGAGCCGGCAATGGATGTATGTGGCCGGGAGCTCGCCCAGCGGCCGCGCCAGCACGGCGGGCTCGGTCAGCGTGGCCCCCGGGTGCGGCGTCGCGCCGTTCACGATCCGGGTGACCTGCTCGTCGGTCAGGCCGTGGCCCTCGTAGTGGGCCGCGGGCATGACCGGCCAGAAACCTCCGTTCGCGGCAATCGACGCCCGCACCGCCGCCCCGCCGTCGGGCCGGCCGGACACGAACGAGGCCCCGTCGGCCGGAACGCTGGAATCGACGAAGACCACCCGGGTCAGCCGGTCACCGATGCGTTCCGCGGCCTGACCCACCGGGATGCCCGCGTAGCTGTGGCCGACCAGGACGACCTCGCGCAGGTCCCGGCCCTCGACCTCGTGCACGATGTCGCGGACGTGGGTCTGCTGCCCGGCCGGCACACCCCGCTTGCCGGCCAGCCCGGACAGTGTCATCGGATGCGCACCGTGACCGGCCGCGCGGAGCAGGGGCACGACGTCGGCCCACGCCCACGCCCCGAGTCGCGCACCCGCAACCAGTACGAAGTTCGCCATCGCTGAACCGTAGCCAAGCCGCCCGCCCGATGGGCGCCTCAGCTGGGCAGAATCTGCCGAACCTCGTCCCGGACGATCACGGCCTGGTCGTCGCGGAGGGGGACGAAGTCGTAGCGGCCGCCCTCTTCGGCGATGATCCGCGCATACAGTTCCTCGCGCCCGCGGTCGGCGTGGGACAGCGGGTAGAAGGGCACGAGCCGCAGCCCCGCCGTGTCGGTCACCTCGCCCGGGTCGTCGTCGCCGCGGTAGCGCGCGAGGTCGGGCGCCGCGAGAGCGGCCCCGGAGGACATTCCGGCGTAGGCGAGCCGCCCTGAGGCGACGCCCCGGGCGACCATGCCGAGGAACCCGGTTCGCTGCGCGTGCTGAAGCAGGAAGATCGGATAGCCGCCGGTCAGGAAGACCAGATCCGCCCCGGCCAGCGCCTCGGACACCTCGCCGGGCGACGCCGGTTCGAGGTCCAGACGGCGCACCGTCAGGCCCGCGGCCGCCATCGCCGCCTCGGCCACGTCGACCCACGGCATCGCCGGCATCGGGTTGCCGGCGGTCGGAACGAGAACCGCCCGGCGGGGCCGCCGGGCCAGGCTGTCGAGCCAGCCGCCCAGCGCGCCCAGGCCTTGACTGCCCAGGAAGAGGTCCATGGTCGTCAGCGGGCCGGCGGGGCCTCGCACGTGCCCGGCGGCAGGGTCGGGACGCTCAGCTGGGCCAGGGACTGGTTGACCTCGGTGTAGGTGGCCAGCTGGCGGTACCGGGGGCCGATGACGATGTCGATGACGTCGCTCGTGCGCTTGGCGCTGAACTGCGGCTCGGCCTCGCCCAGGAAGTAGGCGCGAATCCACTGGGCGGCGCCGACCGTCTTGGGGCCGTAGCGGACGACCGCGATGTCCTTCAGCTTGCTCTTGCTGTCGGCCGGCTTCTGCATGACGAAGCCACGGTTCTTGAATTCCTCCGTGACCTGCTCGGCCACGCCGGGGGTGCGGGTGCCGTTGAGCACCCGCAACTTCACCTCGGCGGCCTCGGCGGGCAGGACCAGGGTGACCCGGGGAGCGCCGGCCGGGCAGGCCTCGCCGGCCGAGGCGTTGGCCTGCGTGTCACGGACCACGGCGACCACCACAACGACGATCGCGGCAACCAGAAGAAAGCCGACGACGATTAACGCGCGCACACGACTGAAGCTCACGTCGGCCAGACGCTCATCGGGCCTGTCTTGGACGACACCTTGGCCAAAAAATGGCGTACGTCACAATCAGCCGAACAGGAACCGGGTGGCGTTGGACGTCAGCAGCTTCTCGCGCTGCGGCTCGGTGAGGAAAGCGGCCTGGTGGACGACCTGACCGGCCGGGCGCTCGCCCAGGGGGTACGGGTAGTCGCTGCCGACCACGACCTGGTCCTCGCCCATCGTGTCGACCAGCAGCCTCAGGGCGGGCTCGCTGAAGACCACCGAGTCGACGAAGATGCGGTCCACATAGGCGCTGGGCGGGCGGGTCGACCGGCCCCGCACCAGGTCGCCCCGGCGCTCCCAGGCGTTGTCGGCCCGGCCCAGCCAGTACGGGAAGCTCCCCCCGCCGTGGGCGAAGCACAGCCGCAGCGATGATGGCACCTGGTCGAGGACCCCGCCCAGGATCAGGGCCAGCGCGGACAGGTGGGTCTCGGCGGGCATGCCGGTGAGCCAGCGGGCCATCCAGCGGTCGAGGCGCGGCCCTTCCGGCATGTCCCACGGGTGGACGAAGACCGGAGCGCCCACGGCCGCGCAGTGCTGCAGGAACTCGACGATGCCGGCCGCGTCGAGGTCCTGGTCGCCGACGTGGTTGCCGATCTCGACGCCGGCGTGGCCGGCCGCCATCGAACGGTCCAGTTCGGCGCAGGCCGCCGCCGGGTCCTGCAACGGCACCTGGCAGAACGGGATGAACCGGTCGTCGCCGGCGGTGATCTCCAAGGTCAGATCGTTGAAGATCCGCGACAGCGCCACCGCCTGGGCGGGCGTGCGGTCGTAGCCGAAGAAGACCGGCGTCGGCGAGACGACCTGGCGGGCGACGCCGTCCGCGTCCATGTCGGCCCGGCGGATCGCCGGGTCCCAGCACGACGAGTCGACCCGGCGGAACTCGGTGTCGCGGATCATGATGATCGCTTCCCGCTCCGACTCGATCTTCAACCAGGGCCAGCCGGTCCCCCCGCACGCGACGGAAAGGTCCGGCCAGCCCTTCGGCACGACGTGGGTGTGCACGTCGATCACGGAGGCCAAGCGTCAGCCCTTCCCGGGGTGCAGCGCGCCGCAGTTGTCGCAGGTGCGGGCCTTCTCGTCGGAGTAGAAGGCGGTGAAGACGGGCGGCAGGTCCTCGACGATGTCGCGCACCTGCAGTTCGACCTCGTGGACCAGCGCGTTGCACTCGAAGCAGTACCACTGGAACTTCTCGAGCGTGCCCTCCTCGCGGACCCGCTCGACGACCAGGCCGATCGAGCCGGGCTCGGGACGCTGCGGCGAGTGCGGCGTGTTGCCGGGCAGCACCCACATCTCGCCCTCGCGGACGTGCACGTCCTTCGGCCCGTCCGGGGTCATGGTCTTGACGTGCATGTTGCCCTTGACCTGATAGAAGAACTCCTCGTACGGGTCGACGTGGAAGTCCGTACGCGAGTTGGGGCCGCCGACCACCATGACGATGAAGTCGTCGCCGGTCGGGAACATCTGCTTGTTGCCGACCGGCGGCTTGAGCAGGTGCTTGTTGTCCTCGATCCAGCCCGGGAAGTTGATCGGGTCGGTCATGACGTCTCCTTCGACGACGGAACGGGCAGTGCGGCGACGGCTTGGATCTCGATCAGCAGATGGGGATGCGGCAGTTGGTGCACGGCCACGGTCGTACGGCTGGGGCCGTTGAAGTCGAAGAACTCCGAGTAGACCTGGTTGTAGCCGCCGAAGTCGTTCATGTTGACCAGGTAGGTGGTGATCTGCACGACGTCGTCCAGGCCGGCCCCGACCGAGGCCAGGATGTCGGCAATGTTCTTGATCACCTCGCGCGTCTGCACGGCGATGTCGAGCGTGGCCGTGCCCATCGCGTCGACCGCGGCCCCGGCGATCGTGTTGTCCGGCCGGCGGCTGCTCGTGCCGCTCACGAAGGCGAACCCGTTGGCCACCTTGACGTGCGGGAACTTGCCGCGCGGGGTGGCCTTGCCGTCGACCAGCCGCCCGGTCACGACGAGGCCTTCAGTGAGGCGGTTCCAAGACCTTCCACTTCGGCCCGTACGGATTGACCGGGACCCACCCGCACGGCCGCGGTGGCCGCCCCGGCGAGCACGATCCAGTCGTCCTCTAGGGTGCCGGCCAGCCGCAGCGCCTCGGCGAAGGCCTCGCGCGGGTCACCCAGGATGTCCGCGGTGGAGCCGGTCTCGACCACCTGATCGTCGAGGAGCAACCGCACCTCGAGATCGTCGATCGAGGCCGGCACCGGCTGCCAGGCGCCGACCACGAACCCGGCGGCCGAGGTGTTGTCGGCGATGACCTCGTCCAGCGTGAACTTGAAGTCGAGCCACCGCGAGTCGATCACCTCGAGGGCCGGCGCGACGGCCGCGATCGCCCCGTCGCGTACGAGGAACGCGACCTCGGGCTCGACCTTGGGGTGGATGCGGGGGCCGAGGTCGAGCACCCCGCCGTCCTCGATGCGCATCGCGTCGGTCAGCCGGCCCCAGATGACCGAGTCGACCCCCATCTGCCGCATCTTGGCCTTGCTGGTCAGCCCCAGCTTGATTCCGGCGACCGTCTCGCCGCGGGCCAGCCGCAGGCCGACCAGCTCGCGCTGCACCGCGTACGGGTCGGTGATCTCGTGCTGTCCACCCGGGAGCTCGGTGGCCGTGGTCAGGGCGTTGTCGAGGGCAAGAGCGAGCGATGTCATGACATGTCCAGGCAGACGTTGGTGTATTCGGAGTAGAAGTCGAGCGAGTGCCGGCCGCCCTCGCGACCGACGCCGCTGGCCCGCATCCCGCCGAACGGGGTGCGCAGGTCGCGCAGGAACCAGGTGTTGACCCAGACCAGGCCGACGTCGAGTTGCGCGCCGGCCCGCAGCGCCCGGCCCACGTCGCGGGTCCAGACCGTGCCGGCCAGCCCGTACGCGCTGTCGTTGGCCAGCGCGAACGCCTCGTCCTCGTCGTCGAACGGCGCGAGGTGGCAGATCGGTCCGAAGATCTCTTCCCGCACCGTACGGGCGTCCTGGCCGAGCCCGGTGATCACGGTGGGCTCGATGTAGGACCCGCCGTCGCGCTCGTCGCCGAAGTGCGGCACGCCGCCGCCGGCCAGCACGGTCGCGCCCTCGGACCGGGCCAGGTCGTAGTAGCCGAGCACCTTGTCCCGGTGCGCCTTGGAGATCAGCGGCATGGTGCCGGTGGCCTCGTCGGACGGCCAGCCGAAGGTCAGCTCGCGGGCGCGGGCGGCGAGCCGCTCGGCGAACTCGTCGAAGATCGACCGGTGCACGTACAGCCGCTCGGTGCACAGGCAGACCTGGCCGCCGTTGGTGAAGCTGGACCGGACGCTGCCGGCCACCGCGGCGTCGAGGTCGGCGTCGGCGAAGACCAGCCCGGCGTTTTTGCCGCCGAGCTCGAACGACACCGGCTTCACTCCCGGGGCGGCGGCGCGCATGATGGCCGCGCCGGTGGCCGACTCGCCGGTGAAGGTGATCGCGTCGACGCCGGGGTGGGTGGTGAGCCACTCCCCCGCCGCGTCCGGGCCGTGCCCGTGCACCAGGTTGAAGACGCCCTCGGGCACTCCGGCCGCGGCCATCACCTCGGCCAGCACGGTGGCCGAGGCCGGGGTCTCCTCGCTGGGCTTGACGATGACGGCGTTGCCGCAGGCCAGCGCGGGCGCGACCTTCCAGGTGAGCAGCAGCAGCGGCAGGTTCCAGGGCACGATGATCGCGACGACGCCCATCGGCTTGCGGACCGCGTAGTTGAGCGCGCGCCCGCCGCCGGCGGTGGCCGTGGTGAACGATTCGGTGCCGGTCGCGGCCACGACGTCGGCGAAGGCCCGGAAGTTGGCCGCGCCGCGCGGAATGTCGAGCGTACGGGCCTGGGTCAGGGTCTTGCCGGTGTCGGTGACCTCGGCCGTGACCAGGTCTTCGAAGCGGCGCTCGAACTCGTCGGCGATGCGCCGCAGCACGGTGGCCCGTTCCTGCTCGGTGGTGCGGCCCCAGGGTCCGCGCACGGCGGCGCGGGCGGCGGCCACGGCGTCGTCCACGTCGGACCGTTGCGACTCGGTGACCGTGAAGACCGTCTCGCCGCTGACCGGGGAGGCCTTGGCGAACGTGGAGACGGGGGAACGGAACTCGCCGGCCACGAAATTGCGCAGCACCGGGGGGTCGCCGGTCGGGCGCCAGAGGCTCATCGGGTCACCGCCCAGCGGATCAGCGCGGCCACCCCGAGGGCGCCGAGCACGCCGGCCACCGCGCCGACGACCTGGTGCTGCTGCCGGACCCGGCGGCGGACCTCGGCGTACGGGGTGGTGGAGAAGGACACCAGCTCGTAGCGCGACACGTATCGGCCGGGCAGCAGCCGTTCCAGGGTGTGCTCGACGCTCCGGCCCATCTTGAACAGCGGGTCGGCCACCTTGTCGCGCATCTCGACGAAGTTGGCCAGGGCCATCTCGGCGATCGCCTCGGAGTTCTGCCGGCGGCCCCGCTCGTACAGCGGCAGCGCCTCGGCCCAGTTGCCGCCGGTGGCGTCGAGGCAGCGGTCCAGCTCGACGACGTCCTCGAACGCGGCGTTGGCGCCCTGGCCGTAGAACGGGACGATGGCGTGCGCGGCGTCGCCGATCAGCGCCACCCGGCCCAGCATCTGCCAGGGCGCGCACTTCACGGTGCCGAGCAGGCCGACCGGGTTGTGCCGGTAGTCGTCGGCCAGGTTGGGGATCAGCTCCAGCAGGTCCGGATATTGCTCGCGGAAGTGGCGTTCGACCGCGGCCGGGCTGCCCAGCGAGGCGAAGCTGCCGGCGCCCGCGTTGGGCCAGAACAGCGTGCCGGTGAACGAGCGGTCCGGGTTGGGCAGCGCGATCATCATCGAGGTGCCGCGCGGCCAGATGTGCAGCGCGCCCGGGTCGAGCGCGAACTCGCCGTCGCGGGCCGGGATGGTCAGCTCCTTGTAGCCGTAGTCGAGGAAGCTGACCGTCTCGGTGAAGCTTTCCCCGGCGTACGCCATCAGCAGCCCCCGGGTCGCCGAGCCGGCCCCGTCGGCGCCGAGCACGATGTCGGCCTTGGCCTGGCTGCCGTCGGCGAACCCGAGCGTGCCCACCGCGGGGTCGAGCGAGGTCAGCGCGCGGTCGAAGTGGAGGGTCACGCCCGGGGTGGCGCCGGCCGCGTCGAGCAGCGCGTCGTTGAGCGTGCCGCGGCCGATCGAGTTGATCGCCCGGTCGCCCGAGAGGCTGTACGGCTGGAAGTTCGTCTCGCCGGCGAGCGGGTGCACCATGCGGCCGTGCATCGGCAGCGCGTCCGCGAGCACCTGCTCGTCGAGGCCGATCCGGCGCAGCGCGTCGAGGCCGCGCTCGGACAGGGCCAGGTTGATCGAGCGGCCGCGTTCGGCCCCGGTGACGCGCGGGTCGGGGCGGCGCTCGTAGAGGTCGACCGTGTAGCCCCGGCGGCCCAGGTAGCAGGCGAGCAGGCTGCCGCAGAGCCCGGCGCCGACGACGGCGATGTGTGTCACTTGGTCTCCTCTACACAGGCGGCGAGAGCCTCGGCCGCCCGTCGGCAGTCCTCATAGGAGGAGTACAGCGGGACGGGCGCGAACCGCACGATATCGGGCTGGCGCGCGTCGGCGATCACCCCGTGCTCGAAGCGCAGCCGCTTGGTCAGCGCGCCCGCGTTGCCCCCGTGCAGCCGTACGGAGAGCTGGCAGCCGTGCCGTTCGGGCTCGAGCGGCGTGATCACCGACAGCGGGCGGGTGGCCACCACCTCGTCCAGCAGCTCGCGCAGATAGCCGGTCAGGCGCAGGCTGCGCTCGCGCAGGGCGGGCATGCCGACCTCGTCGAAGATGCGCAGCGACGTGCGTACCGGACCCATCGCGAAGATCGGCGGGTTGGAGACCTGCCAGGCGTCGGCGCTGCGCGGCGGCCGCGACTCGGGGGTCATCTCGAACCGGGTGGCGGACTCGGTGCTCCACCAGCCCTCGAACCGGGGCAGGCCGGCGCCGTGGTGGCGCTCGTGCACGAACACGCCGGCCAGCGCGCCCGGCCCCGAGTTCAGGTATTTGTACGAGCACCAGGCGGCGAAGTCGGCGCCCCACTCGTGCAGGGCCAGCGGCACGTTGCCCGCGGCGTGCGCGAGATCCCAGCCGACGACCGCCCCGGCCCGCTTTCCCGCTGCCGTGATCGCCGGCATGTCCAGGAGCTCGCCGGTCAGGTAGTTCACGCCGCCCAGCATCAGCAGCGCCACCGTGTCGCCCTCCTTCTCCAGGTAGGCGATCACATCCTCGGTGCGCAGCGTGTCCTCGCCGTCGCGCGGCCGCAGGCGGACGACCGCGGTGTCGGGGTCGAGGCCGTGGAACCGGGCCTGGCTGCGTACGGCGTAGCTGTCCGACGGGAAGGCCGCGTCCTCGATGACGATGCGGGTGCGGGCGCCGGCCGGGCGATAGAACGACACCATCAGCAGGTGCAGGTCGACGGTGAGCGAGTTCATCACCACGACCTCGGACGGCAGCGCGCCGACCAGCCGGGCCGCGGGCTGGGTGAGCAGCTCGTGGTAGGGCAGCCAGGGCCGGGCCGCGTCCAGGTGGCCCTCGACGCCGAGCCGGGCCCACTCGTCGAGGTCCTCGTTCAGCTCGACCCGGGTGGCTTTAGGCTGGAGCCCGAGCGAGTTGCCGGCGAAATACGCCACCTCGGGATGGTCACCGCCCTCGGCCGGGGGGATATGGAACAGGTGCCGGTGCCCCGGGTCCTGCCGATCGAGCTCCATCACATCTCCGTCCGCGAGGTCCACAGCTCCGGGAACACCGGCCGGCTCATGCTGCGCTGCAGGAAGGCCAGGCCGTTCGAGCCACCGGTGCCACTCTTGGCCCCCATTGTTCTTTGCACCGCCTTGAGATGCAGATAACGCCAGTCGCCGAAGCGGTCGGCCACCTCGGTCAGCGCCTCGCCCAGCAGCCTAAGGTGGTTCTCCGGGCTCGTATCGCGATAGACGCGCACGAGAGCGGCCGAGACCGTCGCATCGGCCTCGTGCTCGTCGGCGACGTCCCGTTCCAGCAGGTGCGGCGCGATGTCGTGGCCCTGACGGGCGAGCAGCGCGATCACCTCGTCCCACAGGCTCGGCCGGTGCAGCGCGGCCTCCAGTTCCTCGTACGCGGCGGTGCCCTTGAACGGGCGCATCAGCGACTTGGTGCGGAGCCCGAGCAGGAACTCGACCTGGCGGTACATGGCCGACTGGAAGCCGGAGCCCTCGCCGAGCAGGTCCCGGAACTTGTTGAAGTCGGCCGGGGTCATCCAGCGCAGCGTCTGCCAGGCCGCGTTGAGACCCTCCAGGTGCAGCGCGGCCCGTCGTAACGGAGCCAGCGCGGGCCAGATCCGATCGGACCCCACGTGCTCGCGGGCCAGCTCCAGCTCGTGCCGGATCAGGTTGAAGTACAGCTCCATGATCTGGCTGACGACCAGGAACGACATCTCGCCGGGGTCGCCGCTCAGCGTGCGCTGCAGGGTGTGCAGGGTGCTGGCGTGCACGTACGAGTCGTACGGCACGCGCCGCCCGAACTCCAGCGTGGGCGCCCCGCCGTTGCGCGCCGTACGGGCGTCGCGCTCCTCGGCGGTGGTCGGCCGCACGACGGCGGTATCCACGGAATCCACGAGTTCTCCTCGCCTGCGGTTCTCGGCTGGGGACCGGTACATGATTTCGCTGCCGGGGGCCCGGCCGGAATGCCCAATCAACGGCCCTGACCTCAGGAAACAAGTGATCGGTGGCTAGATTTGCGGAATCGGTTTGCGATCGGAAGGTGACGGGGATGGACGCGATGGACTGGGCGCTGCTGCGCGAGCTGCAGGGCGACGCGCGGCTGTCCTACAGCGAGCTGTCCCGGCGGGTGCACCTGTCCCCGCCCGCGGTGGCCGAGCGGGTGCGCCGCCTGGAGGAGACCGGGGTGATCACCGGCTATCACGCCCACGTCGACCTGGCCAAGGCCGGGCGCACCGTGCTCGGCCTGATCCGGATGTCCTGCTACGGGCCGACGTGCGTGCTGCGCGACGACAAGGTGGCCACCTGGCCCGAGGTGCTGGAGATCAACCGGGTCACCGGCGACACCTGCTGCGTGCTCAAGGTGGCGGCGGTCTCGATGGAGGCGTTCGCGGAGGTCACCGACCGGCTCGGCAACTACGGCACCCCGTCCAGCACGATGATCCTGGCCACCCCGCTGGACTGGCAGCCCATCGCGCCGCCGCCCCGCGTTTAGTACGATCGAACAAGAAGGTTGTCCACGGGGAGGGCACGTGACGGAGCCGATCGAAGACTCCACGTCCGCGCAGGTCGGTCCGCGCATTCGCGAGTTCCGCAAGCAGCGCGGGCTGACGCTGCGCAGCCTGGCCGCCCGCTCGGGCCTGTCGATCGGGTTCCTGTCGCAGGTCGAGCGGGGCATCTCGTCGATCGGGCTGACCGCGCTGGGCAGCGTGGCGAGCGCGCTCGGGCACTCGGTGGCCGACTTCTTCGACACCCCGCCCGCCCCCGGCGCCGGCGACCCGGTCGTGGTGCCGATGCCCCGGCACTTCACGCTGACCCGGGGCGAGAACGCGGCCGTGCAATACGTGTCGGGCCAGCAGACCTACCGCATGCTCTCGGATCGCGGGGCGGGCCTGGTGCTCGAGCCCATGGTCGTGCACATCGCGCCGGGCGGGCGGCGGGAGAACGCGTACGGGCACGCCGGTGAGGAGTTCGCGTACGTCATCTCGGGCGAACTGCTCTACGAGGTCGACGGCGTCGAGCACCGGCTGCACCCGGGCGACAGCGTGCACCTGCGCTCGTCGGTGCCGCACAGCATGTACAACGACACCGGCGACGTGACCACGGTGGTCTCGGTGGTCACCCCGCGCCTGTTCTGAACACTCTGTTCACGTACGTGAAATAATCCGCTCGACCTCGGCCATGGTCGCGGCCCAGATCGGCGAGGCCGGCGCGATCACGTCGAAGTGGTCGCCCGGTTGCTCCAGCAGCGTGACGCCGGACGCCGCGGCGAACCGCCGGTTGATGTCGACCAGGTCGAGGCCGTCGCCGCTGCCCTGCACCAGCAGCGCGGGCGAGGCCAGCGGCAGCCGGGTCATCGGGTCGCTCGCCGCGTAGACCTCCGGATGCTCGGCCGGGGTGCCACCGAGCGCGGTGGTGATCGCCCCCTCGCCCATGAACCGCCGCTGGCCCTCGTGCAGGTCGAGCACGCCGGCCAGCGACACGGCCAGCGTCAGACCCGGGTCGTCGGCGGCCAGGCGCAGCGCGAGCTGACCACCGGCGGAGTGGCCGAACAGCACGATCGGGGCGCCCGGGTGGCGTTCGCGGGCCTGGGCCACGCCCGCGGCCAGGTCGGCCGTGGTGGCCGCCCAGCCGTGGCGGTCGGGGCGGCGGTATTCGAGATTCCAGCTGGTCCAGCCGCGGGTGGCCAGGTCGATGGCGAGCGCGTCCATCAGGTCGGCGGCCCAGATCGACCGCCAGAACCCGCCGTGGACGAGGATCCCGACCGGCGCCTGGGAGGGGGCGTCCGAGGCGCCGGTCGGGACGTCTTGGCCGGCCACAGCGTCGGCCCGGATCGGAAGTCGTTCGTCGGCCCACTGCTCCGGGTGCGCGCCGTAGGCGACCCGCTCGGCCGGGTGCCGGAGCCGGTGCACGGCATGCTTGATCGCCCAGGCCAGGCCCCACACGCCCCGGCCGTGCAGATGCTGCGGCGAGGCGGGCTCGGCCGCGACGGTCAGGTCGTAGAAAACCGTGTTGGCCGGGGCCGCCGCCATCAGCGCCGGGTCGGCCGGCACGACGACGACCGGCCCGTCGTGGGCGGCCAGGTCGGCGGCGGTCGCGGACGGCACCACCTGCAGACCCGCGTCCAGGTCCCAGGCCGTGGTGCCGGCCAGGGAGGTGAGCAGGCCGCGGTCGGCCACCAGATCGGGGCCGAGAACCAGCAGGACGTCCATCGGACACGCTCCTAACGGGACAAGCGGGGCAGAACTTCGCTGCCGAGCAGCGTGACACCGCGGTCATCGGTGAGGCCGTGCGGGGTGCCGAACTCGACCCGCCGCACGCCGGCGTCGATCAGTTTCTGGGCCTGGGCCGCGACCTGTTCCGGGGAGCCGGAGAACGCGAACCGGTCCAGCACGTCGTCCGGGACGAGCTTGCCCGCGTCGGCGTCCCGCCCGTCGGCGACCAGGGCGCCGACCTCGGCCACCAGGCCGTCGGGCAGGCTCACGGTCGGGTCGAGATCGGCCACCACGGCCAGATACATGGCCACCTCGGTGCGGGCCTTGGCCCGGGCGGCCTCGCCGTCGGTGTCGACCACGGTGACCGCGCCCAGCACGATGCCGACCTCGTCCGCGTCGCGCCCGGCCTTGTCGGCGCCCGGCCGCAGCCGCTCGCGGATCACCGGGACCATGTCGGGGTTCGCGCTGCCACCGACCTTGATCTCGTCGGCGATCCGCCCGGCCAGCGCCGCGCCCTGCTCGCCCCACGCGCCGATCAGCAGCGGAACCGACGGGCGCCGGCGCTCGTACCGCAGGGTGGTGTCCGGTTCGAGGGTGAACATGCGGCCGCGGAAGCCCTCGCGGTCGCCCCGGAGCAGACGGGCCACGACCTCGGCCGACTCGGCCAGCGCGGTCAGCGGGCGCGGCTGGGGCAGGCCGACCGCGCCGAGCCAGGTGCCCCGGGCCAGCCCGAGATAGGCGCGGCCGTGCGAGGCCAGGTCGAGGGCGGCGATCTGCCCGGCGATCTCGTACGGCGCCATCGAATAGGGGTTGAGACAGGCCGGGCCCAGCCGTACGCGGGTGGTCGCGCCGGCCATCTCCAGCAGCGGGAAGATCGGCGGCTGGTACATCAGGTCGCCGAACACCGTCAGCACGTCGAAGCCCGCCGCCTCGGCCGAGCGGGCCAGCCGGGCGTACGTGCCGGCCGGTTTGTCGCTCTGCAGGCCCAGCCCGATCTCCGTACGCATCAGGTCAGGTCCTCCGAGTTCATCGTGCGGCGGCAGGTGCGCTCGACCTTCATGACCAGCCGTTCCTCCGGGTCGGGGCAGATGAAGTGCGAGTCCTGGGCCAGCCAGTCGCCGGACGGCAGGTCACGCTGCTTGGCCGCGAGGAACGGCAGCACCGAGGCCAGGGCGTACACGCAGAAGTGCTTGCCCTCGGGGATCTTCAGGTGCGCGCTGTCGGTCAGCTCGAAGTGGTCGCCCACGTTCATGCCGCACACCGACCGGCCCTCGATCCGGTCGACGCTGACCCGCAGGTCGTAGATGTCCATCTCGCTCACGATGCCTCCTCGGTGAAGCCGTTGACCTGCACGATGACCTTGCCGGTGGTGCGCCGGGCGGCCAGGTCGGCCAGCGCGGCGGGCGCCTCGGCCAGCGGCACGACCCGGGTGACCGGCGGCCGCAGCTCGCCCGCGGCGCACCGGCGGAACAACTCGTCGTAGGCGGCCCGCACCTCGGCCGGGCGGGCCCACGGGTACCGCGATCCCCACGAGACACCGATCAGGTCGGCGTTGCGGGCGATCAGCCGGGCCGGGTCGACCGGCGGGGGCGGCCCGGCCGCCATGCCCACGCTGACCAGCCGCCCCTCGAAGGCCAGGCAGTCGATCGAGCGACCGAGCAGGTCGCCGCCGACCGGGTCGATGACCACGTCGACGTCCGCGGCCACCGACTCGAAGTCGTCGTAGCCGACCGCCACCGAAGCTCCCTCGGCCCGGCACCGGTCGAGTTTGGCGGCGGAGCCCGCGGTGGCGATGACGCGGGCGCCCCGGGCCACCGCCAGCTGGATGGTGGCGATGCCGACCCCGCCCGCCCCGGCGTGCACCAGCACGGTCTCGCCCTTGGCGAGGCGCGCCCGCTCCAGGGCGAACCACGAGGTCTGGTACGTCACCGGCAGCGCCGCCGCCGTGATCGGATCCACCGTCGCCGGCCGCTCGACGACCAGGCCGGCGTCGATGGTGACGGTGTCGCCGAGCGCGCCGTGCGGCAGAGCCGGGCAGGCCACGACCTCCCGGCCCAGCCATTCCGAGGCGCCCGGCCCGGCCTCCACCACCCGGCCGGTCGCTTCGACGCCCGGGGTCATCGGCGGGTCGGGCCGCACCGGATAGTCGCCCCGGCACAGCGACACGTCGAGGAAGTTGAGGCCGACCGCGTGCACCGCCAGCCGCACCTGCCCGGGCCCGGGCGGCGGGTCGTCGGCGACCGGGGCGAGCCGGAGCACGTCCCGCGGCTCGCCGGTCGATGTCGCGATCAGCCGCCGGATCACGGGCGGACCAGCTCCGCGTGGTGGTGCACGATGCGCCAGCGGCCGTCCAGGCAGCGGAGCACGTCGGTGACCCGTGTGTGCTGTTCCTCGCTGTCGTTCGCGACCCGCGTCACCAGCACGTAGCGGGCCACGCCGGTGTCGCCCCAGACGTCGATCCGCTTGTCGGTCGCCATCATCACGTCGAGCACCGGCCGCTCCCCCGCCGCGTCCCGGGTGTCCCGGTAGGAGTCCAGTTCGCGCCGCGTGCGCAGCGGGCCCGGCAGGTGCGTCTCCCAGGTGGTGACGTCCTCGTGCAGGTGGGCGTCGAAGCCCGTGCGGTCGCCCGCCAGGAACGACGCGTACATGTCGTCGATGCCGGCCGCGATGGCCGCGGCCCCGATCTCGGCGAAACTCATCGCTGCTCCTCCCGGCGGACGACGCCGCCCTTCATCACGAACCGCACGTCCCGGAAGGCCGAGGTGTCGTCGAGCGGGTCGGCGTCCATGGCGATCAGATCCGCGTACTTGCCCTCCTCGACCGTGCCCAGGTCGTCCTGGAGGCCGAGCCAGCGGATCGGGCCGCGGGTGCCCGCGTGCAGCGCCCGCTGCGGCCCCAGCTGGTCGGCCAGATTTTCCAGCTCCCGTACGGTGGCGTTGGTGCCCTCGAACGACCAGAACGGGGGCATGTCGCTGCCGAGCAGGATCTCCACGCCGGCCTCCAGGGCCATCGCGAAGCTCTCCAGATGCCGCGGGCCCGCGCCCAGCGACCGGCACTGCATCCATTCCGGGACGCCGAGCTCGTCGAAGAACTCCTTGCACCGGGTGACGAGCAGGGTCGGCACCAGCGCGGTGCCCTTCTCGGCCATCCGCGCCGCGACCTGCGGGGTCAGCTGGTAGCCGTGCTCGACGCAGTCCAGGCCCAGCTCGACCGCCGCGCCGATCACCTCGGCCGGGCCGGCGTGCGCGGTCACCTTGCGGCCCCAGGCGTGCGCGGTCTCGATCACCGCGGCCATCTCGTCGGCGAACAGCTGCGGCGTGGCGATGCCCTCGTGCTCGCCGGCGATCCCGCCCGAGATCATCACCTTGATCAGGTCGGCGCCGGCCTTGATCTGGCTGCGGACGCCGTGCCGGAACCCGACCGGGCCGTCGCACTCCATCGTGTCGCCGCTCTCGTGCCCGTGCCCGCCGGTGCAGACCAGCGCCCGCCCGGCCGTGAACATGCGCGGCCCCGGGACGCGCCCGGCCTGGATGGCCCGGCGCAGCGCGAAGTCGGCGTGGTCCTTCTCGGCCACGTTGCGCACGGTGGTGACGCCGCAGTCCAGGGTGCGCCGGGCCCCGTCGGCCATGTAGAGGGCCAGGTCGTGCGGGCCCATGTCCTTGACCGCGTTGCCGCCCGGGCCGGGCAGGGACAGCGAGAAGTGGGTGTGCATGTTGACCAGGCCGGGCGTCACGAACGCGCCGTTGAGGTCGCGCTCGACGACCGGTCCGGCCGTCCGGGCCCGCGCGGCGATCTCCCCGTACGGGCCGACCGCGGCGATCCGGTCGCCGGTGATCCAGACGCCGGCGTCCTTGGTCGGGAGCACGCCCTCGTTGACCCGGGCGTCCACCACGGTGCAGTTGCCGAGAAGCTGGTTCACACGATCACCCCGTACACCTTGCGGGCCGCCTCCGGCGAGACGTAGCCCTCCTGAACGTCGTGGCGCACCGCGTCCGGGTCCCGCAGGCCCGGGTCGCCGTGCCCGCCGCCACCGGCGGTCAGCAGCGTGACCCGGTCACCGGCGCGCACGGGGGTGCGTTTGGTGCTGACCCGCTTCTCGCGGCCGGTGCCGGGAAAGACGACGACCTGGTTCGGCTCGGGCCGCCGGCCGCCGTCGAGCGCCCACGGCGCGCTCTTCGTCTTCTTGATGACCGACAGGAACTCGCCGTCGGTCACGAACCGGATGTCGCGGCGCAGCCCGCAGCCGCCCCGGAACTTCCCGGCGCCGCCCGAGTCCGTACGCACCTCGACGCGTTCGAAGAACATGCCGGTCCGGGCCTCGAGCACCTCGACCGGGGTGTTGCGGGCCTGGGTCTGGCACAGGTGGTTGGCCGGGCCGATGCCGTCGTGGTCGGGTGCGCCGCCCCAGCCGACCGGGTCGTTGTTGCTGACCGCGAACATCGCACCGGTGTCGGGGTGCAGTCCGACCATCATGAAGCCGGGCACGTCGCCTCCGCTGCTGGCCGGCAGGCGCGAAGGCATCCCCTGAGCCAGGGCCTTGTAGATCAGTTCGAGCGCGACCGTGCCGGTCCACTGGGTGAACGTCGCCGACGGATACACCGCATGAAAGAGCGTGCCCGGCTGAGCTTCCACCCGCAGAGGAGCGAAGTGGCCGGCGTTGGTCTGCTCGTCCGGAGTGGTGATCGCCTTGAACGCGACCCGGCAGGTGGCGATGGTCGAGCCGATCGGCAGGTTGACCGGGCCGGGCACGGCCGGCGAGGAACCGGCGAAGTCGACCGTGAAGGTGCCGTCCTGGATGGTCACCGTGGCCCGCATGAGGATGGGGTCCTCGGTGACGCCGTCGTCGTCCAGCCAGTCCTCGGCCGTCCAGCTGCCCTGGGGCAGCCGGGCCACCGCCTCCGCGGCGGAGTCGGCCGCGGCCTGGACGAACCGGTCGACGACCTCGTCCACCACCGGCGCGGTGTAGCGGACGAACAGCTCGGCCACCCGCCGCTCGCCGGTGCGCAGGGCCGCGATCTGGGCGTTGAGGTCGCCCAGCACCAGGTCGGGCATCCGCGAGTTGAAACGGATCAGCTCGAGGATGTCGTTCACCGGCTCGCCGCGCGAGTACACCTTGGTGCCCGGGAAGATCAGGCCTTCCTGGTGCATGTCGGTGGAGTCGAGCACGTAGCCGGGATCCTTGGCGCCCAGGTCCATCCAGTGCGCGCGGATGCAGAGGTACGCCACCAGTTCGTCCCCGGCGTACACGGGCGCGAACATCGTCGCGTCGTACGAGTGGGCCGCGTTCCAGTACGGGTAGTTGAGGAGGACGATGTCGCCCTTCTCCAGCGTCTCGACGTAGTCGACGCCCTTGCGGATCGAGTAGTCGTTGGCCCCCAGGAACCGGGACAGGCCGGTGGACTCGGCGATCAGCCGCAACGACCGGTCGTAGATCGAGATGCCGAAGTCGTGCACCTCGTAGATGACCGGGTTGAACGCCGTGCGGACCAGCGCCGCCCGCATCTCCTCGGCCGCCGACACGAGGTGGTTGCGGATGACCTCGACGGTGGCCCCGTCAGTCATCGCGCCCGGCCCGGTAGATCTCCCGCGCGGCCGACGCCGAGACGTATCCCTCGGCGACATCCCGCTCCACCAGGGCCGGGTCCCGATCGGCGGGATCGCCGTGACCGCCGCCGCCCGCGGTGAGCAGCGTGACCCGGTCGCCCGGCTCGACGGTCAGTCGCTTGGTGCTGATCCGCTCCTCGCGGTCGGTGCCGGGGAACGCGATGATCTGGTTGGGGTCGGGCCGCAGCCCGCCGGCCAGCGCCCACGGCTGGGTCTTGGTCTTCTTGATGACCATGAGGAACTCGCCCGGGGTGACGAACCGGATGTCCCGCCGGAGGCCGCTGCCGCCGCGGAACTTGCCGGCGCCGCCCGAGTCGGTGCGGATCTCGACCCGCTCCATGAACATCCCGGTGCGGGCCTCCAGCACCTCGATCGGGGTGCCGCGCCCGGTGCTGCCGGACACGTGGGTGGCCGCGTCCATGCCGTCGTGATCGGCCGTGCCACCCCAGCCGACCAGCTCGTTGTTGCTGACCGCGAACATGGCCCCGGTGTCGGGGTGCACGCCGACCATCATGAAACCGGGCACGTCGCCGCCGCTGGAGGCGGGCAGCCGCTCGGGCATGCCCTGGGCCAGGGCCTTGAGGATCAGCTCGAACGCGACGATGCCGGTCCACAACGTGAACGTGGGCTGCGGGTAGACCGCGTGGAAGAGCGTGCCCGGTTCGGCCCGCACCTCCAGCGGGGCCACCGTGCCGGCGTTGGACGGCTCGTCGGGTGAGGTCAGCGACTTGAGGATGACCTTGCAGATGGCCTCGGTGGCCCCGAACGGCATGTTGATCGGGCCGCGGACGGCCGGCGACGAACCCGCGAAGTCGACCAGGAACTTGCCGTCGGCGATGGTGACGGTGACCCGCATCTTGACCGGATCGTCGGTGATGCCGTCGTCGTCCAGGTAGTCCTCGGCGGTCCAGCTGCCCTGCGGCAGCTCGGCCAGGGCGGCCCGGGTGCGGGCCTCGCCGTCGGCGATGATCTGGTCGATCGCGGCCAGCACGGTCGGGCGGCCGAACTTGGCGTAGATCTCCAGCAGCCGGCGTTCGCCCGTACGGATGGCGGCGATCTGGGCGTGCAGGTCGCCGAGGATCGCGTCGGGCATGCGCGAGTTGAACCGCAGCAACTCGTGGATGTCGCGCACCGGCTCGCCGCGGGAGACCACCTTGGTGCCCGGGAAGATCAGGCCCTCCTGGTGCATGTCGGTGGAGTCGAGCACGTAGCCCGGGTCCTTGGCGCCCAGATCCATCCAGTGGGCGCGGATGCAGAGGAAGCCGATCAGCGTCCCGCCGTCGTCGAACACCGGCGCGAACAGCGTGGCGTCGGAGGCGTGGGCGGCGTTCCAGTACGGGTAGTTGAGCAGCACCACGTCGCCCGGGTGCAGGTTCTCGACGCCCACGTATTCGACGCCCTTGCGCAGCGAATAGTCGTTGGCGCCGAGGAACGAGGTGAGCCCGGTGGCCTCGGCGACCGGCCGCATCCGCGCGTCGTACAGGGACAGGCCGAAGTCGTGCACCTCGTAGATGACCGGGTTGAACGACGTACGGATGAGGGTGGCCCGCATCTCCTCGGCCGCGGACAGCAGATAGCTGCGCACGACCTCGACGCGAGCGCCGTCCAGGGCGGTCACGCGGCGGCCTCCGTAAGGGTGACGTGCAAGTAACCGTGCTCATCGACGGTCACGTTCTGGCCGCTGGGCACCACGGTGGTCGAGGTGCCTTCGTCCACCAGCGCCGGGCCGGGGAACGTGTTTCCGGCCTTGAGGTCGGCGCGGTCGTAGACGGCGAACGGCACGATTCCGCGGGTGCCGAAATCAAAGGCTTCCCGGTGCGTACGGGGCGTGGCCTCGCCGCCGGCCTCGAGCAGCGGGAGCTCCGGGCGCGAGGTGCGGCCGATCCCCCGTACGCGCAAATTGAGGATCTGCAAGGGGTTGCTCATCGTGTGGCCGTAACGCGCGTGGTGCACCTCGTCGAAGGCCGCCCGCACCGCATCGGCGTCCAGAGTGGAGCCGACCGTGACCATTAGGCTGTGTTCCTGACCCAGATAGCGCAGCTCGAACTGGCGCTCGAGCACCCCCTCGCCGGCCGGCACGCCCTGCGCGGTCAGCGACGCGATCGCCTCGGCCTCGGTCTCGGAGAACAGCGGTTCGAGCAGAGCCAGATCGGCGCCGTCGAGCGTGGTCATCACCGTACGGCTGAAGTCGTTGACGATGTCGGCGCTGAGCATGCCCCAGGCCGAGAAGCCGGACGGCGCGAAGGGCACGAGCACCTCGCCGATGCCCATCTCGCGGGCCAGCAGCGGGGCCAGCAACGGACCGGCGCCGCCAAAGGCCAGCAGCGAGAACACCCGCGGGTCGTGGCCCCGCTCGACGGTGATCTGCCGGACTGCGCCGACCGTCTTGGCCAGCAGCACGTCGAAGATGCCGGCGGCGGCATCGGCCACGGACAGCCCGAGCGGCTCGGCCAGCTGCTCGCGGATCGCGTCGCGGGCGGCCTCGTCGGCCAGGCCCATGGTGCCGGCCAGGAACCGTTCCGGGTCGACGAAACCGAGCACCACGGCGGCGTCGGTCACCGTCGGCTGCGTGCCGCCGCGGCCGTAGCAGACCGGACCGGGCGCGGCGCCGGCGCTCTGCGGGCCCACCTTGAGCAGACCGCGGTCGAGCCAGGCGATCGAACCGCCGCCGGCCCCGATCGTGCGGATGTCGTACGTGGGAATTAGCAGCGGGAAATGCTCGAGCTGGGCCTCGTACGCGGCGACCGGGCTGCCCTTCTCGATCACGCAGGCGTCGAGCGAGGTGCCGCCGATGTCGAACGTGAGCATGTTGTCGCGGCCCAGTTCGCGGGCGAGATAGGCGGCGCCCACGATGCCGCCGGCCGGGCCGGAGAGCACGGTGTGGGTGGGCGACGTCTTGGCCACCGCGCCGGTCATCGAGCCGCCACCCGATCGCATGATCAGGAACCGGCCGGCGAAGCCCCCGTCGGCCAGGCCCTTCTCGAGCTCGTCGACGTAGCGCTCGAAGATCGGCCGGATGTAGGCCTCGAGCACGGTGGTGCTGGTCCGCTCGTACTCCCGGTATTCGCGCACGATGTCGGTCGACAGCGACAGGCTCACGCCCGGGTAGGCCTCGCGGATGATCCGGGCCGCCTCGCGCTCGTGCGCCGGGTCGAGGAACGAGTGCAGAAAGGTGATCGCGATCGACGTGACGCCCTGGTTCTCGATCAGCTCCCGCGCCGCCGCCCGGACGCTCTCGGGGTCGAGCTCGTCGACGACGTTGCCCTTGTAGTCGAGCCGGCCCTTGACGCCCGCGGTGAACCGGCGCTGCACCAGGCTTTCCGGGCGCTGGTAGCGGAAGTCGTACATGTGGGCGGCGGGCACGTTGCCCCGGCCGATCAGGAAGATGTCGCGGAAGCCCTCGTTGGTGATGATGCCGGTGTTGCCGCCGCGCCGCTCCAGCACCGCGTTCAGGCCCAGCGTGGTGCCGTGGATGAACAGCTCGACCTGGCTCAGGTCGGTGCCCAGCGCGGCGATCGCGTTGAGCACGCCCTCGGCCGGGTTGGCCGGGGTGGTCGAGGCCTTGCGGAAGCGGACCTTGCCGGTGCGGGTGTCCAGTTCCATCGCGTCGACGAAGGTGCCGCCGATGTCCACGGCCAGCCGGATGGTCATGCTCAGCTCTTTTCGATCAGGGCGGGCAGCTCGGGCACACGCCAGCAGGCGGCCCGGCTCGCGCCGTACGGCTGAAGGGTCTGCTCCTGCGACCGGCAGGTGTCGGTGACGAACGGGCAGCGGGCGGCCAGCGGGCACCCGGCGGCCGCGTCCGCCTCGTCCAGGTCCTTGACCAGCTGGACGTCGGCCGTGCGGGTCTCGCCCAGCCGGGGCGCGCTGCCCAGCAGGGCCCGCGTGTAGGGATGCTTGGGGCGGTCGAAGACCTCGTCGACCGGCCCCTCCTCGACCACCCGGCCGAGATAGAGCACGACCACCCGGTCGGCGAAGCCGCGCACGGTGGCCAGGTCGTGCGAGATGAACACCGACCCGTGGCCGGCGTCCGCGGCGACGTCGGCGATGACGTCGAGGATCTGCGCCTGCACGGTGACATCGAGCGCGCTGGTCGGCTCGTCGAAGACGATCAGGTCGGGCTGCCCGACGAGCGCCCGGGCGATCCCGATGCGCTGCGCCTGCCCGCCGGAGAGCTCGTGCGGATAGCGGCCCAGGATCGACCGGTCGAGCTCCATCCGACCGAGCGCCGCCTCGACCCGCCCGGCCCGGTCGCTGGAGGACACCTTGGCCGCCCGCAGCGGTTCGGCGATGGAGTCCCCCACGGTGCGCCGGGGGCTCAGCGACCCGATCGGGTCCTGAAACACCATCTGCGCCCGGGTCCGCTCGGCCCGGCTGAGCTTGCCGACGTTCTTGCCGGCGACCGCGACCGACCCTTCCGACGGCTCGATGAGTCCCATGATGAGCTTGGCCAGCGTGCTCTTGCCGCAGCCGCTCTCCCCCACGACGCCGAGCGTCTCACCGGCCCGGAGCTCCAGACTGACCCCGCGCAGGGCATGGTGCCCACCCGAGCCGAACCGGCTCCGATAGACGACATGCGCGTCCTCGATCTTCAGCACGAGCTCGCCGGGCGTAGCGTCGGTCCGGGCGGGCTCGCCCGCCGCGGCCTCGGACAGAGGCGCCTGCTGCGGGTGGAAGCACGCCAAGGACCAGCCGTCTTCCAACGGCTTCGTCTGCGGGCGTGTGCTGCGGCAGTCGTCCCCCGCGTGGGCGCAGCGCGGCGCGAACGGGCAGTCGTGCGGAGCCGACGTCAGAAGCGGCATGCCGCCGGCCGTCGGGACCACCCGGCCGCCGCCGACGTCGGGCACCGAGCGCAACAGGGCCCGGGTGTAGGGGTGGGCGGGCTCGCGCAGCACCTTGGCGGCCGGGCCGGATTCGACGACCGTGCCGGCGTAGAGGACCACCACGCGGTCGCAGACCTCGGCGATCGAGGCCAGGTCGTGCGAGATCAGCAGGACGCCGCGGCCGTCGGTGTCGGCGGCGTGGCGGAACTGGCGCAGGATCTCGCGGGTCAGCGTGACGTCGAGGCCGGTGGTCGGCTCGTCGGCGATCAGCAGGCCGGGGGCGCAGCCGGTCGCCAGCGAGATCATCACGCGCTGGGCCATGCCGCCCGACAGCTCGTGCGGATAGGCCTCCAGGCGCCGGGCGGGGTTGCGGATGCCGACCGACGCGAACAGCTCCTGCGCGCTTTCCCGGGCGCGCTCGCCGCTCATGTCCTGATGCGTGACCAGGCGGTCGATCAACTGCCGTCCCACCGTACGGGTGGGGCTGAGCGCTCCCCGGGGGTTCTGGAAGCAGATCGCCGCGCCGCGTCCCCGGTGCCGGGCCAGGGCCGCGGCGTCCATCCGGAGCACGTCGGCGCCGTCGAAGCCGACCCGTCCGGTCGAGTGTGAGCCGGCGGGCAGCATCCCGACGATCGCCCGCGCGACCATGCTCTTGCCGCCGCCGCTCTCGCCGACCAGGCCGACCACCTCGCCGGGGGCGACCGAGAAGCTCACGTTGCTGAGCGCCGCGACCTGGCGCCCGGGTCGCCGGATGACCACCGACAGGTCTTCGATCTCAAGCATGGTCACCGCCTTCCTGCGGACTGCCGCCGAGCCGGCTCACGAGACTGGGCATGGTCATCGCCTCTTCGCGTCCGCGCGTTCCTGCAGGCCCTCGCCCAGCAGGCTGAAGCCGAGGACGCAGACGAGCAGGGCCAGGCCGGGCGGGACCGAGGTCCACCAGCGGCCGGCCACGACGTCCGACGTGCCGAGGCTGATCATGGAGCCCCATTCGGCGGTGGGCACCGTGACGCCCAGGCCGAGGAAGGACAGGCCGGCCAGCGTGAGCATGGCCCAGCCGCAGTTCAGGGGCGCGATCACCCGTACGGGCGTCAGGCTGTTGGGCAGCAGATGCCGCCACATGATGCCGAGGGTGGAGGCGCCGGAGGTCTTGGCCGCGTCGATGTACTGCATCTCGCGCAGCGTGCGCACCTCGGCCCGCACCAGCCGCGCGTACGCGGGGGCGTTGACCGCGGCGATCGTGATCACCAGGTTGACGAACCCGCCGCCGAGCAGCGCGCTGACCGCGAGGGCCAGGATGAAGGTGGGGAACGCCTGGAAGATGTCGACGATGCGCATGAGCACGTCGTCGACCCAGCCGCCCAGGTAGCCGGCGAGCAGGCCGAGCAGCGTGCCCACGACCACGGCCAGGGCGACGGCCAGCACGGCGATGCCCAGGTCGAGGCGGGCCGCGTGCAGCATCCGGCTCCACACGTCCATGCCGTTGCCGTCGCTGCCGAGCAGATGCGGGCCGCCCGGGGAGGCGAGCGTGCCGGACGGGTCGATCTCGGTCGGGCCCCAGGTGGTCAGCAGCGGGGCCAGCAGTGCGGCCAGGGCGGCGACCGCCAGGATCGCGCTGCCGACATAGATCAGGGCGTTGGCGAACCGGCCGTCCCGGCTGCCGGAGACGACGGGGACGGCGCCGGGCTGCGCCATCTGGATCTCAGCCATCAGATTTTCACCCTCGGGTCGAGCCAGGCGTGCACGACGTCGGCGATGAGGAAGACCAGGACGTAGGCGAAGGCAATGATCAGCACAGACGCCTGCACGACCGGGTAGTCGCGGTAGAGCAGCCCGCGCAGCGCCCACTGGCCGAAGCCCTGCCACGAGAAGACGTACTCGACCAGGACGGTCGAGCCGAGCGCGGTGCCGAAGACCAGCGCGGCCAGCGACGGCAGCCGCACCAGCGTGGCCCGCCGCAGATAGCCGCGCAGCAGCGTGCGCTCGGGCAGCCCGTGCGCGGCCGCCGCGGCGTACGCCTCGGAACGCAGAACTTCCAGAGCGGACGCCCGTACGCTCCGCAGCAGCGGCGCCAGGACGCCGATGACCAGCGTGAGCACCGGCAGCACGAGGTGCGCGGCGGCCGACGAGATGGCCGGCCCGTTGCCGGTGAGCAGCGCGTCGATCAGGTCGGCCCCGGTCAGCGGGGTGAGGTCGGTGTCCGGGTCGACGCGGCCGCTGGGCGCCGGGAACCAGCCCAGCGCCGCGTAACCGACGAGGATCAGCACCAGGCCCAGCCAGAACTCCGGGATGGAGTTGCCGAACAGGGCGAAGATGCGTACGGAATGGTCGCCGAACCGGTCGGCCCGCCGCGCCGACCAGATGCCCAGCCAGATGGCCAGGACGATCGCGATCGACACGGCGGACAACACCAGCTCGAGCGTGGGCCCCAGACGCAGGGCCATCTCGCCGGTGACCGAGGCGCCGCTCTGGATCGAGGTGCCGAAGTCGCCGGTGACCAGGCCGCCCAGGTAGTCGAGGAACTGTTTCCACATGGGCTGGTCGAGGCCGAAACGGGCGCGCGCGGCGTCCGCGTCGGCCTCGGTCGCGTTGGGCCCGAGGATGCTGCGGATCGGGTCGCCGGGCAGCACTCTCACCAGCAGGAAGGTCAGCACGACCACCCCGAGCAGAACCGGGATCAGCTGGAGCAGCCGGCGACCGACGAAACGCAGAATTCGCACCGGATCAGGCCGACGCGCTCAGGTAGCGGAGACGGGCCAGGCCGTCCATCGGCTGCACCCAGCCCGACACCTTTTCCCGTACGGGAAGATTGAAGTTGGGCTGGCAGATGATCACCCAGGGCACGTCGGCCGCGAGAATCGACTGCACCTGCGACCAGAGCTGCTTGCGGGCCGCGTCGTCCACGGTGGTGTGCGACTTGGTGTAGATCTGTTCGATCTCCGGGTTGGTGTAGTTCGAGTAGTTGAGCGCGGCGCCCTTCACGAAGCTGGTGGCCAGCATGTATTCGACGTCGTTGACCCACAGCTGCCCGGTGGTGATCTGCAGCGGGATGCTCTTCTGGGTGCGGCGCTCCCCCAGCGTGGCCGGGTCGAGCGGGGTCAGCTTGAGCGTGATGCCCGCCTTGGCCGCCTCGGCCTGCACCTGCACGGCGATCTTCTGCTGCTCGTCGTTGTTGGCCTCGAAGACCAGCTCCGAGTTGATCGCGGTCTTGCCCGACGCGGCCAGGGCCGCCTTGGCCTGCTCGAGGTCGTACGTGAAGGGGTAGCCGGTCTCGGCGTAGCCGGGCATGTCCAGCGGCACCAGGCTCTTGGTCGGCCGGGCGTCACCGCCGTACACGTTCTTGATGATCTGCTCGTAGGGCACCGCGTAGGCGAGGGCCTTGCGCACGTTGACGTCGTCGAACGGCGCGGTGGTGACCGACATCTGGATCGCGACCTGGTTGTTGCTGGCCGCGGAGAGCACCTTGATGCCCTCGGCCTTCTTGAGGTCCTGCAGGTCCTGACCGGTGATGCCGAGCGCGATGTCGATGTCGCCGGCCTGCAGCTGAAGGCGCTGGTTGGCCGCGGCGGGCACGACCGAGAGCCGGATCGTCGGGGTCTTGGCGCCGTCCTTGCCCGGGTAGCCGGTGTTGGCGGTGAGCTCGATCTCCTGGCCCTGGGTGGCCTTGGCAACGTTGAAGTAACCGCCGGTCGGGGCGTTCTTGGCGAACCACTGTTTGGCCCACGGGTCGGCATCGGTGGCGTGCTTCTTGGCCTCGGCCGAGTCGAACACGTAGAGCGAGATGGCCTGGATCTGCTTGGTCAGGGCGCTCGGGAACTCCTGGTGGAACTCGACCGTGTAGTCGTCCTTGACCACGACCTGCTCGGGCTTGGTGAGCCCGATGGTGCGGTAGATGCCGGCCACGTTGGCCTGGGCCGCGAACGCGCGGTCCTTCGACCACTTGACGTCGGCCGCCTTCATCTCGTTGCCGCTGGCGAACTTGACGCCCTGGCGCAGCTTGAGCGTCCAGATCTTCTGCGTGCTGTCCGGCTCGAACGACTCGGCGAAGGTCGGGGTGATGTTGCCGGTGTCGAGGATCTGGCTGTCCCCGGCCGTCGTGACGCCGTAGTCGATCATGTATGGGTAGACGTTCTTGAACAGCATCAGCGCGGTCAGGTCGAAGCCGACGAAGTCCTGGTCCCAGCTCGAGAGGTAGCTGGAGACGGCGATCCGCAGGGTGCTCGCCGCGGGGCCGGCCGACGCGCTGGAGTCCGGGTTGTCGTCACTGCCGGCCGCACACGCGCCGGTCGTCATCAAAAGCGCCACGCTGCCACCGAGCTGGAGCAGGCCGCGACGAGAGATGTTTGGCGGAGCCATGGGTGGTCCTCCTAGAGCCGAACGGCTGGCGACCCCCACAAGGGCCGTGAACGGAGTTCTACCGGATAACGTGAGAGTGAACAAGAGCCCGGCCGTTGTTCACAGCCAGACCGCAACCATTCGCCCGGAGGCTCGTCCGAACAGCTGATATCCAGCGCTGGAAGAGTTCACACGCGTTCACACAGCCGATACAAACCCGTGTTCACGGTAAAGCGCGCAGCCGCGTGCCGACCGGCGTTTCCGCGGGCTCAGTGTTCAGCGGCTCAGCGTTTCAGCGGGCTGGCTCCGGGGAGGCTTCGGCCTCAGGAGGCCTGGCGGGCGGGCATGTCGGCCAGCCACGCGTCGGCCAGGTCGCCCAGGGGCACGTCGAGGGCCTGACTCAGGCAGACCACGGTGCCGAACGCCGGCGCGGGCAGGCGGCCCGCCTCGATCTTGCGCAGGGTCTCGGGCGACATGCCGGCCGCCAGGGCCACCTCGACCAGGCTGCGGCCACCCCGGGCGGCCCGGAGCGCGACACCGAGACGCCGGCCGGCGGCGATCTGCTCGGGGGTCAGGGGCTGGCGAACCATGCCCGCAGCTTAGCCCGTGGTATAAAAATACCGGTAGAGAAATGCCGCGTCGGCGAAGGAGAAAAACGGTGATCGAGCTCAAGTCGGCCGAGGAGATCGGCCGGATGGCGGTGGCCGGTCAGTTCGTCGGCGAGCTGATCGACGAGCTGAGCCGGGTGGCCGCGGTCGGCGTCAACGTGATGGACATCGAGCACCACGCCCGCCGCCGCATCGCCGAGCGCGGCGCCGAGTCGTGCTACTGGGACTACGCCCCCTCGTTCGGCCGGGGCCCGTTCCGCAACGTGCTCTGCCTGTCGGTCAACGACGCGGTCCTGCACGGCCTGCCCCACGACTACGTGCTGCGCGACGGCGACCTGCTCAGCATCGACATGGCGCTCGGCATCAACGGCTGGGTGGCCGACTCCGCGTACTCGTTCATCGTCGGCACTCCCGATTCGGAGGACCTCAAGCTGATTGAGGCGACCCAGGTCGCGCTGGAGGCCGGCATCGCCGCCGCCCAGCCCGGCGGCCGCCTCGGCGACATCTCGGCCGCGATCGGCCAGGTCGCCCACTCGTACGGCTACGGCGTCAACGGCGAGTTCGGCGGCCACGGCATCGGCCGCACCATGCACGAGGCCCCGCACGTCGCCAACAGCGGCCGGGCCCGCCGTGGCATGCGTCTCGATCCCGGCCTGACCCTGGCCATCGAGCCCTGGCTGTGCCGGTCCACCGACAAGATCCGCTACGACGACGACGGCTGGACGATCCGCTCGGCCGACGGCTCGCGCACCGCCCACTCCGAGCACACCATCGCGGTCACCCCCACCGGTCCCCAGGTCCTGACCCGCCGCCCGGCCGAGGCCGGGCCCCGGTCCGAGGCCGAAGCGACGCCGGGAACCCGATCGCAGCGATAGCCGCGGGCGGGCTCAGAAGAGCTCGATCACCGGGCCGTCGTTAGCGGCGGCGCCGGCGGCCGTGTGCTGGCCGTGCGTCACCCGCTGGCGTGACATCACATGGTGGGCGCGCAGGTCATCGACCGAGATCGCTCGTTCGCGCACCGTGTGCTCGGGCATGGTGCCTGCGGCGTACCCGACCGTGTCCTCGGCGCTCTGCTTGACGCGGCCGATCGCGTCGGCCACGTGCTCCAGCATCTGCCGGGTGATGTCCTGGAACTGGACGTGCCCGACCGCCCCCGTGGTCTCCGCGGTGAGCGCGCCGGAGCTCTGCTCGACCTGGTGCAGGGCCGCCATGGTGTCGTGCAGGACCTGGCCCACCATCTGCGACAGCCCCCGCTGGGCGTCGGCGATGCTGTTGAGCCGGCGGGTCATGGCGGTGTCGGCGCTGCTCGCCCCGGCGCTCGCGGTGACGCTCTCGAACGAGGAGTCGTCGGAGAGCACCCGGTCGAGCCGGGTGGTCAGGTCGGCGATGCTGCTGCCGATGCCCTGCGCGGCCTTGGCCGAGCGGTCGGCGAGCTTGCGGACCTCGTCGGCGACGACCGCGAAGCCCTCGCCGGCGTCGCCCGCGCGCATCGCCTCGATCATCGCGTTGAGCGCCAGGATGTTGGTCGCCTTGCTGACTTCCTCGATCTGGCTGACGTGCTTCTTGAGGCCGCGCATCTCGTCGACCAGCTCGTGGATCCGCTCGTCGCGGTACAGGAAGTACCGGACTAGCTGCTCCACGAGCTGGTCGTTCGACGACGTGGCCTGTCCCAGTTCCGATTCCGTACGCCCGAGCGTGCCGGCCAGCTGGGCGACGTCGCCGGCCATCACGTCGGCCAGCCCGTCGACCTTGATCAGCTGTCCGACGATCGACTCCGCGGCCTCGCCGGTCTGCTCGATGACGTCCCCGATGTGCGCGGTCGCGACCTCGCACACCGCGGGCACGTCCTTGAGCACCGCGCCGATGACGTCCGTCCGCACGTGTGGTTCCGCGGAAACGTCGACCGGGCCGGGCCGGCGGAGAAGGCGGGACATCGGAACCTCCTGGAGGGGCGCTGTCAGGCGCCGGGTACGACCTGCTTGATAACACCGAGGAGCTGGTCGGGACCGACCGGCTTGACCAGCCAGCCGGTGGCGCCGGCGGTCTTGGCCTCGTTGCGCTTGGTCTGGTCGGACTCGGTGGTCAGCATGAGCATCGGGGTGAACCGCATGCCCGGGGCCTTGCGGGCCTCGCGGACGAAGGTGATCCCGTCCATCTGCGGCATGTTGACGTCGCTGATGATCAGGTTGGGCTTGACGCCCTTGAGGAGCTTGTCCAGCGCCTCCTTGCCGTGCCCGGCGGTCTCAACGGAGTAACCGGCCTTGGTGAGGATCGACTTCAGGCTCATGATCATGGTGGCGGAGTCGTCGACGAGCATGACAGTGGTCACGGAGGTTCGCTTTCTGCAGAGGAGACGCCGCTGCTCCCCCTGAGCAGCGGCAGCACCTGCGTGGCCAGGAAGGCGTCGGCTGGTGCTGAAGTAATCCTCGGCTGGAAAAGCAGCAGGGCCTGGAGCACGCCGGTATGCAAATGGTTGCACCGGCGCAGGTTCACCTTCGGTTTGACGGTGGCCCGCAGCCAGGCGACCAGCGGTTCCACCTCGTCCACGGTCACGACGTCACTCAAGGTCGCAGTGTGCTCATTGAGTTCGAGCGGCAAGGCTGAGCACCTCCTTCATGTTCAGCACCAGCAGCACCAGGCCGTCGCCCAGCAGTGCGGTGCCGGAGAACTCGCCGGCGTAGGCGAGCAACCCCTCCATCGGTTTCAGGATCACGTCGACCTCGCGGTGGAACTGCTCGACCAGCAGGCCCACCCGCTGGCCGTGCATGCTCACGACGAGGATCGCGCGGTCGGCCGCCACATCCGGCGTCCACGGCATGTCCAGGGCCCGGGCCAGGTCGATCACCGGCACCACCTCGTCGCGCAGCACGACCACGTCCTGGTGCAGCACCCGGCCGATCTCGCCGGCCGGCACCCGGACGGTCTCGACGACCAGGTCGACCGGGATGCCGAAGCGCTGCCCGGCCACGCTGACCACCATGACCTGGGTGACGGCCATCGACAGCGGCAGCCGCAGCCGGGTCGACGTGCCCCGGCCCAGCTGCGAGCGCATCGAGACGGTGCCGCCCAGCTTCTCGACGCTGGCCCGCACCGCGTCCATGCCGACACCCCGGCCGGAGAGGTCGGACACCTGCTCGGCGGTCGAGAACCCGGCTCGGAAGATCAGGTCGATCGCGTCGGTCTCGGTGAGGCTCTCGAGCTCCTCCTCCGAGATCAGACCCTTCTCGTACGCCTTGCGCTTGACCTTGTCCGGGTCGATGCCCCGCCCGTCGTCGGCGATCTCGACGATGACGGCGTCCCCGTCGGCCACCGCCGTCAGCGTGATCCGGGCGGCCGGCGCCTTGCCCGTGGCCGTCCGCTCGGCCGGGGTCTCGATGCCGTGGTCGAGGCTGTTACGCACGAGGTGCACCAGCGGGTCGCCGAGCGCCTCGATGACGTCCTTGTCGGCCATGGTGTCCTCGCCCTCGGTCACCAGCTCGACGCTCTTGTCGAGCCGGCGCGAGAGGTCGCGGATCAGGCGCGGGAACCGCGAGAACGCCACCGAGAGCGGCAGCATCCGCACGTCCATCACCGCCGCCTGCAGTTCCTCGGCGATCCGGTGCAGTCCCGAGTACTGGTCCTTGATCCGGCGGCCCAGCACCCGGCTGCCGAACTCCTCCTCGGCCGCGTCGGCCAGGAAGGTCAGGCCGTTCTTGGCCACATTGAGCTCGCCGACCAGCTCCATCAGGTGGTCGACCTTCTCCTGGTCGACCTTGAGGATGCGGGTGCCGACCTGGCCGCCCGGGTCGTCGGCCCGGGGACGGTCGGCCGCCGCCCGGTCGGCGGGCGGCGGCGGGGCGGCCCGCGGCGGCTCCTCGGCAACCGCCGGCGTGTCGGCCAGCAGGGTGGCCACCCGGGCGGTGAGGGTCTCGACATCCGGTTCGGCCGGCTCGACCGGGAAGCCCAGCGCGGCCGCGGCGGCGGCCACCGAGTGGGCGACGGCGGACAACCGGGCGCCGGACGGGGAGTCGACGGTCAGCGAGCGCTGGGCGGCGGTCAGGATCGCGTACGCGTCCCGGGCCAGCTCGACGTTCTCCGTCTGCGACTGGGTCACGGCCTCGACCGTGACCGCGGCGGGCGCTTCCGGCGGCTCCTCGCCGTTGAGGTGGCGGCGGATCGCCTCGCCGTCCAGCTCGACGATCTCGATCTGGTCGGGCACGTAGCGGAAGAGGTGGTTCAGCTCCCCCACCGCCGCCCGGGTGGCCAGCACGAAGCCGATCAGGCACTGGTATTCGTCGTAGGTCTCGGCCGGGGGCCACTCGAACGGCTGGATCAGGCCCAGCGTGGCCAGCGCCGGGACCTGGCTGACCAGGTGCAGCGGGTCCTCGGCGCGGAAGAAGCAGCCCTCGTCGGGCGTGTACCGCACGAAGCGCATCCGGGCCGAGGTGGTGGTCAGCCAGGACGCGGTCCGCTCGAGCCACTCCTGCTCGAACACGGCCAGCCATTCGGGCGCCCGGTCGGCCACGGCGGTGGGTGCGGACGCGCTCGCCGAGCCGGTCGGCGCGGGCTCGCCCCCGAGCGGGCCCCGCAGCTTGGTGATCAGGCTCTGCGCGGCCGGACCGGCGGTCGCGGGCAGCTGCTCGTGCGTGGTGACGTAGGCCAGCCAGCCGCGGATCAAGTCGAACGCGGCGAGCAGGTCGTCGGTCATGCCCGAGTCGAGGGCGAGCCGGCCGGAGCGTACGGCGTCAAGAAGGTCCTCGGCGGCGTGGGTGAGCCGGGTCAGCTCGGGGAAGTCGAAAAGCCCGGACGACCCCTTGAACGTGTGCGCCGCCCGGAACACCTCGTTGACCAGCTCGGGGTCGCCCGGATCCCGCTCCAGCTGCAGCAGACCATCGTCGACCTGGCTGAGCAGGTCGGCCGCCTCGGCCAGGAACTGGGCGAGCAGCGGATTCATGCGGCGACACCCGAGGTGAGCATGCGGGCGACCCGGGCCAGGCGCTCGGCGTTCACCGGCTTGACCAGATAGAGGTTGGCGCCGGCCGCGTACGCCCGGTCGGCGTCGCCCGGCCGGTCCTCGGTGCTGATCATCAGGATCGGCGCGGGCGTGCCGACGGTTTCCGAGCGCAGGGTCTCGATGCAGGTGTAGCCGTTCATCTTGGGCATGTTGACGTCGACCACGAACAAGTCAAAGGCGGTCGACATCGCGGCCTCGACGGCTTCCAGCCCGTTGGCCGCCTCGGCCACCTCGAAGCCGGCGTCCTCCAGCAGCTTGGTGTGATAGAGCCGCACCGTCGCGGCGTCGTCGACCACCAGCACCTTGGCACGGTTCTCGGTCATCGGGGGCCTCCGGTGGGTCGTTGATAGACGATGCCCTCGGGCAGGCGCGAAGGCGTGAAGATCGGCGAGATGCGGCTCATCGACTCGGAGTGGCCGAGGAAGAGATATCCGCCGGGGCGCATCGCGCCGTAGAGGTTCTCGGCCGCCCGCCGGCTCGACAACTCGTCGAAGTAGATGAGCACGTTGCGGCAGAAGATGACGTCGAAGTCGCGCAGCGCCCGCATCGACGCGGTGTCGCACACGTTGACCTGGTGCAGCGTGACCGCGCCGCGGACACCCTCGTCGAGCTGGTAGCGGCCCGCCCCGACCGCGGCGAAGTACTTGGCCCGCCAGGACATCGGCACCCGCTGCAGGGAACGCTCCCCGTAGCTGGCGTGGCGCGCGCGGTCGAGCACTTCGCTGTCGATGTCGGCCCCGTGGATCTCGACGTCCACGTGGTCGATCTGGTCCCACTCCTCCAGCAGCCGCAGGGCGATCGAGTAGGGTTCCTCGCCGGTGGAGCACGGCAGCGACAGGATCTTGACGGGCCCGGTCATCCGGGCGGCGCCGCCCCGGGCGGCCAGCACGTCCGGCAGCACCGTCTTGATCAGCGAGTCGAACTGGTAGTCCTCGCGCAGGAAGTACGTCTCGTTGACGGTGAGCTGGTTGATCAGCTCCTGGAGCAGTCCGGACCGGTCGCTCATGCGCAGGGCGGCGAACCACGTGTTGAAGCCGGTGAAGCCGCCCTGGCGGATGCAGTTCTCGATCCGCTTGTCCACGAAGTACCGCTTGGACTCGGTGAATTGGATGCCGGTGCGCTTGTAGAAGTGCTCGCGGAACTTCTCGAAGTCCGCGGCGCTGAGCCCGGTCGTGGCCGACGAGGTCATCCGACCGCCGCCTCCACCGTGAACCGCAGGAACGGGTCGTCGGGAAAGCGGCGGACCGCGTCGCGCAGCAGTTCCGTGTGCTCCGGGCCGAGCGAGGGCAGCAGCGCGTCGACCGCCGCCGTCACCACATTCGGGTGCGGATCCTCGCGGATCATGTCGGCCAGCCAGGTCATCGAGCCGGGATGGGGCAGGTCGGCCAGCACCATCGCGGTCATCACGCGGACGTCGTGGTCGGGGTCCTCCAGCAGGCGCGCGACGATCGCCGGCACCGAGCCCGGCATGGTCGCCAGCGTCTCGGCCACCGACGTGCGCAGGTCGGCCTCGTCGCTGGCCAGATGAACGGCGAGGGCTTCGGCGACCTCGGCCGTGTCATGGGCGGCCAGGGTGGTCAGCATCGCGTCGCGGACGGTGGCCACGCTCTCGGCGGCCACCCGTTCGAGCAGGGCCGGCACCGCCTCGGCCACGCCGTCCAGGCCGAGCGCGGCCTCCCGGCGGCAGTCCGGATCGGGGTCGTCGATCTGCTGCAGCAGCGTCTCGACGGTCGGTGCGGCCTTCTCCTCGGTGGGTTGCTGTTCGCGGCGGACAAGTCCCACGGTTCCTCCTCCTCGATGTCTAGCGGACCCACTCGGCGATGCGGTCGGCGATCTCGTACGACGGCAGAACCTCGGTGGAACCGCCCCGCTGGGCGAGTTCGCCGGGCATGCCCCAGACCACGGCCGTCTCCTCGGACTCGGCGATCGTGCGGCCGCCGTCCGCGCGCACCTGGGCCATCTCGGCCGCGCCGTCGTCGCCCATCCCGGTCAGCAGGACGCAGACGAGCCGCTCGGCCGGGACGTGCCGCCGGGCCGAGGCGACCAGCCGGTCGACACTCGGGTGCCAGCGGTATTCGGCGCCGGCCGGGACGCTCTTGACGATCAGGCCGTCGGTGCGCCGGGCCATCACCACGTCGTTGCTGCCCCGGCCCAGATAGATCGAGCCGGGCTGGACCGTCATGATCCTGTCCACCTCGTGCACCCGCAGCCGGCATGCGTCGTCGAGGCGGCGGGCCAGGGTGGGGGTGAACGAGGCCGGGATGTGCTGCGCGATCACCACCGGGGCGCTCAGCGTGCCGGGCAGCTGCGGAAGCAGGTCGGCCAGCAGCCTCGGACCGCCGGTGGACGAGCCGATCAGGACCAGGTCCGTATTCCTGGCCACCGCGGCTGCGCGGGGCGGCGGCGCCTGCCGGATCCGCTCCGACAGCCCCCGGGCGCGGCCGATCCGGGCCTTCGCGGCGGCCCGCACCTTGCCGGTGATCTCGGTGGCGACGTCCCTCATGTTCAGCGACACCGTGCCGCCGGGCTTGGCCACGTAGTCGACCGCGCCCAGCTCCAGCGCCTCCAGGGTGACCAGGGCGTTGGCCTCGGTCAGCGACGAGACCATGACGACCGGGGTCGGCCGCTCCGCCATGATCTTGGACAGGCAGGTGAGCCCGTCCATCTCCGGCATGTTGATGTCCAGCGTGACCACGTCGGGGCGGACGCGGTCGAGCTGGTCGAGGGCGTCGACGCCGTTACGGGCCGTGCTCACCTCGAACCCCCCGGCCTCCTCGAGGATGCCGCGGATCGCCCGGCGCATCAGCGCGGAGTCGTCGACGACCAGGACCGATGTATTCGCCATCTGTGGTCCCGTCAGACGGGCTCGAGAACGTCGCCGGCGACCTCTTCCAGCACGGCCTCCAGGTCACGCGCCTGCTCGGCCGCCAGCAACTCGTCCACCTGCACCAGCAGCAGCATCCGCTTCTGCTCGGGCAGGTTGGCCACCCGCGACACGACCCGGGCCTGCTCGGCCGAGAGCTGCGGCGCCGGTTCGAGCACGTGCCGCCCGATCCGGCCGACCTCGGCCACGGAGTCGACGATGAAGCCGGTACGCACCCCGCCGATGATCAGCACGACGATCCGCTGCCGCTCGTCGCGGTCGGTACGGGTCAGGCCGAGCCGGGTGCGCAGGTCGACCACGGGCAGCACGGTGCCGCGCAGATTGACCAGCCCCTCGACGAAGTCGAAGGACCGGGGCACACGGATGAGCGCCTCGGGCACGCGGATGATCTCCTGGACCGCGTCGACGTCGACCGCGTACTCCTCGTTGTCGAGCCGGAACACGACGAACAGTTCCTCGTCGCCGCGGCCGTCGTCGGTTTGCTGCTCCTCGGCCATGTCGGGCCCGTCCTCCCCGTTCTGATGCTCAGCGATCTCGTTGCGGACCTCGGGCGAATCGAACATCCGGTTCACGCTGAGCACGGACACCAGACGCTTGCCGTCCTCCAGCCGGCACACCGACTCGACCTCGCTGCGGCCGTTGCCGGCCATGAAGCCGGGCAGCGGCGCGACCAGCTGGTGCGGCACCCGCAGAACCTCGCGCACGGTGTCCATCACCACGCCGACCACCCCGCCGTCGAGCGAGACGACGACGATCCGGTTCTGCGGCTCCAGCGGGGTGGACGGCAGCCCGAAAACGCGCCGCATGCTGACCACCGGCAGCAGGCGGCCGCGCAGGTCGATCACGCCGAGGACCCGGCTGCCCGCGTTGGGCACGTGGCTGACCGACTCCGGGGCCTGCACGATCTCCTGCACCTGATCGATCGGCAGCGCGTACTCCTGGCCCTGCACGGCGAAGCTGACGAGCTCCAGCGTGTCGTCGCTGTCGGCCTCGTCGGCCTCCCCCTCGGGCACGCGGGCCGCGACCCCGGTGGCCTCGCGGTTCGTCGCGGCCTCGGCCAGCCCGTCGAACTGGCTGCCGACCAGCCGGTCCACGTCCAGCACGCTGGTCATCTCGTCGCCCGACTTGATGACGCCGACCAGCACGTCGGACCGGACGGTCGACTGCACGGAGTCCGACGACTCCATGGCCGACGGGTCGATGCTGATCACACTGGCCACCCGGTCGACCACGAAGCCCAGCGGCACGCCGCCGTCCACGACGATCACCCGCGTGGTCTCGTCGTGCTCGGCCGTCGGCATGGTGCAGCATTCCCGCAGGCTCACCACCGGCAGGACCCGGCCGCGCAGGTTGGCCAGACCCTCCAGGGCGGGCGGCCCGAGCGGCACCCGCACCACGGCGGGCATCCGGATGATCTCCTGGACCCGCCTCATCGGGAAGGCGTACCGCTCGCCGGCCATGTCGAAGGTGACGTAGTCGGCGTTGCCGTCCTCCACGTCCGGCTCGTCGTCGCTGGTCATCGGCGCCTCACCCGTTCTGCAGCTCGTCGGCCAGCGCGGCGATCTCCTCGACCGCGGCGGCCAGTTGCTCGGCGCCCTGCGCCTGCTCCCGGGCGGCGGTGGACGACTGCGCGGCCAGTTGCTCGGCCTCGCCGGCGGCGGTCGCGATCTGCTCCAGACCGGTCTTGACCTCGGCGAGAATTCCGGCGATCTGCTGCGCCGACTCGCGGACCTCGTCGTTGCCGGCCCGCACCTGCTGCATGTCGCGCTCGATCTCGGCGAGCCGCTCGGTGGTCGCCCGGGCCGCTTCCACCTCGGCCAGCGACTGCCGGCTCGTCTCCTCGAGGTCGGAGCGCACCTCGACGATCCGGTCCTGCACCGCCTTGACGAGATCCTTGATGCGGTCGGCGTTGTCGGCCGAGTCGCGGGCCAGATTGCGGATGTCGGTCGAGACCACGGCGAAGCCCTTGCCGAACTCGCCGGCCCGCGCCGACTCCACCGAACCGTTGACCGCCAGCATGTTGGTCTGGATCGAGACATTGGCGATGGCGTCGACGATCTTGTCGATCCGCCGGGAGATCTGCTCCAGCTCGCTGACCTTGCGGACGTTCTCGACGCCCTCCCGCGCGGCCTGCCCGATCGCGCTGATCATGGTGTCGACCGCGGCCGTGTTGGCGTTGATCAGCTCCAGGATGACGTCGGACCGCTCCACTGCGGCGGCGCCACGGGTCGATGACAGCTGGGCGCCCTGCTCGATCTGGTTCACCGCCTCGGCCGTCTGCTGGCCCTTCTCGGCGGCCGTCCGGGCCCCGGCGTTGATCTCGCCGATCGCGGTGTTGATCTGGATAGCGGCGCGGTTGATCTCTTCGACCGCGGCCGACAGCTCCTCGGCGGCCGAAGCGACCTCCTCCGCGCTCTTGCTGATGTCCGTGCTCGACCGCAACGTGTCGGAGACCTCGGCCAGTTCCTCGGCCGCCTGTTCGCTCTGCCGCAGGGCCTGGGTCTGCTGATTGACGGTCTGCAGGGATTCCTCGCAGGCCGCGGACTGCTGCTCGGCGGCCGCGGCGATCTCCTCGGACAGACCTTTCGCGACTCTCGCGGAACTCCCGGACTGCACCGCCGCGCCGGCCATCTCGGTCGCCCCGACCATGATCGTGCCCATGTCGGCCCGGATGGTCTCGAGCTGCTCGGTGATGGCCTTGCCCTTCTCGACCTGGGTCCGCGCGACCTCGGCCGATTCCTGCACACCCGAGGCGATCGTGGTGACGCTCGCCCGCACCTCGTCGATCAGATCCCGGATCTGGCGGGCGCTGCGCTCACTGGTCTCGGCCAGGGTGCGCACCTCGTCGGCCACCACCGCGAAGCCCTTGCCGTGCTGGCGGGCCCGGGCCGCCTCGATGGCCGCGTTCAGCGCGAGCAGGTTGGTCTGATCGGCGATGTGCGCGACCGTCTTGACGATCTCGCCGATCTCGTCGGCCTGCTTCTCCAGCTCGGTGATCGTGACGACCGAGGCGGTCTGCCGGGTGGATCCACTGTCCACGTTGGCCAGCAGGCCGTTGATGCCCGAACGGGTCTCGTTGAGCAGGTTCTGCAGCGCCTGGGTGAGCTCGGCGACCTGCCGGGTGGTGGTCTCCTGGCGGCCGACCCGTTCCTCGATTTGGCTCATCGCGGCCAGGCTCTGCTGGGTCGCGCCCGACGCCTCTTCGGCGCCGGCCGAGATCTGCTGCATCGACTCGGTCAACTGACGCGAGGCCTCGGCGGCCTCCGCGTTCTGGGCCGAGATCTCCGCGGTGGCCGCGGCAATCCGCTCGGCCGCCTGCTGCTGCTTGGCGACCGACCGGGCCTGCCGCCGGTTCGCCTCGCTGTCGCCGCCGCCTCCTCCGCCCCGGGCGGGGCGGGTGGCTACCGGGGCGGAGACCGGCCGGCTGGCGCGGGCCTGGTCGGAGGCACGCCCGTTGGCGGAACTAGTGGTCAAGGGCATGGGGGTGAACTCCCCTCTCGTGAAAGCTGCCGTGCGCGAGACGCGCCAAGGACACCGGAGCTGGGGAAACGCGCCGGTCGGAGCCGGGCACTTTTCTCACCTCTCCGGATCCTGGCATTGGCGGCTTGCGTCCGAGACGGAATCGAAAGACTTGCAACTGGCCGATTTGCCGCGCCGCCGGAATGCATCCGTCACGCAGGTGGCCGCTGTGACGACGCCCGGCCCTGGAGTCCTTGCCCGCCCCCGCAGCACCGCGGCGTCCGGGGTCGTACGGAGTTCGCCACCGGCCGGATCCGCCGCGGAAAGATCCAGTCGTGATGGCGACACATCGGCCGTCGCTTCGGTGGATGCGGCGAGGATGGCAGGCGTACGTGGACCGACGTCCGCCTGCCTGGAGGAGCAGCACCTTGACTGTTCACATCCGGGGGCGTTCCGCGGTCACCGACCGGCCCGCGGACGGCCCGCTGGACCATCTGCGCACGATGATCCGGATGCTTCCGGTGCCCACCGCGCCGCTGACGTTCCCCAGCCGGGACGCCGCGCTGGGGCTGGCCCTGATGGACCTGTCGTTCCGGCTCGACCACGTGCCGCGGCTCTCGGAGCACCTGACGCTGATGGACCGCGGTCACATGAGCCGCACGATCAGCGTCGACGTCGACCTGGACGCCATCTCGGGGCGGCTGCGCGACACGCTTCTGGTTCCGGGCGGCGCCGTACGCGGTGGCGAGTCCTCGCTGTGGGTGCCGGTGTCCCGCTACAGCCGCCGCGATCTCGCGCCGGTGGCTATCCGCGACGCGAACGGCGAGGTCGTGCCGCGGCTATCGCACCGCGACGCCAACCGGGTCACCGCGGCGGCCTTCGTCAAGCTGCTGTCCATGCTGATCAACGCGCACGACGACGTGTCGGTGGCGGGCAGCCCGATCCACCAGCTGCGGCACACCCATCAGCGGTCGCGGTGGCTGATCGAGGCCGCGATCACCGAGCTGATCATGGTGGGCGCGCCGGCCGGGCCGCGGTTGCACACCCCGCTCGATCACGCCGAGTTGCCCGCCGGCGGTTCCGGAGGGTCCCGTCCCGTACGGGATCTGGCCCTGCTCGGTCTGGACGAGCTGTTCGCGCCCGAGGCCGGCGAGGTTCCGTTCGCCCGGCTCCTGCAGCTCGCCACCCGCCAGTACGTGCTGGTCGCGCAGCTCGGCCAGGACCGTCCGCGCCGGTTCCTGACCTGGGACGCGCCGCTGTTGCCGGCCCAGCACCGCCCAGCGCCGCTGCAGTCGCTGGCCAAGAGCGTGCTGCCCGTCAACCGCGAGTTCGTGGTGGAGTACGAGACCGAGATTCCGCGCTCGGTCAAGGCGTACCACCTGACGCTGGAGACCCGGCAGGAGATCAGCGTCCGGCGGTTCCTGATGTCCAGCGACGTCGACGAGGAGTTCGTCGAGGTGCTGGCCCAGGATCTGGAGTCGGTGGCCCGGCGCACGGAGAGGCTCGGCGGCCACCACAAGCTGCTCGAGCTCGAGATGCAGAGTGTGGCGTCACGGCTGGCCGAGCTGGGCCGGCGACGCCTGGTCGACCTGGCCGGCTACGAGGCCTATCTGGCCCGGCTGCCGATCCCGGTCGGCCCGGACGCGGCGCCCCCGCCCCGGCGGCTCACGGCCGGCCAGGTGGTCGAGTCGCTGATCGAGGGTGACTGCTCGCTCGAGGTGTTGGCCGCGTTCTGCGCGCACTATGCCTCCGACGGCCTGCAGCACCTGGCCAAGAGCGAACTGGCCGGCCCGGCGCTGCGCACCATCGCCGACGGGTTGCGCGCGGCCCAGGTCGGCCGGGACATCACCACCGACAACGACCCGCGCGAGCACGGCGCCCACGCGCACTGGCGGCGCCCGTCGGTGGAGCTGAGCCCGCAGTCGACCGAGCCGGTGCGCGTCTTCGCCTTCATGGCGCTGGCCGACGAGGCGCCGGCGCTGATCGAGAGCATCACCCGCATGGTGGCCGGGCTGGCCCTGGTGGTGCTGGGCATCGGGACGCTGCTGTCGGGCGGGATCTCCTGGCTGTACTCGCCGGCGATCCCCGACGACTTCGTTCCGCAGCAGGCCGACGCCGTGGTCGCGGTGCTCCTGCTGGTGCCCGGCCTGCTGCTGGCGCGGCTCGACCTGCCCAGCACGAAATCGGTGCTGGGCCAGCTGCACAAGTTCCAGCGGACGCTGGCCGCGGCCTCGGTCGTGGTGACCACCGCCCTGGCCATCGTGGTCGGCACCGTGCAGTCGGACCGGGAGATGACCCGGCTGTTCCAGCTGGCGCTGGCCGTGCTGATCGGCATCCTGGTCTGCTGCCTGTGCGAGTTCTACGCCCGCCGGATCCACCGCAGCAGCCCGGTGCCGCGATCGACGAGGGTGCCGCGCTGGCTGCGGGACGCCCGCCGCTCCACCCGGCCGCCGGTCGAGCCGGACGACTTCTTCGACGCCCGTGGTGAGGCGTGACATGACGTCCCCCGCGAACTCCACCAAGTCGTCCGAGCTGGCCCGCATCGCGGCCGAGGCGGCCGGCAGCTACTTCTCCTCGGTGCAGTTCACCCTGACCCACGGGGCCGGCCACGGCCCCCCGCCGACGCCGATCATGGACCCCGACAAGGAGGATCCGAACGGCTGGCCGACCGACTTCTGCCACTTCTCCGCGGCCGGGTTGTCGGTGTCGGTGTCGACCTGGCCGTCGGCGATGTCGGCGTTCAGCGGCCGGGTGCAGATCGGCGCCGACGAGGAGCCGGGCGAGCGCGACACGTATTCGTATTTCGGCCATGCCGTTCCGAATCCGGGCTTCCTCAACCAGTCCACGCGCAAGGTCGAGGTGCTGATCACCCTGGGCACCACCCACTGGTCCCCGACCTATCGCGAAGCGCTGATGCAGGCGCTGATCATCGAGAAGCTGACCGGCCTGGCCGCCGAGCGCGACGCCCCGGTGCTGCACCTCCACACCCCCGTTGCTCCGGTTCCGCTGAGCATCCGCTCCGAGCGGGGCGACGGCTCCAACGAGCGGCTGCGGGACGCGATCGCGCCCTGTCTGCGGTTCTCGATCGGGGTCGACCCGCAGATGTCCGAGGTGCGGCTCGACTTCGAGACCGAGTTGGCCGCGCTGGCCGAGGAGTACGGCTTCGGGCTCAAGCTGAGCGATCAGCGGTTCAATCGCGTACGGGGGGAATGGTTCACGATCCGCGGCTTCGACCGGGAACGATTCCGGCAGGCGCGCAACCGGCTGTTTCCGAGGGCGTCGGCCAACACACCACGCCGGGCGGCCGTGGTCAGCGTCGTCGGGCCATCCCGTACGGGCACGACCGCGGCGGCGGTGGCGGCCCTGCGCGAACGCGGAGTCGGGGTGCTGGCCGCGTCCATCTCCAGCATGCGCAAGACGACCTTCATCAACCTGGTGCTGCCGGTGGCCCCGGATGTGCCCGACGAGCTGCCGCAGTGGTCGGGCGGCTGGCTCGACGCGCTGCCCCGGCTGGGCGCGCTCGCCCCGCACCGCCCACCGGTCGCCGACCGGGCCGACGAGAGCCTGATCGCCGACTGGAAGGTGGCCGTGAGCCCGCCGATGCGCTGCACCTACCCGCCGTCGAGCCACCAGACCGGCGCCACCACCACCGGCCGGGTGCCCTATCCGATCTGGCTGTGGTGGCAAATTCCACACCGTACGGTAGACACGCCCGCGCTGCTGGGAGTCGTGCAGGCCGCGCTGCAACCGCACACCCGGCACTGCGAGATCGCCTATGCCCAGTCGCGCCTGTGCCGGGGCGACGTCGTACGCGGGCGGGCCAAGCTGATCGTGATGCTGTCGCAGGAGACGCGCGACCACGCGGCCGTGCAGCGCCTGCTGACCGACGCCACTGAGGCGGCTCAACTGCGCATCCGGGAACAGTTGCCCGCCCTCGGCCGCGTCGACCCGAGCAAGGTGCGTCTGCGCCTGTCACCGCGCGAGCGCTGGCTGACGTACGCGGGAATCTCGGCCTGAAGTTCTCAGCGGCCGTACGCCTCGAGCAGGCGGAGCCACACCTCGCTGACGGTGGGAAACGCGGGAACGGCGTGCCACAGCCGGTCGATCGGAACCTCACCCACAATCGCGATCGTCGCCGCGTGCAACAGCTCGGCAACGTCCGGCCCGACCAGCGTGAACCCCACGATGACGTGCCGTTCCTCGTCGACAACCATGCGGGCCCGGCCCCGATAGCCGTCAGCGTGCAGGGCAGAACCGGCCACGGCGGCCAGGTCGTGATCGACAACCCGGATCCGCAGCCCGCGGCCTCGGCGGCGGCCGCGGTCAGCCCGACCGACGCCACCTCGGGATCCGTGAAAACAACCTGCGGCACGGCCCGCTCGTCGGCCGTGGCAACGTGCCGGCCCCACCGGCCGTCCGCCACCGCTTCGCCCCGGGCCCGCGCCACGATCACGTCGCCCACCGCCCGCGCCTGATATTTGCCCTGGTGGGTCAGGAGCACGCGCCGGTTGACGTCGCCCGCGGCATAGAGCCACGCCGGACCGTCGACCACTCGCATCGTGTCGTCGACGATCAGCCAGGAGCCCGGCTCGAGGCCGATCCGGTCAAGGCCGAGGTCGTACGTGTTCGGCGTCCGCCCCACCGCGACCAGCACTTCGTCGGCCTCCAGCTCCTCGCCGTCGGTGAGCGTCAGCCGCACCGTGCCGTCCCGGCGCACCGACGCGACCTCCGCGCCGAGCCGGACTTCAGGCAACGACTTGGCGACCAGCTCCCCCGCGAACGGCTCGGCCTGGGGCAGCAAGCCGTCGCGGGCCAGCACCGTCACCACGGAACCCAGGCTCGTGAACGCGGTGGCCATCTCCGACGCGACGACGCCACCCCCGATGACGGCAAGCCGGCCGGGATCACGCTCACGGCGGCGGCCTCACGACTGGTCCAGGGCGCCGACTCACGCAGACCGGCAATGCCGGGAACCAGGGCGCTGCTGCCCGTAGCGATCACGACCGCATGGCGGGCGGTAAGCCGAACGCCGCCGTCGACTTCGACGGTCCGATCCCCGCCGATGCGGCCGTGCCCGCGGTACAGCGCGATCCCGGCCCCATCGAGCCACGACGCCTGCCCGTCATCCGACCAGTGCGAGGCAAAGACATCCCGGCGGCGCAATACCGCGGCCACGTCAAGCCCGCCGGTAACCGCCTCCCGTGCCCCGGGCAGGTCTTGCGCCGCCCGCAGCGCGGCCGAACTGCGCAGAAGCGCCTTGGTCGGCATACAGGCCCAGTAGGAACATTCACCGCCGACGAGCTCGCGCTCAACGATGGCGACAGTCAGACCACCCCGCACAACCCGATCGGCAACGTTCTCCCCCACCGGCCCAGCGCCGATGACAATGACGTCGTACTGCGCGTCGGTTGCCCTTGGCTGCGCGTTCCCCGCGCCGGCCGACGTTGGCTGCGCGCTTTGCACGCCGGCTGCCACTGACTGCGCGCTCTGCACGTCGGCTGCCACTGACTGCGCACTTTGCACATCGAATGGCGTTGACTGCACGTCCTCCGAGCCGGCTGGCCTTGCCTGCGCGTTCTGCACGTCGGCTTCCGCTGGCTGCGCGTTCTGCACGCCAGCTGCCGTTGACTGCTCATTTTCGGTGCCGGCTGGCGTTGACTGCGCGTTCTGCACCTCGGCTTCCGCTGGCTGCGCGCTCTGCACGCCAGCTGCCGTTGACTGCACGCTCTCCGCGCCAGCCGCCGTTGACTGCGCGTTCAGCACGTCGGCTGTCCTTGACTGCACGTTCTCCGTGCCAGCTGGCCTTAGCTGCGCGTTCTGCATGCCGGCTGCCGTGGACTGCGCGCTTTGCACTTCGGCTGCCGTTGACTGCACGTTCTGCACGCCAACTGGCGTTGACTGCACGTTCTCGGTGCCGGCTGGCGTTGACTGCGCGTTCTGCGCATCGACTGGCGTTGACTGCGCGTTTTCCATGTCAATTGTCCTTCGCTGCGCGGCCGAGGCGGACGGCTGAGATGAGGAAGAAGATGGCGCCGGGGATGGCGTAGCCGATCGCGTTGGTCAGCACCGGGTCGTCCGCTCCGGCGGTGGCGATGAACGAACCGCCGGCCAGCACCGAGATGCCCCCGCTGATGATCATCGGCCACTGGCCGCCCATGCCACGCCGGGTGACGCCGACGATCAGCTGGATGAGCCCGGCGACGACGGCCCAGGCGCCCCACACGCGCAGGACGGCCGGGATGCCGGACGCGGCGGCGAAAGCGAGACCGGCCGCGGCGAGCAGGCTGACCGCGATGTTGGCGTAAAGCAGGGCCGGAGATCCCGTACGGCGGGAGGCTCGGGCGTCGACCACGGCGGCGGCGACGTCGACGAGCGGATAGAGCACCAGCAGCGTGACGGCGAGCGGGCCGAGGTGGTCGGCGGTCGTGAACATCACGAGGGCCCAGACGACGGCGAACCCGAAGCGGGCGAAATACAGCCGCCGCAGGACGGACGCCGTGGTCGAGATGCCGGGCGTGGCGAGCGTGGTCATGGCACTTCCTAGAGGAAGAACGAACGTTCTGTCGCCCCAAACGATGACCGTCGCGGCGTCACTTGTCAAGAACGAACGTTCTGTCGCTACCATGGGACGCATGGCGCGCACCGCAACCGAGCCCCGGCCGTCCGAGGCCCGCAACCGGCTTCTCGGCACGGCGAGCAAGATCTTCTACGCCGAGGGCATCCACTCGGTCGGCGTCGACCGGATCATCGTCGGGGCCAACGTCACCCGGGCCACCTTCTACCGGCACTTCCCCGGCAAGGAAGACCTGGTCGTGGCCTATTTGACGAGCGCCGACGAAGCCCTCCGCGGCCAGGCCTCGGCGGGCATGGCGGCCAGCGGTTCACCCGCGGACGCCGTCCGCGCCATCGCGGCGTCGATCGCCCAGGGCATCCAGTCGCCGGGCTTCCGGGGGTGCGCCTTCCTCAACGCGGTGGCCGAATATCCCGACCCCGCCCACCCGGTGCACCAGGTCGTCCTGGCCCACCGCCAATGGTTCCTCGACACGATCAACACCCTGATGGCGCAGATCGAGGAGACCCGGGCCGAAGCGGCCGCCCAGCACTTCGTCATGCTGCGGGACGGCGCCATGGCCGCCGGCTGCCTCTTCGACCCGGCGGCAATCTGCGAAACCTTCCTCCGCGGCGTCGAAGGCCTGGTCGTCACCCACGGGGCACGCCACCAGGCCTGATCAGTCAGCCTTTCCCACGGCGTACGCACGGCGCGCCGGCCTCGACCGGCTCAGAGCAAAGAGTGCCCCAGGTGACCGGAACCGTCTCGTGCCACATGGCGACGTAGATCGCCAGACCAGCCTCGTGCACCTGCCGCGGCTGTCGGGCGAAGTAGCGCACGACCCACTTGTCACGCCCGGGCGGCCAGCCCGCGAGCTGGCCCTGCAAAGCAACGTGCGGCCCGCTCCACCACAACTCCGCGGGACCGGTGGCTTCCGGAACGGGCGGCGGCCACCCGTCCTCATCGACGATCAGTCCGACGCCGGAGGGCGTAAAGCAGACGAGCGCCTGGTGATACCAGTCGGACACCTCGGAAAGCAGCGCGTGCCGTTCCAGCCTCTGCGAAACCGATCGGTCGATGACGCGGTACGGCATCCGGCCGGGCCCCATGGCGGTACGACCGTCGAGCAGAACGTCCAGGCCCCAGGTCCAGTGCCCGTCGAGATCGATATCCGCTTCTGCCGAGATGAGGTGCGACACGAGGTCGCACGAAGTGAGTGAGTACGTCGATTGGAGGCCGGGTTTGATGCCCGAGACGTAACTCCGGTCAGTATCTCCAGACCGGTCCCCGACCTGACGTGCGTGGCGAGTAATTGCCGGGTGCGGAGCTCAGGGAAAAGCCCAAGGGCACCCATCCCGACTGGGTGTGTTACAGGTCAGGGGAAGGCCGAAAGGGTGAATATGGTGAACCCTCGTTGACGCCTCGTCACGGCAACTCTCCGGGTCGGTCATGCAATACCGGGGAGACAAAGGGGCTGGCCGCTGGAAGTCGGCAGACGACGACCGAGGACTCATCGACGGTCGTGTGGATACCGTCGCCTCCGGGGTTAAGAGGGCACCCGACCCGGCCGTGTCTCACGCGTGTGGAACGTGGAAACCCCGTTACGGTCCGCAGCATTATTGCGGTAGGCCGACCGTGAGGAGAGTTTAACTCCATGACGGGAACAGGACGCCCAAGAAGCGAATGCCGGTGACTGAAAGGTGACAGGAAAGCGGCGGCATCAACGACCGGTCCTCCGACCGGCCGCCGTCGTATAACTGGCCGGATACCGGGTCTGGTGCCCGGCTGCGAAAGCAGGCTGACGTGTGGCGGGTGAGCCTTTGACGATCAAGCAGCGGAACCACCCGAACCGAAGGACAACTTAGACACAGATGACGGCCTTTGCTTTCGATGTTGCGATGGCGGCCCTCGGAGTGAACGGACCTGAGGACGACTCTCCGAGCTGGGACAACGTCGCCTGGCGACGCCACGAGGAGAACGTACGGCGGCTACGAGGCAGGATCTTCAAGGCGACGAAGGACGGTGACTGGCCTCAGGTCAGGAACCTGCAGAAATTGATGCTGCGGACCTGGTCCAACACGCTGGTCAGCGTGCGCCAGGTCACGCAGCGCAACGCTGGACGCGCGACGGCGGGCATCGACGGGCAGGTCGCGTCGACCTCCCCGGCACGCATGAACCTGGCGGAACAGACCCATCGCACCGCACAGTCGTTCATGCCGCTCGCGGTCAAACGGGTATACATTCCGAAAGCCAATGGAAACAGGCCCGCTCGGCATTCCCGTCATCTCGGACCGCGTCCACCAGGCGCGGCACCGTAACGCACTGGAACCCGAATGGGAGGCCCGGTTCGAGCCCAAGAGTTACGGGTTCCGGCCGGGCCGAAGCTGCCAGGACGCGATCCAAGTCATTCACGTGACAGCCTGCGGAGCAGGAGCGAAACGCGTGTGGGTGCTGGACGCGGACCTCACCGCAGCATTCGACAAAATCGACCACGACCGTCTACTCGCCACCATCGGGGATTTCCCCGGCCGGACCCAAATCCGGGGCTGGCTTAAAGCGGGAGTGTTCGAGAAAGGCAAGGGATTCGCCCCCACTGACGCGGGAACCCCGCGAGGCGGGGTGATCAGTCCATTGCTGTTGAATATGGCGCTGCATGGGCTGGAAGAGGCGGCAGGAGTCCGACACGAACGCAGCGATCCGCAGCGGACGAAACGGGGCTCGCCTTCGCTGATCAGGTACGCCGATGACATGGTCGCCCTCTGCTACTCCAAGCAGCAGGCCGAAGACGTCAAACGCGGCTCGCCGCCTGGCTGGCATCCCGGGGTCTGACCTTCAACGAGGACAAGACGAGAATCGTCCACCTCGACGAGGGGTTCGACTTCCTCGGGTTCACCGCCCGCCGACGCAACGGCAAGCTGCTGATGAAACCCAGCAAGGCCGCCGTCAAACGAGTCAGGCAACGCCTCTCCGCCGAGTTCCGGGCCCTGCGCGGCTCGAACCCGGCGACAGTCCTCGCGAAGATCAATCCGATCGTGCGGGGCTGGGCGAACTACTACCGAGGGGCCGCATCGTCCATCGTGTTCGCAACGCTGGACGTGCACTTGTGGCGGCTGGCCTACAAGTGGGCCTGCCACGGCCATACCCACAAGCCGAGACCCTGGATCGTCAACAGGTACTTCGGCCGGCACAACCCGGACAGGCAGGACCGGTGGGTGTTCGGCGACCGCACCAGCGGCGCCTACCTCCCCAAGTTCGCCTGGACGAAAATCGTCCGGCACAGCCTGGTCCGCGGGGACGCGTCTCCGGACGACCCCGCCCAGGCCGGCTACTGGGCCGAACGGCGCAGCAAGAGAAGACCGCTGCTCGACCGCAGAACCCTGCACCTGCTGCGCAGGCAGCACGGGTCCTGCCCGATCTGCGGAGAACTGCTCCTGCACGCCGACCGCGAGCCGGAAAGCCCACGCGAGTGGGAACAGTGGCACCGCACCACCCGCAAGGCGATAACCAGGCAAATCATCGCCACCTACGGAAACGGCCTGCCGGACGATGCCCGACTCGTTCACTCCTACTGCCTCCGCCGAACTATCGGCGGACAGCAGGAACCAGCACTTCTGCACTCCTGAAATCGCCGCAGTGGCTTGCTTGAGCCGTGTGCCGCGACGAGTTGCACGCACGGTTCTGAGGGGGCCCCGACGCAGCAATGCGTCGGGGCTACCCGACTGCACTCGCTCAACCCAATAACGGTGCAATCATTAGCGGTGCCACGGTTATGAGTTACAAATGCCGCGAATCATGCCGAGCCGATCCGAAGTAGCGCCTGGTGGCAGTTTTGTTCTTTCATCCAATATTGCGCCACGGAGATTAGTTTCCCGGCGTCCTTCGGCATTCGGATAGACGATTGAAGCGGCACTCAGGTCCGCCCCGCAGAGGAATGCATTAACCAGATTCGCCCCTTCGAGGTCTCCCGATAGCATCGCGCCATCCAGGCGCGCACTCACCAAGTTGCTGCCGCGAAAGCTGACGTTTGTAAGCACCGCACCACGGAAATTCACTCTATTGGCAATTCGATCACGAAGCTCTAAGTTATTTATCTTTGCTCCGGAAAGGTCAGCCGGTATAGCCTCATAGCGAGTGTCCGGCAATAAGAACCGTAGCGCTGCTACCACGTCAGCTGGAGACCCACCGTTTCCTGTCGCGCTGGTTCGAACGATAGCCGCTAACACTGACTGCACTTGATAATAGTATGAACTGTCGTCCTTCGCAATTCGGTCGAGTGCGTAAACGCCTCCCATTCGGACACTCAGGCGTTGCGATCCGATTTGCTCAACCGCCGCCGTGAACCTATCCGCAGCCTGACCTTTCGCGGTGAACTCTAGTGTTTTCTCGCTCGTGACATCGGCACTTGTCGTCGCCTTCCAAGCGACGGCGGTGGGGCCTGCACTGCCGATCAGCGCACCTAGAACGCCGACAATAGCGACTGCAAGGGCGGTCATACCCGGCGGGCCGCCGCTCGAACGGGTTCTGCGAGTATGCCGTCGACGGGTTGCGGTGGGCCTCATGAGACCACTCAACAACACGGCGGCAAACCCGAGAAATACTCGCGGCAGCACCGATCCGAGTGTTGTGTAGCGAGTCTTTCGCGACTACTTGACACGGTCATCTTCACATCAGAATAGCATTCAGGTTCTTGAGCCGCTGCAGCATCACTCCCGCCATAACTGGCGGACCGAGCTATGCCACCAGGCCGACATTGGCTCGGTCTCGCTGACGATTGCTGGCCAGATGTCGATTGCTTATAGCCAAGGCTGCGTGTTGAGCAGACCCGGGAACCCCAGGGCGGTACCCATGACCACCTTATCTCCCACCGCTTACACAGCGACCTTCGTCAGACAGGCGCATCGGCGGCGAAGTAACCACCTCGCGCTAGTGAGCCGACGTCCATTGCCGCCGATAGTTCGCGCAGGACCACCGGCGGTTAGGCGCGACCAGCGCGATCTTGTTGTGATCGAGTGCACTGATCTGCCGCCGATAATGCGCGGTGGCCCCGTGGTGGCCGACGTGCGGGGGCCGGGCCCGCTCGAACGCCCGCTCGTACCGAGGGGCCGCGAGCGACGTACGATCACCCGGCCGTGCGGCTCGGACGCGGATGCGATGGAGGACGGATCGATGGAGAGCTGGGATCCGCTGGTGGTGCTGATGGCCAAAGGGCTTGGTTATTTGTTGTTGATCGGAGCCATCTGCACCGTTCTTTACTTCGTCATCAAGTACGCGGTCAGCGCCGGCATCAAGCTCGCCGCGGATGATCTGCGAGAGGTTTCCGGAGCCTCGCGGCGCGAGTAGGGGATCGTCGATCCTGGGACCGAGGGTGGGAGCATCCGGATTTCCCGCGAGTCGAGCGCTAGGCTCTGCAGCGATGGCGGTCGGCCGGGTGCGCAGGCTGCTGAGAAGCGAAGTTTCCAGTTCGTGTCGCTGTCAGAATCTGTATGTGGATCGCGACGACATGGCGGCAGCTGCAGAGCATGGCAGGCGTACGGCTCAAGCGCTCCCTGCTCTGGCGGCGTGGTTGCTCACGGAGGACGCCTACGAGCGCGGCGGCGTACCCGATGAGGTCCTGAGCTACATGCAGGACCACATCGGCGACCTTTTGGGGCAGCACGCAACCTCAACGGCAGCCGACTTCCTGCGTCGGCACGTCGCGACCGGTGGCGATCTCGCCAGACTCGCTCATGACCGTTCCGCACTTATCGAGCTGCTCACGCTCATCGACGGGCACCGGCACCAAGATCCAGAGCTGGAGTGGCGAGCGGATCGCCCCTCTGATAGCCATCGCGACTAGGACGGCGTAGCTGGTCGTGTGCGTGATACGCGAACAGTATCCTGAATAGCCACGACCGAACCGGACCCAAGCCGCGAGACGCACTCATCTGCCGCCGACCGGTTGTGGTGATCGCCTGCGAGGCGATGGGTCTTCGTAACCTTGCGTCATGATGAGAAGTGGATCCGGGCGCCCGAGCATCAGGATGGCGGGGGCCGACGTGATGCTGGTCTGGGCTGCCAGTGTGGCGGTGTGCCGTACCGGATCTCTACTTGTTGGCGCGAGGGGGTATTGCAGCGCCATTAGGTCGGCTTGGGGCGGTCTCGCTGGCGAGCCGGTCGTCGAGACCTGATACGCGGGCGTCGCCATGAAGCTCGCGAAGGAAGGAAAACTGCTCGACGGATCCACTGACCCCGAGGGTGCGCCGTGCTACGGCGTGAAAATCGTCGCGGGTTTGATCCAATTGGTGGACGGCGGCGTCCCACTGGTTTCGATCAAATTCGTCGCGTAGCGCCACGCGCACAACCGTTCCGGCAGCTTCACGCCAGTGGCGAGCGGCTTCGACAGTGTTGGCATCGCCGAGTAGCAAGAGCGCTTCCCAGTCCTTCGAGTTGCGCTTTTCGGCTTCCTCCAAGTCCTCGATCGCTGCAGCACGATCCAGTTGGAATGCTGTGGCCGCCTGCCGGTGCGACGCCGTCAGACGGTAGGAGAGCCTGACGGCGTCTTTTAGTGTTGCGGTGAAGGCGATGTACGAGTCAAGGCGCCGTTGGTCCCAGCGGACCGCTTGGTCTCGTCTCCAGCGTAGGCGGTCGGTCAGTGTGCTGGATGCCATCGCGCCGACGGCGCCGATGATGACTCCGACTAGGGCGGGCAGCTGATCGATCAAAGCCGTCATAACTATCAGGGTGCGGCACTAGCGCAACGATGATCGCTGATCAATGGCAGCTCTCGACCGCGCGCATGTCGACCTGCTTGCGATTGGCCCGTCAGAGGTCATCGTCGACCACGGGTCGATGTATAGGCAGGTCGACGTACTCATTTGCCGCCGAAAACGCGCTGTGCTCACGTGGCGTGCCGACGGGCGTTATCTTGACGATCCTCAGAAAGAGTCGCCAGCCAGTAGAAGCCGACGGCAGTGCCATCGTCATTTGTGTACGTTGCGCTGTGGAAGTGGCGGATGCCGGGCGGGTCGGTTGCGCGGTCGCGGGAGCTGGTTAGCGGTTGGGGCCGGCGCGGTGGGCGAGGATGGCGGCCTGGACGCGGTTGGTGAGTTGGAGTTTGGTCAAGATCCGGCTGATGTGGGTCTTGACGGTGGATTCGCCGAGGTGAAGCCTTTTGGCGATGTCAGCGTTGGACAACCCGTCGGCGAGGGCTTGGAGGACTTCACGTTCCTTGTGGGTGAGTGAGCGCAGCCGCTGTTGCGCTTCGGCCTTTGCCGGTTCGGTGGGTTCGACGTCGGGTTCGATGTCGCGGGCGAAGGCGTCGAGTAGGCGGCGGGTGATGCGGGGGGCCAGCATGGCGTCGCCGGCGTGGGCGGCCCGTACCGCGGCGATCATCTCCTCTCCGCTGGCGTCTTTGAGCAGGAACCCGACGGCGCCGTTGCGGATGGCGGTGCGGACGTACTCGTCGAGGTCGAAGGTGGTCAGTACGACGACCTTCGGCGGGTGTGGTAGCTGACCGAGTTTCGCGGTGGCGCTGAGGCCGTCGGTGCCGGGCATGCGGATGTCGACCAGGGCTACGTCGGGGTGGTGCTGACGGGCCTGGGTGACGGCGTCGGCGCCGTCGGCCGCCTCCGCGACCACGGTGAGGTCTCCGGCGGAGTGCAGGATAGTGCGCAGCATGGCCCGGACCATCCACTCGTCGTCGACGACCATGACCCGGATCATAGGAAGTCCTGCAGGGGGACGGGGATGGTGGCGGCGACTTCGTACCCGCCGTCGAGGGTCGGCCGGGCGGTGAGGTGGCCGCCGAGGAGGTGGACCCGTTCGCGTAGCCCGACAAGCCCGTTTCCACCGGGCGGTAGCGCAGGTGCACCGGCGTGGGCGGGCGGTTCGTTGTGGACGGCGACGCGCAGCGTGTCGGGGTCGTACTGGATGTAGACCCGGGTGGTGGCGGTGCCGGCGTGCTTGTGCACGTTGGTGAGTGCCTCCTGCACCAGCCGGTAGCCGGCTTGCTCGACCATGGACGGCAACGTGCGTGGTTGCCCGGCCGATTCGATGGTGACGGAGGTACCGGCTGCCCGAGACTGTTCGACCAGGCGGGCCACGTCGGCCAGGGCGGGCTGGGGCGCGAGCGGTGCGCCGGGTTCACCGGTGCGCAGGACGCCGACGAGAGCGCGGAGCTCGTCGAGGGCGTCCCGGCCGATGGAGCGGATCCGACGGGCGAGCACCGGGCGTTCGGTATCGGCGGCGACCTCCAGCGCGGTGGCGTGCAGCACCATCAGGCTGACCCGGTGGGCGACCACATCGTGCATATCGTGGGCGATCCGGGTGCGTTCGTCGGCACGGGCCCGCTCGGCGAGCAGGTGCTGTTCGCGTTCGGCTCGGTCGGCCCGCTCCCGGAGGCCGGCCAACAGGTCCCGCCGGGCAGCCACCCACAGTCCGAGCAGGGTGGGTGCCAGACACACCGCGACGCTGAGCGGGATGATGGAGTCAAGTCCCTGCCGCCAGAACGGCACCGCGACCGCGATTGTCACCACGGTGGTGATGGCCGCGACGGTACGCCGGGATCGTTGGTGGCTGCCCAGGCTGTACTGGCCGATGATCACGGCGGGGTACGCCGCGGCGATCACCCACGCCACCAACGCGGCAACGACGAACAGCAGCGGCCGACGCCGCCGGGACAGGGTCGCAGCGCCGATCAGCATGCCGAGGCCGATGGTGACCGGCGGTGGCGGGTGCCAGGGCAGGTAGGGCGAGCCGCCGAACAGGGTGGAGTCCATCGCTGGTCCCGCGGTACTGATCGCGCAGACCGCGGCCAGGAGCCCGTCGACGGCCCGGTCGCGCCGCAGCCAGGCCTCGCCGAGCCACGTCGACCAGGCCACTCTGGCGGTGCTCATGGGCCCGAGTGTAGGCAGCCGGGCGGTCGCTGAAGTCGTTCAAAGGAGGGAGATCAGCGCAGGCGGCAGCCATCCTTCGACGGACCCCGCGACGACCTTTCGCTGACGCGGCGGTCCGCGACCGGTCCATAGCGTGGTGTTGACCACGCCCGATCATGTCGAGGAGCGCAGCGATGCCGACCGGAACACAACCCGACCGCCGGACCGCCGATCAGCTCCCTGCAGGCGGTGAGGGAAGGCTGACCCGCCCCTCCCGTATCGCCCGGTCCCTGCTGGTCGCCTATACCCCTTACGCGGCCGTGGCGGCGATCCTGCTGCCGATGGCAGCCGGTGACGGATTGCTGGTCACCGCCGCCGTCATCGTTTCGGCGCTGGCCGGGGTGGTCAGCCTCGTCCTTGCCCTGCGCTTCGGCCGCCCGGCGACGCGCAGGCAAGTCATCGCGGTACACACCGCGTTGGTACCGATCCAGTTCGTCCTAAGTATCCCGTCAAGCATCGTGCTGCTGGGAATGCTCATCTCTGCTGCGATCGCGGTGGCGATGAAGCCGGTATTCCCGCGGCTCAAACCGGCACCGCGCAGGTTCTTCCTCACTCTGCACGTCGGCTTCTCGGTAGCCTGGTTGGGCCTATCGCTGTCGATGACGGCATTGAGCATCATCGGGCTGGCCACGGACGAGCCGGCGTTGCGTTACGACGTCTACCGGATCATGCACATCTTCGACATCGTGTTGGTGATTCCGATCGTGCTGCTGTCTCTCCTCAGCGGCCTGGTGGTGTCCCTGTTCACGAAGTGGGGGCTGACCCGCCACTGGTGGGTACTGATCAAGTTTTTTGTCGCCCTGAGCATCCCTCTGGTGGCCGGCTTCGCCCAGGAACACTGGATCGCTGACCTGATCGAGCGCACCGCCGCCGACCCGCCGGCCGGGCCGGGCAGCCTAGGCGTACGGCTGGCCGTCTGCATGATCGTCTACGTGGCGCTGCTGGCCACCGCCACTACGCTGTCGGTGTACAAACCGGGCGGCATGACCCCTTGGGCTAACCGCAGCCGCCCGCTACCGGCCAAGGCCGTGGCCGCCGCTGCAGCCGAAGGCGGTCGATGAGCGGCCCACCCGCCCGTCTGGACCTGCGGACTGTCCACGCTACAGCCGGGCCGCCTGCGATCTCGGCGAGCAGGTCGGCAGCAGCGAGCCGGCGAGCCAATATCGCGGAGGGTCCTTCGACTTCGCCGCGCCATCCTTTACTTTCGGCCTCCGAGATGCGGCGGGCCAGGCGATCGCTGCCTTGCGGCAATCGGTTGTGGCGGCCAGAGTCTGAGCGGCGGTTAGCGACCGGCAGCTAGGGCTTGCGGGCCACCGCGCCGTAGACCGAGACCTGCGGGTCCGATGGCGGTGGCTGATCGGTGGGCTCACCGAGGTCGGGTCGCCAGGCAGGCAGGATCTGCAGTCCGGGATCTACCAGTTCCAGGCCGGTGAAGAACTGTTCGATCTGCTGCTTGGGACGGACCTTCATGGTGACACCCTGCCGACGGTAGACCTCCGTCACATGCGCCCAAGCCTCCGGGCGGAAGTCGCCGGTCAAGTGGGACAACGCCAGGTAGCTGCCTGCCGGCAACGCTGTCAGGAGGCGGTTGACGATGTCCCACGGGTGGTGCTCGTCGCCGATGAAGTGCAGGATCGCGATGAGGAGCAAGCCGACCGGGCGGTTCAGGTCGAGAGTGTCGCTCAGGGTCTTGGAGCCGAGGATCGAGTCGACGTCGCGCAGGTCCGCGTCGATGTAGTCGGTCTTGCCGTCGGGATGACTGGTCAGCAGCGCGCGGGCGTGGGCGAGCACGATGGGGTCGTTGTCCACGTAGACGATCCGTGAGCGGGGGTTGATCGCCTGGGCGACATGGTGGACGTTCGGTGCGCTCGGGATCCCTGTGCCGATGTCGAGGAACTGGTCGATGCCCTGCTCAGCCAGGAAGCGAACCGCCCGGCCCAGGAACAACCGGTTCTCGCGCGGTGGAATTCGGCTGTCCGGGTTGGCCTGCAAGCCCTTATGGGCGGCCTCGCGATCGGCCGCGAAGTTGTCCTTGCCGCCGAGGAGATAGTCATATACCCGGGCGGGGTGCGGGCGGTCGGTGCGCAGGTCCACCCGGGTTCCGGGATCCAGGTCGTCTTGTTCGGACATCCGTGACATCTCCTTCACCGGCCTCCCGCGGGCGGGTCGGCTACCGCAGGATCCTAAAGATCGGCCGGGGCCAGGTCGAGGCCTTTCCGAAATCGCCTAGCGTTGATGCCCTTCACCACGATGGACATGCGGTCTGACCGTACGATGATTCGTCAGCGGGAGGGCTGGGCGTAGGCGTCAGCCAGGACTCAGTGGGCGACCCAACGGTGGTGGGTCGACATTGTTTCCACAGATGGTCGGGGCGGTCGCGGCTTTCAGGATGGCCGCGATGCCGAGAGCGGCCGATGGCCAGAGACCGGCCTGCTGCGGCAGCATCCGCATCCCCCTTTGACTATTGATGCCTCACACAGAGGCCCGCATCTGCGGTGGATTCGCGTGGTGGCTTGCGTGCGCCCGGTGCGTTTTCCTGAATGCGTGGTCATGCTTCGTGGGTGGTTGCGGTGATTAATCCATGCCGTAGCCGGGTGCCGGCCAGCTGCAACTCATCATTCGGTGGTTGCGGTCAGAGATGAAGAACGAACAAGTGTTGGATTCGCCTTTGCTTCGGTGACGGATCCGACGCTGCGCTGCAATGCCTGAGCGTGAATCAGGCCGGTGACCGTCTCGTCACCGGAGTTGTTGGCCGCTTCGACGAAGGCCGGGTCTGCGGCGTACCTGCTAGTCAGGCGGCGCCGACGACTCTGATCAAGGCGGCTTGCGCCGGGCACCGATGCACCGCAAGCAGCGCCGGGCCGGGCCGGGTTGCACGCAGGCAGCGCCACACCCCCAACAGGGGCCGGCGGCTCTGCCGTGGGTCGGGCAGCACCGTCGCCGCGGCGTTCGCACAGTGGCTCAAAGCCCCGCAACCAGGCACTGAGCAGGTCGCCGTCGCTAGCCGCCGTGCCAAATGGATAGACGTGGGTTGATATATGGACAGATGCCTGCGATGCTCACCTGGGAGCGCTCCCATCCCCCGAACGCCGAAGAATGGAGGACGACCGTGTCACAGAAGTCACGTCGGCCCGTCCGTGCCATCGTGGTGCTGTTCGCCCTGGTGGCCAGCCTGCTCCCCTGGAGTGGGGCGGCCCAGGCCCACGGCACCATTGTCAGTCCGGCCAGCCGCGCCTATCAGTGCTGGCAGGCCTGGGGCAGTCAGCACACGAATCCGGCCATGCAACAGCAGGATCCGATGTGCTGGCAAGCGTTCCAGGCCAACCCGGACACCATGTGGAACTGGATGAGTGCCCTGCGGGACGGGCTCGGCGCCCAGTTCCAGGCCCGCACCCCGGACGGGCAGCTCTGCAGCAACGGGCTGAGCCGCAACAACAGCCTCAACCAACCCGGCGCCTGGCGGAAGACCGACGTCAGCAGCAACTTCAGCGTCAAGCTGTATGACCAGGCCAGCCACGGTGCTGACTACTTCAAGGTCTACGTGAGCAAGCAGGGGTTCAACCCGGCCACCCAGAGCCTCGGCTGGGGCAACCTCGATTTCATCACGCAGACCGGCCGGTACGCGCCGGCGCAGAACATCTCGTTCAACATTTCCACCTCCGGATACTCCGGGCACCACATTCTCTTCGTCATCTGGCAGGCCTCCCACCTGGACCAGGCCTACATGTGGTGCAGCGACGTGAACTTCACCTGATCGGCGTGTCCGGCGGCCTCGCGACGCGGGGCCGCCGGGCGCAGGAGGGCGACCAAACGATGAAGCGCTACGTAGGAGTGGCGGCGATTCTGCTGGCGGTGGCGGGCGGGATCGTCGCGCTGAAGCCGGATCCGGAGAGTCTGCCCGACCAGGTCACGAACCGGATGCGAAGCACGCTCGAGCAGTCCGATCCGGGGCAGCACAGCCATGCGGGGCACTCCGCTGCGCCGGCGGCCGGCGAGGTGGTCTGCGGGGTTCGCGTCTACGGCTACGAGCCGGCCGGAGCGCAGGCGCTGGCCGACGTGCGGACGGTCTACGGGTTCCACCTCTGCGGAGTCGCCGAGGCCCGGCAACCGTGGGACGTGGCGGTCAAGCTGGCCGGGCCGGTCATCCTCGACCTGACCACCGATCCGGCGGGCATCCAGGTGGTCGAGGCCACCGAGAAGGTCAAGTACGTCGACCGTCTGCGGCAGGTGTTCCCGGCGAAGTATGCGGACCTGGCCCTCAAGGAGGCGCTGGCCGAGCCGGAAATGCGCGATCTGCGCCGCCGCTACGACAGCTCGGCCGGGCTCTGATCACCAGTCCATCCAGCCGTCCAGGCCGGGTTTGCGCAGCAGCGGCGGCTCGTCGTGGTCGATGGCGGTCAGCCACTGCGACCCGGGCCGCACACGGTGGCCGAGCCGCACCAGGTCGCGGACGACGGTGGGCATGTGGGCGGCGCCGAACACCACGGCCACTTCCATGTCCTCGGCCGCGAACTCGCCGTCGATCTCGCGCAGCACGCCGAGCAGCAGATCTTCGCGCTTGACGTCGTCGGGGCTGCGCGGTAACTCCAGATCTCGGCGACGACCGCCTGGCAGGTGCGCAGCCGCTGCCAGATCGCCCAGTAGTAGTCGGCATGCCCCATGTGGATCGTCGGGATGATCACCCATCGCAGCCCACCGGCGGGCCGCCGCAGCACGGTGACCGACGTCCGGAACCCTCGTACGCTCATCTCGGTGAGCTGCATGCCCCCAGGGTAGGAAGGCGCTGCCACGTAACCGGACGACTACGCCGCAGGTGCGCACTGGAGTTGGCCCCCGCGGCCGACCAGAGTGCGAGGCATGCCGACCCGACAAGAGACTCGCCGGCCCTCGATGGAGGAGATGCTCCAGCGCCTTCCGGCCCGGCATCGTGAGGTTCTCGTCGCCACGTTCTTCCACCGCCGGACGACGACCGACGCGGCGCGCTCGCTCAAGCTGCCGCCGGCGACGGTGAAGGCCCGGCTCTACGAGGCGATGCGGCAGCTCTCCGACATGCGCGTCTGCTGACAGCAGATCGGCTTGGAATCCGCCCTCCCCGGCTCCCATGGTGGAACCCGGACGAGAGCGAGGGACTCACATGAACCAGTGGAATGCCGGGTCGATCGACGACCAGGTGGCGGCACGGCTGCTGCATCAGCGCATCATCGTGCTCGGCACGGAGGTCGACGACCCGATCGCCAACCGGCTCTGCGGGCAGTTGCTGCTGCTGTCGGCCGAGGACCCGCGCGCGGTCATCAGCCTCTACATCAACTCGCCGGGCGGGTCGGTCAGCGCGGGGCTGGCCATCTACGACACCATGCGGCTGATCCCCAACGAGGTCAGCACGCTGGCTCTCGGGCTGGCCGGCAGCATGGGGCAGTTCCTGCTGACGGCGGGCGCGCCGGGCAAGCGGTTCAGCCTGCCGCACGCGCAGATCCTGATGCACCAGGGCTCGGCCGGGTTCGGGGGCACGGCGGCCGACGTCGAGATCTACGCCGATCAGCTGGATCGGGTGGGCACCACGCTGCTGCGGCTGACCGCGGAGCACACGGGGCAGCCGATCGAGGTCGTGGAGCGGGACAGTCGCCGTGATCGCTGGTTCACCGCCGAGGAGGCTCTCGCGTACGGGCTGATCGATCACATCCTGGACACCGTGGACGATGTGCGTCCCGAGATGACCCGCCAGCCGATGGGACTGAGCGCATGAGCCAGTACACGATTCCCACCGTCGTCGAGAAGACCCCCAACGGCGAGCGGGCGTACGACATCTATTCGCGGCTGCTGTCCGACCGGATCATCTTTCTGGGCACCGAGATCGACGACGGGGTGGCCAACGTGGTGATCGCCCAGCTGATTCACCTGGAGTCGGCCGGCGAGCAGGAGATCGGGCTCTACATCAACTCGCCCGGCGGTTCGTTCAGCGCGCTGACCGCCATTTACGACACCATGCATTTCGTACGCTGTGACATCGCCACGATCTGCGTGGGTCAGGCGGCGTCGGCGGCCGCGGCCCTGCTCGCCGCGGGCACGCCGGGCAAGCGCTCGGTGCTGCCGCACGCCAAGGTGACGCTGCACCAGCCGTCGAGCCAGGCCCGCGGCACCCTGCCCGACCTGGCGGTGGAGGCCAAGGAGGTGGCCAAGGTGCGGGCCGAGATGGACCGGATCCTGAGCCGGCACACGGGACATCCGGTGGAGAAGATCCGCGCCGACACCGACCGCAGCATGGCGCTGACCGCTCCCGAGGCGGTGGCCTACGGCCTGGCCGACCGGGTGATCACGGCCCGCCCCGAACGCGCCTATCGCCTGACCGCCGCCGGCTGAACCAGCGAGCTGCGCGAAGCGCACGGTCGGGCGGCCAGCAGCATCACGTCGCCTGACCGCCGCCGGCCGAGCCAGGGTCAGGCGGCCAGCAGCATCACGCTGCCTGACCGCCGCCGGCTGAACGAGGGTCAGGCGGCTAGCAGCATTACGCTGCCGCCGGACCGGCCGGGCGCCGGCCGCGTGACGGGGGCCACGGGGGCCAGCCGGAGCACGGGGGCGGTGTGGCCGACGAGCTCGAACCGGACCTCGGCCAGCAGGTCGGAAAGCTCGACCCGGAGTGCGTCGCAGACCGCGGCCAGGATCTCGGAACTCGGTTCCTTGCGGCCGCGCTCGACCTCGGACAGATATTGCACCGAGACGCACGCGTCGCGGGCGACCTCGGCCAGGGTGCGGCGCTGCTCCAGCCGGTGGCGGCGCAGCACCCGGCCGACCACCGTGCGCAACAAGGGCCGTCGGTTGTCCGCCATGCCGTCACCGTACCCAGCCCGGCGACGACGCCGATACCCCGTTCGCCGCCGGCGTAGAAGCAGCCGCCGTAGGGACAGCCGCCGTGAAAGCAGCCGCCGTAGAGGCAGCTGCCGTAGGGACAGCCGTTCACGGCCCCGGACTACAGCGGCAGCCACTCCATGCTCGTGGTGATCTCGGCCAGGATCTCCGGCACCGGCTCCACGCCGAGGCCGGGCCCGGTGGGCACGGGCAGGTGACCGTCCTCGAGCACGAACGGCGCGGTGACGTCCGTACGGAAATAGCGGTCGGACGCCGACGTGTCGCCGGGCAGGGTGAAACCGGGCAGGGCGGCCAAAGCCACGTTGGCCGCCCTGCCCAGGCCTGTTTCGAGCATGCCGCCGCACCACACCGGGATGCCGTTGGCGACGCACACGTCGTGGATGCGGCGGGCCTCGAGATAGCCGCCGACCCGCCCCGGCTTGACGTTGACGATGCTGCAGGCGCCGAGCCGGATCGCGTCCGCCGCGGCCCGGGCTGAGACGATCGACTCGTCCAGGCAGATCGGGGTGCGGACCCGCCGGGAGAGCTCCACGTGGCCGAGCACGTCCTCCTCGTCCAGCGGCTGCTCGATCAGCAGCAGGCCGAACGGGTCGAGGGCGGCCAGCAGCGGCGCCTGCCCGAGCGTGTACGCCGTGTTCGCGTCGACCTGCAGCAGCACGTCGTCGCCGAAGCGCTCGCGGACCGCGCGGACCGGCTCCACGTCCCAGCCCGGCTGGATCTTGAGCTTGATCCGGACGTAGCCCTGGGCCAGGTAGCCGTCGACCGCGTCGAGCAGCTCGGGGATCGAATCCATGATGCCGACCGACACCCCGCACGGCACCCGGTCGCGGGTGGCGCCCAGCTCGCGGGCGAAGCTGCGGCCCTCGGCGCGCAGTTCGGCGTCGAGCACCGCGGTCTCCAGGGCCGCCTTGGCCATCCGGTGGCCCTTGAACTTGTGCAGGGCGGGCGCCACGGCGGTGGCCGCGGCGGGCCGGCTCGCGCCGAGCGCGGGCACCAGATAGCGGCGCAGCACGTCGGCCGCGGCCTCGACGTATTCGCTGGAGTAGAGCGGGTCGCTCATCGCGACGCACTCGCCCCAGCCCTCGGCCTCGTCGGTGACGGCGCGCAGCAGCAGGACGTCGCGTTCGGTTTCCGTGCCGAACGAGGTGCGGAACGGCGCCACCAGCGGCATCCGGATCCGGCGCAGCTCGATCCCGGTGAGTTTCATGAGTCCTGCCTCTCCACCACGTACCAGCCGGCACGGTCGAAGCCGGTCACCCGGGCTCCGCTGTCGATCAAGGGGGCGAGCACGTCACGCACGGCCACCCGCCATCGCCGGGCGCACGCGGGGTCGGTGCGGCGCAGCGATTCGATGTCGGCCGGCACGGCGACCAGCACCGTACGGCCGCGGGCCGGGCCGGGCGCCGGTTCACCCTCCGGCGTACGGGCCAGGGCGAAGACCGCCCCGGTGGTGTCCGGCTGCGGCGGCCGGCCCCCGCGGGCGGCGGTCTCGACGGCAGGCGCGGTCAGGTCCCAGCGCAGCAGCAGCCGGTCGGTGTCGTCGTCGCCGTTGATGCCGTCGCTCATCGCGCCGTAGAAGTGCGGCAGGTACTGCACGGGCGATCCGCCCAGCTTGACCAGGTTGAAGTACGCGTTGCGGCCGACCAGCGGGTCGTAGGTCCAGCTGATCGTGCGGACTCCGGCGTCCAGCGCCCAGGCCCGCTGGTGCAGCTTGAGGGCCCGGCCGACGTGGCGGCCCCGGGCCGCGCTGCTGACCCCGGCGATGTGGCTGTGCATCTCGCGGCTCTCCGGCGGGCCGAAGAACGCGATGCAGGCCCCGACCAGGCCCGTGGTGTCGAACGCCCCGGCCACGTAGTTGCCGGCCTTGCTCATCGCCCGCAGCAGGTCGCGGGTGACCGGCGGCTCGGCCGGATCGGACTGCCAGATGCGGTCGAACAGCCGGCACACGTCGTGCAGCTCGGCCAGCTCGGTGAGGATCCGGACCCGGACACCGGCCGCGTCGGCCGCGGCCGAGGCGGCGGACCCGGGGCTGAGCAGATCGGTCATCGGCGGGTCACCTCGGAGATCAGCGCGGCGACCAGAGCGGCCCGGCGCGGCATCTCGGCCACGACGACATGCTCGCCGGGAGCGTGCGCGCCGCCGCCGACCGCGCCCAGCCCGTCCAGCGTGGGGGTGCCGACGCCGGCGGTGAAGTTGCCGTCCGAGGCGCCGCCCACCGCGGCCCGGGTCAGTGGGGGCAGCCCCAGCCGGCCGGCGATCGCCACGGCCCGCGCGTAGAGGGCCTCGGAGGCGGCGGCTTCCAGCGGCGGCCGGTTGGGACCGCCCTCGATCGTGATCCGGGCTCCCGGCAGCACCGGGGTCAGGGCAAGCAGGGCAGTGTCGACGCGGTGCTGCTCGGCGACGGTGCGAGCGCGCACGTCGACGGCGAACTCGCCGGTCGCCGGAACGGTGTTGGTGGTGGTGCCCGCGGTCATCCGGGTCGGCACCACGGTCGTGCCGTGCTCCGGACCGTTCAGGGCCTGCACCGCGAGCACCTGATGGGCCAGCTCGACGGTGGAGTTGACCCCCGCCTCGGGTTCCAGGCCGGCGTGCGAGGCGCGGCCGGTGACCCGGACCCGGTAGAGCGAGACGCCCTTGCGCTCGGTCTTGAGCGCGCCGCCGTCGGCCGAGCCCTCCAGCACCAGGGCGGCCGCGCAGCCGGCGGCTTCCTTCTCGATCAGCTCCCGCGACGTCGGCGAGCCGAGCTCCTCGTCCCCGGTGATCAGCACGCTCACCCCGTCGCGGCCGGGCAGCGCGGCCACCGCGTGCAGGGCCTGCACCACACCGGCCTTCATGTCGAAGCAGCCGGGACCGCGCAGAATCTCCCCGTCGATCCCGTACGGGTGGGCGGCGAGCGATCCGATCGGCCACACCGTGTCATGGTGGCCCAGCACCAGCACTTTCGGCGGGCCGGAGCCGAAGCGCCACCGCAAATGGGTACGGCCGTCGAGCACGATCCGTTCCGGGTGCGCGCCCAGCCGCCGGTGGCCGACGGCCGCGAGCACTTCGGCGCTGTGGGACACGGCCGCCCGGTCGTCCGAGGGCGACTCGCAGGTCACCAGCTCTTCCAGGTCGGCCAGCATCGCGGACAGGTCCATCCTCAGGCCACCTTCGGGGTCGCCCGCACGCCCAGGTGCAGATAGCGCTCGCCGGTGGGCAGCCGATAGAAGTAGACCGGGAACCACGTGTCGGTCTGCGGCATGCGTACGAGGAAAAGGTCGTCCTTGACCCCGACCATCGGCAACTCGTGCACCGGCTCGGGGCTGAGCTCGGCCAGGGGTCCGGTCTGGGTCATCCGCAGAACCGGGCCCTCCAGCACCTCCAGCCGGGTGCTGGCCCGCTCGTAGGTGCCCAGGTGCTCGGTGACGTCGACCTCGACGGGCGGCGACGGCGGGGTGAGCGGCCGCGGCATGGTCAGCCCGGCCACCTCGGCGAAGATTTCGGAGAACAGGTCCTGGTAGAGGTCGCGGGCGCCCTCGCCGTTGGTCAGCAGCGTGACGGCCAGGCCCTGCTCGGGCAGCAGCCGCAGGAACGCCGACTGGCCGATGGTGTTGCCGTCGTGGCCGATCAGCCGGTGGCCGTCCCAGCCGAACCGGATCCAGCCCAGCCCCCACGAGTCGCCCAGCGTGTACTTCTCGGGCAGTTCGACCTGCTCGGCCGTCATCGCCGCGGCGCCGTCGGCGCTGATCAGCCGGGTGCCGTCCGGGGCCAGCCCGCCGTCCAGGTGCAGACGGGCGAAGGCCAGCAGGTCGGCCGCGGTCGCGTTGATCAGACCGGCCGGGCCGAGCGCGCGCGGCAGCATCCAGACCGGGGCGACCTGCGGGCCGGGCACGTGGCCGGTGGCCGCCCGGTGCAGCAGCGCCTCCTCGGGCAGGGTGCCGGTGCGGCGCAGGCCGAGCGGGGTGCTGATCCGCTCGCGGAGGGCCGCGTCCCAGGTGCCGCCGGTGAGCTTCTCGATGACCCGGCCGGCCAGCGAGAAGCCGGAGTTGCAGTACGACCAGGTGGCCCCGAGCGGGTGGTTCTGGGCGACGTCGCGCAGGCCGTCGACGTACTTCTCCAGGCAGTCGTCGCCGCGGCCGGTGTCGGTGAAGACGTCGCCGTCGATGCCGCTGGTGTGGGTGAGCAGGTGCCGCATGGTCACCTTGGCCGCGACGCCGGAGTCGGCCAGGGTCAGCTCGGGCAGCACGTCGGCGATCGGCGCGTCCAGTTCGAGCTTGCCCTCGTCGACCAGCTGCTGCACGAGGGTGGCGGTCCAGACCTTGCTGATCGAGCCGATCTGGAACACCGTGTTTGTGGTGGTCTCGACGCCGGTGTCCACGTTGACCACGCCGTAGGCGGCCTCGACCAGTTCGTCCGCCCGCGAGATGCCGAGGACAGCTCCGGGCACCCCGTGCCGCTTGGCCAGCACGTTCAGGCGCCGCTGCCAGTGCGCGGCGTCCAAGGGCTTGCGTCCTGTGCCGGTGTGCCGGCCCACCCACTCGGCGATCCGCCGGTTGAAGTCGAGACGCTGCGAGGGCGGGCCCTCGACGATCAGCAGGTGCGAGCCCTCCGGATAGAGCACCAGCTCGGCCGGGACGCCGCGTTCGCGCAGCGCCGTGTGCCACTGCTGGGCCTGGCCGACCGGGCAGCGCAGGTCGGCCGCGCCCTGGATGATCAGGGTCGGGGTGCGGACGTCGGCCACCCGGGTCAGCGGGGACATCGCGGCGTAACGCTCCGGCGCCTCCCACGGCTGACCGCCGAGCTCGAGGCCGGCCAGCAGGTGCCCGTCGTCCGACGAGCCGGCCATGCTGGTCAGGTCGCTGACCACTCCCCCGGCCACCGCGGCGGCGAACCGGTCGTCGGTGGCGGTGAGATAGCAGGTCATGTAGCCGCCATAGCTGTAGCCGGCCACGGCCAGCTTCGCCGGATCGGCCAGGCCCTCGGCCACCAGCTGGTCCAGCGGCTCGAGGAAGTCACGGGCGTCGGCCTCGCCCCAGGCGCCCAGGGCGGCGGTGAAGAACCGCTCGCCGTATCCGTCGCTGGCCCGCGGGTTGAGCAGCAGCACGTTCCAGCCGGCGGCCACCAGCTCCTGGTGATAGAGGTGGACCTCGTCGGCCGCGCCGTTCCAGGCGTTGTGCGGGCCGCCGTGGATGTCCAGCAGCAGCGGCCGCGCGCCGGTGGCCTCCGGGTCGCGGATCAGCCAGCCGTGCACGACCGTGCCGTCGGAGACGGTGAATTCGCGCTCGACCCGCGGGAACAGCTCGACGTCGTCGAACACCGAGCCGTGCGTGGTGCGGACGGTCTCGTCGCCCGCGCCCAGGTCGATGGTGACGATTTCCCCGTACGAGGTGGGGGTGGCCAGAACGATCGCGGCGGTGTCCCCGGCCACGGACAGTCCGGAGACCACGCGCCCGGCTCCCGCGACGACCGGGCGGGGCTCGCCACCGTCCAGCGGAACGGCATACAGGTGCGAACAACCCCGGTCCCGTACGCAGAAAAGGACCGTCCTCCCGTCGGAGGTGAACCGGGGCACCGCGCCCGGGTAGGCCGTACCGCCCGGCATGACGTTGCGGTCGAGGCCGGCCGCGAGGTCGCGCACCGGGCCGCCGTCGAGCGGCACGTACAGCAGGTGGGCGTGCCCGGCCAGGGAACCCTCGTAGCCGACGACCACCAGCGCGTCGCCGTCCGGTGTCCACACGCCCGGCCCGGCGACCCCCTCGGCCAGCCCGGCCACCCGCGGGCGGCTCTTGGGATCGGTCACGTCCACGACGTGCAGCGGCGCCCGCAGCACCAGGTCGGCGTCGGGGCCGGTGGCCGCGGCGAAGGCCAGCCGGGCCGAGTCGGGCGACCAGGCCGGGTCGCCCGCGTGCCAGTCCCCCTCGGTGACCTGCCGGACCTCGCGGGTCTGCGGGTCGAGCACGAACAGATGCTTGCGCAGGTCGCGCAGCCATCCGGCCCCGTCGGCCTGATAGTCGAGGCGTTCGGTGACGATCGGGGCGCTCGCCGCCGCGCCGGTCACCGAGACGGCCGCGGCGAAGGCGATCTTCGTGCCGTCCGGGCTCCACAGCGGCGCGCCCGCGCCCTGCGGCAGGTCGGTGACCGGCTCGGCCTCGCCGCCGTCCGCGGGCAGCAGCCAGATCTGCGCGGGTCCGTCGCCGCCGCGCAGGAACGCGAGCTGCGTGCCGTCGGGCGACCAGGCGGGCGACGTGTCGGCCGGGCCGCGCGTCAGCCGGCGGGAGCCGCCGTCGCCGGCACACCAGAGGCCGCGGGTGACGCGGTCGGCCTCCCGGTCGGCGGTCCGCAGCACGTACGCGACCCGGCGCCCGTCCGGGCTGAGGGCGGGCTGCTCCGGCGTCGCCACCGACACCAGGTCTTCGATCTGCGCACGACGTGCCACGGGTGTTCCCCTTCGACTCGCGGGTCTCTGGCCGAAGCTTGCCCGCCGCGGAGTGCCGTGTCTTTGTGCGCCGCAACGAGTCCGGGGCGATCCACTCGTCCGCCGGCACGGTGACCGACCGCGCCCGCCGGTGGAACGGCGTGATTCAGGCCTGGAAGACGCGCAGCTGAAGCATGGCTCCGAAGCGGGCCTCGGGGTCGGCCAGGTCGAGGTCGCCCACCTCGGCCAGGCGGCGCAGCCGGTATCGGAAGGTGTTGGGGTGCACGTGCAGGGCCGCGGCGGCGGCCACCGCGTCGCCGAAGGCGTCGAGCCAGGCGGCCAGGGTCTCGACCAGGCTGGCGTTGTGCTCGGCGTCGTAGGCGATCAGCTTGGCCAGGGGCCCGGTCGGGGCGTCGCCGCGGGCGGCGATCAGGTCGCGCAGTTCCAGCACCATCGCCTTGGTGTAGACGTCGGTGAGCCGGGCCACCCGCAGGCCGCAGCCCGAGCGCAGCACCCGCAACGCGCGGTCGGCGCCGGCCCGGGCCGCGGCCAGCTCGCTCACCGAGGCCGCGGGCGTGCTCACCCCGATGAGGGCGGGCACGCGGTCGCCGACCCGGTCGAGGAACTCGCCGGCCACTCGCACGGCCCGCTCCCCGGTCATTACCGGCAGCAGCCCGTACGCGACATCGCCGAGCAGGGCCACCGCGCTGCCGGCGTGCACGGCGCTGAGGTGCATGGCCAGCGCGTCGGTCAGGCGCTGCCGGTCGGCGGCCAGCCCGGACCGGTCGGCCGCGCCCTCGGGGGCGGCCGGGGCCAGGGCCAGCACGACGAGGGGCTGGTCGGCCAGGCCGAGGCGGGCCAGCGACTCCCGGGCGCCGGCGCCGCCCTCGAGCGCGGTGCCGACCAGGTCGGTGCGCAGCCGGCGCTCGACGTCGGCCCCGGCACGCAGCCGCAGCATGTGCAGCGCGACCAGCTTGGCGGCGTCGCTGAACGCGCGGGACCGGTCGGGGGTCAGCGGCTGGCGCACGGCGGCCCAGATCGAGCCGAGGAACTCGTCGCCGGCCCGCACGGCCACCGCCACCCGCGGCACCGAGAACTCGCCGGGCGCGGACTCCGGCGGCGCCACGAACACCGGTTCCGCGCTGCGGTGCAGGTCGCGGTGCACGCCCGCGCGGGACAGCAGGACGGCGAAGCGTTCCGGCACCTGGCGGCCCAGAATGGTCTCGACCCGCGACTCGTCGGCCTCCTCCTGGCGCCCCGAGAAGGCCAGCACCCGCGAGTCCGGGTCCTCGATCGTGACCGGCGCGTCGACCAGCGCGGCGACCGCGTTGGCCAGCGCGAACAGGTCACCCGAGGGCAGCCCGCCGAGCATTTCGGGCCCGGCGTCGCCGACGTCGCCCTGGCTGAGCATAGAGCGCAGCAGCGCGGCCAGCTGGGCCCAGGAGGCGCCGCGGGTCAGCGCGATCAGCGCCACCCCCGACTCGTGCGCGGCGGCCCGAAGCTCGTCACCCGGCGGCACCGGGGCCCGCACAATCAGACCGGCCGCCCCCTGCGGTCCGAGGGTGCGCAGCAGCGCGGCGATCTCGGCGGGCTCGCGCAGGCCCACGCCGAGCACGAGGGCCCGCGAGGGCAGATGCGGTTCGTCGTACGGGTCGTGGAAGGCGATGCCGGCGATCGGCTCGGCCGAGTGGGCGTCGCCGTGCACCAGATCCAGCAGCGTGACCCCGAGGTCGCCGAGGACCCGGCCGAGACTGGCGCGCGGCAGCTGGCTCATGCCCGCCGACAATAGCGGCACTGGTCAGGTTTCGAGAGGGACGCCGGGACGGGGGACGGCCTCGAGCAGTTCGCGGGTGTACTCGTGCCGGGGGTCGCTGAGCACCTGCTCGACCGGGCCGCACTCGACGATCCGGCCCTGGCGCATCACCGCGACGATGTCGCTGACGTAGCGCACCACGGCCAGGTTGTGCGAGATGAACAGCATGGTCAGCCGCATCTGGCGTTGGAGGTCGCGGACCACGTTGAGCACCGCGCCCTGGATCGAGACGTCCAGGGCCGAGGTGATTTCGTCGGCCACGATCACCTCGGGCCGGCCGGCCAGGGCGCGGGCCAGCGCGACCCGCTGCCGCTGGCCGCCGGAGAGCTCGTCGGGGCGGGCGCCGGCCCGGTCGGCGGCCAGGCCGACCAGTTCGAGCAGCCGGCCCACCTCGGCCCGCCGCTGGGCCGCGGGCATCGGCGGGTGCCGCGGAAGGGTCTCGGCGATCGAGGCGCCGATGCTCATCCGCGGATCGAGGGCCGAGTACGGGTCCTGGAAGATCATTTGTAGCGGCCGGGTCCGGAGGCCGGCGATCGGCTGTCCGTCGAGCAGGATCCGGCCGGCCGACAGCGGGGCCAGCCCGACCGCGGCCCGGGCGAGGGTCGACTTGCCCGAGCCGGACTCGCCGACCAGGCCGACCACCTGCCCGGCGGGCACGACGAGGTTCACGCCGTCGACCGCGACCGTGCCCCGCCGGCGCGAGCCGAAGCGCACGGTCACGTCGGCGAAGGTCAGCTCGCGCACAGCGGGGTCGCCCGGGCGCCGAAGTGCACGTACTTCTCGCCGGTGGGCAGCTGGTAGAAGGTGGCCGGCACCCAGTTGCCGGTCTCCGGGTCCTGGCCGACGAACAAACCGGGCCCGACCGCGACCATCGGGTAGTCGACCGGCTCGTCCTGCAGCAGCTCGGCCATCGGGCCGGTGATGCTCAGCCGCATGACCGGGCCGTTCTCGCCGATGCTGACCTCCTGGCGGATGCTGGCCCGCTCGTAGACGCCCACGTACGGGGCGGGGTCGACGTCGACGGGGGTGTCCGGCGGTCCGAGCGGGTGCGGGACGGGCACACCGGCGAGTTCGGCGAAGATCTCGCGGTACAGCTCCTCGTACAGCTTGGCGGCGTTGCCCCCGTTGGTCAGCAGCGCGACCGCGACACCCTTCTCCGGCAGGATTCGCAGGAAGGCGGCCTGTCCGATGGTGTTGCCGTCGTGCCCGATCAGCCGGTGACCGTCCCAGCCGGCCCGCTCCCAGCCCAGGCCCCACGAGTCGCCCAGGGTGTGCTTGTCGGGCAGCTCGACCTGGTGCTCGGCCATCGCGGCCGTGCTCGCCTCGCTCAGCACCCGGGTGCCGTCGGGGGCGACGCCGCCGGCCAGGTGCAGCCGGGCGAAGGTCAGCAGGTCGGCCGGGGTCGAGATGATCGAACCGGCCGGTCCGGCCGAACGCGGGATGGCCCAGACGGGCGCCACGGTCTGCTTGCCGTCGTGGGTCACGTGCCCGGCCGCGGCCCGGTGCAGCAGCGCCTCCTCGGGCAGGGTCACGGTGCGGGTCAGGCCGAGCGGGGTGACCAGCCGGTCGCGGACGGCCGCGTCCCAGGTGCCGCCGGTCAGCTTCTCGATGACGCGCCCGGCCAGCGAGAAGCCGGAGTTGCAGTACGACCAGGTGGCCTCGAGCGGGTGGTTCTGCGCGGCGTCGGCCAGCCCGGCCACGTACTTCTCGAGGCAGTCGTCGCCGCGGCCGGTGTCGGTGAAGATGTCGCCGTCGATGCCGCTGGTGTGGGTGAGCAGGTGCCGCATGGTGACCTTGGCCGTGACGCCCGGGTCGCTCAGCCGCAGCTCGGGCAGCACGTCGGTCAGCGGCGCGTCGAGTTGCAGCTTGCCCTCGTCGACCAGCTGCATGACCAGCGTCGTGGTCCACACCTTGCTGATCGAGCCGATCTGGAACAGCGAGTCGGTGGTGACCTCGACGCCGGTGCGCAGATTGAGGACCCCGTACGCGGCCTCGGTGATCTCGTTGTCGTGCAGGATGCCCAGGGTCGCGCCGGGCACGTCGTGCCGTTCCGCGAGCTCGGCCAGTCGCGCGGTCCAGTGTTCGGTGCTGACGGTCATGGTCTTTCTCCTCCCAGGGGTGCGGCGATCTGGTGGTCCGGGACCACCTGCGGGGCCAGGTCGGCGTGCCAGCAGGCGACGCGGCGGCCCTCGGCGTACGGGGTCAGGGGTGGGTCCTCGCTGCGGCATCGTTCGCCGGCGAGCGGGCAGCGCGGGGCGTACGGGCATCCGGCGGGCAGGTTGTGCGGGTCCGGGGGCCGGCCGGGGATCACCGCCAGCGGGGCGTCCCGGTCGGTCGTCATGTCGGGCACGGCGGCCACCAGCGCCCGGGTGTACGGGTGCCGGGCGTCGTGCAGCAACGCGCCGGTGGGCAGGTCCTCGACGACCCGGCCGGCGTACATGACCAGCACGCGGTCGCAGACCTGGCCCACCACGGTGACGTCGTGGCTGATGAAGAGCAGCCCGACCCGCTCGGCGGCGCGGATCCGGGCCAGCAGTTGCAGCACCTGGCGCTGCACGGTGACGTCGAGGGCGGTGGTCGGCTCGTCGGCGATGATCAGCTGCGGGTTGGCCATCACGCCCATGCCGATCATGGCCCGCTGCCGCATGCCGCCGGAGAACTCGTGCGGCAGCTGGCGGGCGCGGCGCTCGGCCTGCGGGATGCGTACGGCGGACAGCCGGTCGACGGCCCGGCGCCAGGCCGTACGCCGGTCGGCCCGCTGGTGCTCGCGGACCACCTCGGCCAGCTGACGGCCGACCCGCTGGGCCGGGTTGAGCGAGGTCATCGGGTCCTGGAAGACCATCGCCAGCGAGGTGCCGAGCAGGCGGCGGCGCTCGTCCCGGCCCGGACCGCCCCGCCCGCGGCGATCGGCGTCCTCGCGCAGGTCGACGCCGAGGAATTCGAGCCGGTCGGCGCGGACCCGGCCGGGCCGCTCGATCAGCTGGGCGATGGCCAGGGCGGTGAGGCTCTTGCCCGAGCCGCTCTCCCCGACGATGCCGATCGCCTCGCCCTGGCGCACCGACAGGCTCACACCCCGTACGGGGGTGACCTCGCCACCGGCCGCGGGAAAGCCGACGTGCAGGTTCTCCACGGCCAGCAGGGGCTGCTCGGGCCCGTCCGGCGCCGGTTCGGCCCGCGGGGGCTCGTGGGCCGGGGCGGTGCGCGCGCCGGGATGGGCCGAGCGCAGGCCGATCGCCCGCGCGACGGCCTCGCCGGCCAGGTTGAAGGCCATCGCGGCGAGCACCACGGCGACCCCGGCGGCCAGGGCGCCGGCCGGGTGGACGTAGATCTGGGCCAGCCCCTCGCCGAGCAGCCGGCCCCAGTCGTAGCTGGGCGCCTGCACCCCGAGCCCGAGGAACGACAGGCCCGCGAAGGACAGCAGCGCACCGCCGGCCGCCATGGTCGCCGAGACCACCAGCGGCTCGGCGATGTTGGGCAGCACGTGCCGCACCAGGATCCGCAGGCGGCCGATCCCGGCCACCCGGGCGGCGGCGATGAAGTCGCGGCCGGAGATGGTCGCGGCCATGGTCTGGGTGAGCCGGGCGAAACCGGGTGCGGTCGCGAACCCGATCGCCAGCACGGCCCCCTTGGCGCCTACCCCGAAGATGACGGCGAAGAACAGCGCGAGCAGCAGGGACGGGAAAGCGACGGCGATGTTGATGAACGCGCCGGCCCAGCGGCCCACCCGGCGGCCGAGCAGCACGGGCGCGGTGCCCAGCAGCAGGCCCGCGGTCACCCCGATCGCCGTGGCCAGCAGCGCCAGCGTCACCGACAGCCGCGACGCGACCAGCACCCGGGCCAGGATGTCGCGGCCGAGCAGGTCGGTGCCGACCGGATGCGCCGACGACGGGCCCTGCAGGATGTCGGCCGCCTGCACGGCTTCGGCCCGGTCCTGCCAGATCAGCGGGGCCAGCACGGTCAGCGCCAGCACCGCGATCAGCAGCACCGCGGCGGTGAGGCCGAGCGGGCTGCGCAGCACGCTTGTCCAGCGACGGGCCGGCCGGGCCGGCGGAACTGCCTCGGTCAGGACCGCCATCAGCTCTCCCGAATCGCCGAGCGGGGGTCGAGCACGGCCAGGGCCACGTCCACCACCAGGTTGATCAACAGCACGCCGATGCCGTAGACCAGCACGACGCCCTGCACGGTCGGATAGTCCTTGGCCAGGATCGACTGGACGATGGTGCCGCCCAGGCCCGGCCAGGCGAAGATGTTCTCGATCAGCACGGTGCCCGCGACCAGCCCGCCGAGCAGCAGCCCGCCGATGGTCAGCGTGGCGGTGAGCGCGTTGGGCAGCGCGTGCCGCAGATAGATCGCCCCGGCGCGCAGCCGCTTGGCCCGGGCCGTCCGGATGTAGTCGGTCTGCAGCACCGCCAGCAGCTCCACCCGCACGATCCGGGCCAGCATAAAGGCCGGGCCGATGGCCAGCGACAACACCGGCAGCACGTACGAGTCGGGGCCCGAGCGCCCGGCCACCGGGAACCATCCGAGCTGCACGCTGAACACGAAGACCAGCCCGACCGCCATCAGGAACTCGGGGATGGTCGCGACGACGACCCCGGTCGAGGTGAGCGCCCAGTCCCCGCCCCGGCTCCGCCCGTCGCGGGCCAGCACGGCCATCAGCAGACCGAGCGGCACCGAGACGGCGACCGCGACGGCGAACGCCAGCAACGCCATCTCGACCGTGGAGCCGAGCCGGGCCGAGATCACCTCGACGACCGGGAGGCCCGAGGTCATCGAGACGCCCAGGTCGCCGGTCACGAGGTGACCCAGGTAGTGCAGGTACTGCAGCCAGAGTGGGTCGTTGAGCCCGAGCTGCTCGCGCCGCTGGTCGATCAGCGCGAGCGGAGCGGTCGGGCCCAGGGCCGCCCGGACGGGATCGCCGGGCAGCACGTGGATCATCAGGAACGCGGCGGTGACCAGCACCCACACCGACACCACCAGGCGCCCGGCCCGGCGCAGGCCGAACCGCACCCAGGGGTGGCCGGCCAGGTTCGGCCGCTCAGTCGCGAGTTTCTCCGGTTCCGCCGTGATCGTCATGCCCGCTCCCGGTCAGCCCAGCATGCGGATGGACGACGGGTCGACGTCACCCTCGGACAGGTTGAACTCGGCCCCGTTGGCGATCGACGGCGCGTTGGAGTTGGCGAACGGCACCAGGTCCAGGTTCTGCACCACCGCCTTCTCGGCCGCGGCCCACTGCGGGCAGCCGCTCTCGCCGGTCAGCTTCTGGGCCTCGCCCACCGCGGCGACGTAGTCCTTGTTGTCGAACGAGGCGAAGTTGGCCCCGTTGGGCGGGGTCGGCCCGGACAGGAACGGGACGAGCTGGCTGGGCAGGGTCACGCCGATCGGGAACATCGCCACGTCCCAGGCCAGCTGCCCGGCGGCGATCTGGCCGACCTGGGTGGTGGTGACCGACTTCAGCTCGACCTGCACCCCGGCCGCCTGCCATTGCTGCTGCAGCAGCTCGGCCGCCGCCTGCGTGCCCGGGTTGCCGGTGCTGGCCCAGGCCACGACCAGCTTCTTGCCGGCCGCCGGGCCGGCGGCCAGGGCCGCCTTACCCGCGGCGGCGTCGAAGGCCGGCAGGTTCCCGGTCACCGTGTCGCCCTTGCAGGGGGTCATCGCCGGCGCGACCAGGCCGGTCGCGGCCGTCCCCCGGCCGCTGGTGAAGACCTGCTGCATCTGGTTGAGGTCGGCCGACTGGATCAGGGCCTTGCGCACGGCCAGGTCGGCGGTCGGCAGCCCGTCCTTCTGGTTGAACCAGATCTCGCCGGTCGGGGCGAGCACGTCGCGCTTGACGAACTGGTCGCCCTGCAGGCGCTGGGTGTCCGGGCCGGTGAACCGGGCCACGTTGACCTCGCCCGAGAGCACCAGGTTGGCCGTGGTCGTCTCGTTGGTGATCACCCGGATGACCACCTTGTCGGGCAGGCCCACCGTGTCGGCCTTGAAGTCGCCGGGACCCCACGCGTACTCCTTGCGCCGGGTCAGCGTGTAGTGGTCGTCCGGGACGGCCTCGGTCACCGTGTACATGCCGGTGCCGTCCGAGGCCTGCTTGAGCTTCGACCGGTCGGCCAGGCCCTTCTCGCAGACAATCGGAAGGCCGCCGAGGTTGCGTTCGAGGAACGCGTCGGGCGTCGGCGAGGTCACCGCGACCGTGCCCGCCGTGTCGTCGGCCGTGGCCTTCGCGCCCGCCGGGACGTACAGGCTGATCCGGGTCGAGGAGTTCTTGGGGTCGCCGACGAAGGAGATGTTCTTCGCCACCGTGGCCGCCGTCAGCGGGGTGCCGTCGGCGCAGGTTATGCCCTTGCGCAGGGTGAACTTGGCGGTCGTGCTGGTCGACTCCCACTTCTCGGCCAGCCCGGGCAGCGTCTTGCCGTCCGGGGCGAAACCGAGCAGCGAGTCGTACAGGAAACGGTCGACCTGGCCGGTGACCGACAGGGACGTGAAATGCGGATCGAGGTTGCCGGGGTCGCCCGCGACAGCCATCGTGAACGTCTTACCGTTGACCGGCTGGCGGCCGCTCGCGCCTCCGCCACCGCCGTCGTCGCCGCAAGCGGCCAGGAGCACCACAGTTCCCAGCGCGGCCGCGCATCGCCAAGCCTTCATCGTGCCTCCACGTGCTGCATGTCACAGCAGCCTGCCGAGCACGCCCACCCCTTGTCTTTGGCGCTGGCGACAACATGACGACGGTCCAGTTGTCGCTGGGGACCACACGCTGTTTTCCGGCCGCACGGTCCGCCGGGGCCGGCCCGCTGCGGGTGCGGTCAGACAAGCCGGGACACGGCCCGGACCACGGCCGTACGCCGCCCGGCCGGATCGCCCATCTCGGCCGACGCGGCGAACTCCGGGTTCAGCGAGTTCCACGAGGCGGCCATGGCCTGGATCAGCGTGAGCAGTTCGGCCGGGCTGAAGTCGCGGGCGAGGCGGCCGTCGGCCTGCGCGGCGGCCAGGGCGTCAAGGCGGGTGCGGTTGGCCGCGTGCACCGCGGCCAGGCCCGGACCGTGCGGGCGTTCCAGGCGGTACCACATGGTGAGGCGCTGGGCCTGCGGGTGCTCGGCGAAGTAGTCGAACATGCGGCCCGCATAGCCGGGCAGGTCGTCCGGGTCGAACCGTACGGCGTCCAGGGTCTCCTGCGCGCTGGCGGTGAACACGATGTCGAACAGCTCGTCCTTGTTGCCGAAGTACGTGTAGATGCGCTCCTTGCTGCTGGCCGCGCGGTCGGCCACCCGGTCCATGCGCGCGCCGGCGATGCCGTGTTGGGCGAACTCGGCGGTGGCCGCGGCCAAGATGCGACGGCGGGCGTCCTCCGGATTGCGTACGGCCATGATGTGACCTTACCAACCTACTAGTTGGTTGGCATCGCGCGTCGTCAGCGGCACAATTGAACCAACCAACCAGTAGGTAGGAGTACGAGATGACCCGTACGTGGTTCATCACCGGAAGTTCCCGGGGGCTCGGCCGCGAGCTGACCCGGGCCGCCCTCGACGCCGGTGACAACGTCGCGGCCACCGAGGTCAGCCGGGCCGCCGACTTCCCGGGGTAGCTGTCGTTTTCGTCCAAGACGGCTTCTTGATCGTTTTCTAGCCTGAGGACATGCGAGACATTGTGTATACGGGGTTCGTGTCGCTCGACGGCGTGCTGGACTCGCCCGGCGGGCCCAGCGAGGGGCACCGCAGCGGCGGCTGGACCTTTCAGGACATCGAGTTCCTGCCCGAGGCGTACGCCCTCAAGGGTGAGGAACTCGAGGAGACGTCGGCGCTGATGTTCGGCCGGACGAGCTATCAGGCGTTCGCCCCGATCTGGCCCGGGTCCGAGGACCACGCCGGGTACAAGGATCTGCCCAAGTACGTGGTGTCGACCACGCTGGCCGCGGACGCGCTGGTCGACGGGTGGGGCGAGACGACGATCCTGCGCTCGACCGACGAGGTGGCCGAGCTCAGGAAGGGCGAGGGCGGCGCGATCTTCATCCACGGCAGCGCCGAGCTGGCTCGGCGGCTGTCCGAGGCGAACCTGATCGACCGCTACCACCTGCTCATGTATCCGGTGCTGCTCGGTGCGGGCAAGAGCCTGTTCAGCCGGGCCGACAACGACAAGCGCCGGCTGACCTTGCGCGAGTCCGAGGCGTACGGGAACGGGATCTTGAAATTGATCTACGACGTGGGCTGAGCCCGCCTGCTTGACCCTCGACCCGGTGGAGGGCTCATGGTCGTCTCGTCGATCTGCTGACGGTCATGGGAGTGATGATGGATCTCGGAAATCCGGTGCTGAAGCTGTGCCAGGAGGGGATGCAGGCCGAGGCGGAAGGGCGGCTGCCGGACGCCCGGGCATTGTTCGAGCAGGCGTGGGCGGTGCGTGCCGACGACTACGACGCTTGCGTCGCGGCGCACTACCTTGCTCGGCGGCAGGACGAGCCCGCTGAGGTGCTTCGGTGGAACCGGGAGGCGTTGCGGCATGCCGACGCCGTGGGCGACGAGAGGGTGGCGGCCTTCTATCCGTCGCTGCTCGTGGGTGTGGCGATGGCCCAGGAGCAGCTGGGAGACACCGCCGCCGCGCGGGTCGCGTTCAAGCGGGCGGCCGAGCATGACGGTGCGTTGCCGGCCGGTGAGTACGGCGAGCAGTTGCGAGCGGCCGTCGCCGACGGTCTCCGCCGGTTGAGTTGAGGTTCGTGGGTTCAGCTCCGCAGGGCCGGCTGGTCGAGGTTCAGCGAGATCGCACCGCCGGCGCCTTCGCGCAATTGCTTCGGGGTGCGGCCGATGTAGCGGCGTAGGGCGCGGGCCAGGTGAGGCTCGTCGAAGTAGCCGAGGCCGGTGACGACGTCGGCCACCTCCGCGCCGCGGGCCAGCAGCGCCGAGGCCTCGGTGACCCGTTCGATCTGGCGGACTGTGCCCTGGGCCAGGCCGGTCGCGGAGCGGAAGCGGCGTTCCAGGGTGCGCGGGGTGACGCCGGGGCGGCCACCCCGGCGGACCTCGGTCACGAGCGGGTCCCGCACCACCGCGCCCGAGCGGACCAGCCGGGCGACCAGGGCCTCGGCGTCGTCGGGGCCGGGCGTCTCCCAGCGGTCACCCGCCAGCTCGAAGAACCGGGAGGTGGCGCCGGGCAGCTCGAGGCCGCCGTTGACCAGGGCGGGGGTGGGCACCGCGCCGAGTGACGTGCCGACGGCGAACTCGATGCCGACGAAGGTGGCGCCCTCGGGCACGGGGGCCGCGCTGATGCCCGTCTCCGGGCCGGTGACCGACGCATACGACCGGCCGTCCTGCTGGCAGAAGACGAGTCCCCAGCTCACGGTGGCCGTCGACGTCATCTCGGTGACCTGCTCGCTGGTGCAGGTCCAGACCTCGCTGACCCACGGGCTGTCCGACCCGCGCGTCTCGAACCGCAGATGCACCGTCCTAGCGTACGGGAAGCCGGTTTTGTTTCATTGAAGTTTCCGAATGGTTGACAACGCTGTCATCGTCACGCAGGCTTTGGGAGCGCTGTCGTGGGAGCGCTCCCACCCCCCTGTCTCGATCCCCGAGGTGACGACGTGAACATGCGAAGAAGATGGCTGGCCGGCCTGGCCGCCGTGGCCGCCGCCGCTGGTCTGGCGCTGACCGCCACCGCGCAGCCCGCCGCCGCGGCCACCGGCATCAAGGTCAGCGGCACCCAGATCCTGGAGGCCAACGGCAACCCGTTCGTGATGCGCGGCGTCAACCACGCGCACACCTGGTATGCCGACCGGTTCTCGTCGCTGGCCGACATCAAGGCGCTGGGCGCCAACACCGTCCGGGTGGTGCTGAGCACCGGCGACCGCTGGACCCGCAACGACGCCGCCGACGTGTCCCGGGTGATCGCCGAGTGCAAGCGCCTGCGGATGATCTGCGTGCTCGAGGCCCACGACACCACCGGATACGGCGAGGACGCGGCGGCCACCACGCTGGCCCGCGCCGCCGACTACTGGATCAGCATCAAGAGCGCCCTGGACGGCCAGGAGAACTACGTCATCCTCAACATCGGCAACGAGCCGTACGGGAACACCAACGCCTCGGGCTGGATCGCCGACACCAAGAGCGCGATCAGCCGGCTGCGCGCCGCGGGCTTCGCGCACGCGCTGATGGTCGACGCGCCCAACTGGGGCCAGGACTGGCAGTTCATCATGCGTGACAACGCGGCCTCGGTCTTCGCCTCCGACCCGCAGCGCAACACGATCTTCAGCATCCACATGTACGGGGTCTTCGACACCGCGGCCGAGATCACCGACTACGTCGGGCGGTTCCAGACGGCCGGGCTGCCCCTGGTGATCGGCGAATTCGGGCACAACCATTCGGACGGCAACCCGGACGAGGACACCATCCTGGCCACCGCCCAGGCCCGCGGCATCGGCTATCTGGGCTGGTCGTGGAGCGGCAACGGCGGCGGGGTCGAATACCTCGACATGGTGACCGGCTTCAACCCGGCCCAGCTGACCTCGTGGGGCGACCGCCTGTTCAACGGCGCCAACGGCATCAAGGCGACCGCGCGCGAAGCCACCATCTACGGCTCCACGACTCCGCCGCCGACGACTCCGCCGACCACGCCCCCCACCACTCCCCCGACGACTCCGCCGACCACCCCGCCCGCTTCCGGGGCCTGCACGGCCACCTATGCGGTGACCGGCTCGTGGGGCAGCGGATTCCAGGGCGCGGTCACCGTGACCGCCGGCCGGTCGGCGATCCGCGGCTGGACCGTCACGTGGACGTGGCCCAGCGGCCAGCAGTTCACCAACAGCTGGAACGCCGCGGTGACCAGCTCGGGCAGCGCGGTCACCGCGCGCAACATGTCGTACAACGGCGCTCTGGCCGCGGGGGCCGGCACGACGTGGGGCTTCACCGCCACGTCCACGGGCACCAACACCGCCCCGGCTGTTAGCTGCACCGCCGCCTGACAATCAGCACCGGCGCCTGACATTCATTTTCCACCGGCCGCTCCGGGTTCGCCCGGAGCGGCCGCCGTCTCGGCACGGCGGGTATGTCGGCCGTTTTGGCACGGCGGACATTGTCGGATCCGGGCCGGCCCGATCGTGGAAGGGAGGAACGGGCCGCATTGGGCGGCCTGCCGAGAGGGGAAACCTCGCATGTCCGCCACCCTCGCCCGTCGCATGTTCGAGCTCCTGGAACCGATCTGCCTGGTCACCTATCTCGCCGACGAGTGCAACCAGGAGCTGGCCGCCCTCGGCCACCGGACCTATTGGGACGGCTACTTCGCCAGCCGCGCCGCGCCCCTGGGACGAGTGCCCGCGGAGGTCGTGCACGCGGCCTTCTACAGCTTCGCCGAAGGTGAGGCCGCGCGGCACATCCCGAGCGCGTGGGAGAAGATCTCGCCCGAGGCCTCGCTGGCCGCGCGCGAGCGGGGCAGTGCAGCCACCCTGCGGCGGATTCTCGGCGACGAGCTGACCCGGTCCGACGGCCTGGCCCGCGCGGCCGATCTGACCACGAAGGCCGCGACGAGCGCGCCCACGGCAGGCCGGATGATGTACGCCGGGATGCGCACCCTCCCGGTGCCGGGCGACCCGGTCGCCCGGCTGTGGCACTCCGCGACGATGCTGCGTGAGCACCGCGCCGACGGGCACATCGCCGCTCTCGTCGGCGCGGGCATCGGCGGCACGGAGGCACACGTGCTCAGCGCGCTGGCCCACGGCATCCACCCGCCGGAGTCGTTCGGGCGTCTGCATCACCTGCCGAAGCGGCGGCTCGCTCGCGTCATGGACGGGCTGCGGGAATGCGGGCTCGTGGACGCCGGCGGCCGATTCACCGACGCCGGCCGCGAGACCCGGGAGCGCATCGAAGCCCTGACCGACGAGTTGGCCGCCCCGCCGTACGACATCCTCTCCCCGTACGACATCGACGAGCTGATCGCCGCGCTCGAACCGATCACCGTGGCAGTGGCGGCCGCCGAATTCGTCAGTCCTTGACGGCCACACCGCAGAACTGGTTGACGTCGACGTCGCCGGTTTCGCCGTCGGGGCGCCAGCGGTTGCAGGGTACAATGCCCGGCTCGAGCAGGCGCAGACCGTCGAAGAAGCGGGCTATCTGCGCCGCGCTCCGATACTTGATCTTCGGGGTGCCTCGCTCGTTCCAGAACTCGACGATGCGCTTGGCCTCGTCCGCGTTGATGTCGTCGCATCCGTGGGCGATCACCAGATAGCTGCCGGCGGGCACCGCGTCGACCAGGGTGCGTACGGCGGCCGTCGCGACCTCGTCGTCACGCAGAAAGTGCAGGATGCCGAGCAGGGTCAGCGCGACCGGCTCGGTGAAGTCGATCGTGCCGGCGGCGGCGCGCAGGATCGCCTCCGGATCGTTGAGGTCGGCCTGCACATATTCGGTCCGGCCCTCGGGGCCGCCGGCCAGCAGCGTACGGGCGTGGACGAGCACGAGCGGGTCGTTGTCGACGTAGACGACCCGGGTCTCCGGCGCGACGCTTTGGGCGACCTGATGGGTGTTGTCGGCCGTCGGCAGGCCGGCGCCGATGTCGAGGATCTGCCGGATGCCACCGTCGCCGGTCAGATGCCGCACCGAGCGCCGCAGGAACTTCCGGTCCTCCTGGGCCAGCGTGACGATCGACGGCAAAATCCCGGCGATCACGTCCCCGGCCTCCCGGTCCGCGGCGAAGTTGTCGGTGCCGCCGAGCCAGTAGTTCCACAGTCGCGCCGAATGCGGCGTCTTCGTGTTCAGTTCCGGGTCGGTCACGCGCTCCCCCTCGGTCCACAGTGTTCGGACCCGTCACATGGTGTCAGCCCGCCGCTCACCGAGCCACTGATCGGCGCCCCAGGCCTCGAACCGCTCCACCTCGGCGAAACCCAGCCTGGCCGCGAGCCGCATCGAGGCGGTGTTGGCGGTCTGGGTGGCCAGCACCACGGGCTCGCCGGGGAGGACGCGGCCAAGCCAGTCGAGGGCGGCCGCGCAGGCCTCGGCGGCGTATCCGAGGCCCCACGCCCGCGGCAGGAACAGGTAGCCGAGATCGACCTTGCCCACCGCGGCCGGGCGGTGTCTCGCCGCCCGGCGCAGCAGAATGTGGCCGATCATCGTCCCGTCGAGCTCGACGACGAAGCTGCCGGGCCACGGCTCGGGCACGGCCGGGATCTCGCGCTCGAGTTCGTCCCGTGGCCGGGCGCCGCCGAGGTAGGTGTTCACCTCGGGCGACGTCAGCAGCTCGACGAAGGCCGGACGATCACGGGCCTCGGACCGGCGGAGAACCAGCCGCTCGGTCCGGATCGGAGCGGGCGGCCACGGAACGGGTCCAAGATCGGTCATGCCGGCCAGCGAAGCACAACCGATCAACCGGCGGGGGGCGTTACAGCGGCAGCCAGAGGGCCTGGACGTTCGGCGGCTCCCAGCTCACGAGCGAGGTGTGGGCGATCCGGCATTCGTAGCGCGCGCCCTGATAGGTGGCCACCTGACCGCGGGCGTACGCGACTCCGGGCGCCCAGGCCGATCCGCCCGGCGCCGGGGTGGTGGGCTGACTGGTGGGCGGCGTCGTGGGGCGCGTCGTGGGCGGTGTGGTGGCCGGCCGGGTCGTCGTGGCGGTCGGCTGCGGGGTGGTGACCGTGCAGTCGCCGGCCGCGGCCACCGTGTCGGTGTGGGCGGTGCCGGCCGAGCGGTACGACGCCACCGCCGCGCCCGCCTGCGCCGGGGTGAGGATCTGGTTCTTGGCGTGGAAGACGTAGTCGACCGACTGCTGCCACGTCGAGGTGGCCCCGGCGGCCCGGCCGGCCAGGTCGATGAACCACTGGTTGAAGTCGATCGACATGTTCTGCCGGGGATAGAACTTGCCCGAGTGGTCACCGACGAGCGCGCCGTCGATGTAGTACTTCACGTGACCGTCGCCCACGGTTGCCTGCACGTCGTGCCAGCCCGCGATGCTGCGTGCCTGCTGGCTGTGCTGGTTGTCGGCGTACCAGGGCTCGGCCACGTAGGTGTACCAGCTGGTCTGGTAGTTGATCGGGCCGGCCTCGCCCCAGCCGCCGTTGGGCAGGTATTCGGAGAAGTCCAGCTCCGAGTAGGTGGGGTCGCGCGGCGCGGCCAGCGGCGAGATGGAGTAGAAGGTCTGGTTGACGTGGTCGCCGTCCGGGCCGCTGACCGGCGCGTCGGCGAACTTGATCCGGGCCAGGTAGGTGCCGGCCAGGAAGCGGCGCTGGCTCTGCGAGAACTCGGCGTGCGACGTGCCGGCCGCGGTGCCGTTGGTGATGGCGGTCAGTTGCGCGACCTTCTGACCGTCCACGGTGGGGAAGGCGACGTTGTCGGCGCGCCAACCGGCGCCGGGGACGCCCGGTCCCCCGCTCGCCGTCCGGATGCTCCAGCCTCGCTGGGCCAGGGCGGGATCCGTACGGGAGGAGTAGTTGAAGTCGTCGAAGAGCGCGCCGCACGCCGCGGCCGCGCTGCTGGTGGAGGCGGCGGCGAGCCCGAGTGCGGCGGTGACGGTGACGGCGGTGGCGCCGATGACGGCGGTACGTGTCCGGCCCATGGGGGGAGGGGCCTCCTTGCTGAGGTGGGGATGTTTACCAGTGGTAAAGAACCGCACTCCAGCAACGTACGTCAATCCGCTTGATCGAATTTAAGGCGTGGCACAGGTGACTTGTCCCGACTTACCCGGCAGAGTTGGCCCGATGAGGCGAGGTGAGGTGCGCGAACGTCTGCGCGAGCTCGTCGGCACGGTGAGCCCCGGCGAGCCGCTCCCCTCCGAGCGCGACCTCAGCGTCCGGCTGGGCACCTCACGGCCGACGCTGCGGATCGCCCTCGACGAGCTGACCCGCGAGGGCCTGCTGGTGCGCCGCCACGGGCTGGGCACGTTCCGCAACCTCCGCAAGATCTCGCAGGAGGTGCCGTCGTCGGCCGACCTGCCCCCGGCCGAGGGCGATTGGCAGAGCGAGTTGCTCGAGTACGCCGTGACCCAGCCCGGCGACATCGTCCGCGCGCTGCGCCTGAGAATCGTCGACGGCGCCCCGATGGCGCTCGAGGAGATACGCGTGCCGCTGGCCGTGGCCCCCGGCCTGACCAGGGCCGACTTCACGGGCGAGTCGCTGTACAAGCGCCTGCGCGAGCACCACGGCGTCATCCCGGCCGAGGCCGTGCAGACCACCGAGCCCACGCTGACCACGGCGGCCGAGTCGCGGCTGCTCGACGTGCCGCCGGACTCCCCCGCCCTGCTGTTCGAACGCACCACCCGCGACGCCGCGAACCGCGTGATCGAACAGGCCCGTTCCGTCTATCGGGGCGACCGCTACCGGATCACCCAGCACCTGCGGCTCGGCCCCGATTCCGGCTGACCGCTCAGGCGGCGACCAGCTCCTCGCGGCCGGCGTTGCGCAGCCGCCCGCAGTTGGTGCAGGCGACAAAGTGCCGAGCGGGCCGGACCGGAAACAGCGGCACGAAGAACAAACTGAACTTCGTCGTACGCCGGATCAACGTCTGCGCCGCCATGGCCCCGCACACCTCACAGACCCCCGGCCGCGAGCCAATGATCTTGTCCTTGCTGCGCACCCCAAAGATAAGAAACACCCCTCAACCGTACGTGGGGCTGTCACCGGCCGCCCGGGGCCAGGCGTCAGTCAGCTCAGGTACTTCTCCCATGGGCCGGTGATGGCCAGGGTCAGGCCGGGGTCCTGCATGTTGACGAAGAGGACCCGGCCGTCGCCGGTGAAGACCGGGCCGCAGAACTCGGAATCGTTGAGCTGGTTGCGGGCGATGGCGTACGTCGGGCCGCCCGGGAAGGAGCTGAGCACGTGTGAGGCGCCGGCGCCGTCCTCGGCCAGCACCAGGCTGCCCCACGGCGTCACGGTGACGTTGTCGGGGCCGTCGAAGGTCAGGTCGGCGTACTTGGCCGGGACGCCCTCCTCGGCGGTGACCTGGTGCGGGAAGTAGGTGACGAGCTGGATCGTCTGGTTGCGGTAGTGGTAGAACCAGACCATGCCGTCGTGCGGGGCCGCGTCGGCCGGCAGGTCGCCGTCCTCCCACGCGTACGAGTTGACGACGTAGACGCCCTCGTCGGTGCCCCACACGCCCTCGAACTTGCGGCCGCGTGTGACCTGGCCGGCGGCGAACTGCTCGCGCACCGGCTTCGTCCGCGCGTCCCGGTCGGGCACCTCGATCCACCGTACGGGGAAAGGCCGTCCGAGCTGGGCCGAGGTCAGGTAGGCGACGTCGGGCAGCACCGAGCCGTCGTCCATGATGATCTGCATCGCGGCCAGCACTCCCGCGTCGGCGGCCAGGCGGGTGAGCACCTTCGGGCCGACCGTGACGCCCCGGGGCGCCGTCCAGCGGTAGAAGAGACCGTTGGGCTCGTCGGCGTCCTCGGAGAGATAGATGTGGCTGCGGTCCTTGTCGATTGCCAGGGCCTCGTGGGCGTAACGGCCGAGACATTTGATCGGCCGCGGGTCGGTGGTGCCGTCGGCCCAGACCTCGAAGACGTAGCCGTGATCCTTCTGGAAGACGCCCGTACGGCCTCCCTCGGACCACTTGTCGCCCGCCCGGTCCTCGGTCTCCTCGCAGGTCAGCCACGTCCCCCACGGGGTCGGGCCGCCGGCGCAGTTGGAGACGGTGCCGGAGATCGCGACGAATTCGCCCAGGTTGCGCCCGGCCCGGTCGGTCGTGATCACCGTGCAACCGCCGGCGTCGAGGGCCCCGGGGTCGTAGACGGTTCCCCTGATGTGCGGCACCCCGAACTCGGCGCCCGGGTCGTTCTCGTGGTTCTGGATCAGGACGTACCGGCCGCGGCCGGCGTCGAAGACGGCCATGCCGTCGTGATCGGAGGGGGTCACGCCCTGACCGCGGTCGAGGCGGGTGACACCGGTGCGGGTCACGACGGCGTAGCTGAAGCCCTCGGGCAGGGCCAGGATCCCGGCCGGGTCGTCGACCAGCGGCGGAAAGGGCACACGGCTCTTCCCGCCGGGACCGTACGGCCGGCCGGGGTGGGCCTGGGCCAGAGACGGGACGGCGCCGGCCACGGCGAGGCCGACGCCGGCGGCGGCGCCGCCGGCAAGAAAGGTACGACGGGAGGCAGGCACGTGGGTTGACTCCTCTTCACACGACTGGGACCGGCACAGCCAACCGTCATGGACCGACACCGATGGGCCACGCGGGTGAGGAGCCGGCGACATGGATGTGAAGAGTTCATGGCCGAGCCCTGGTCAGAGGGTGCTGATGAGGCCGCCGTCGATGACGATGTCGGCGCCGGTGAGGTTGGTGGCCCGGTCGCTGGCCAGCAGCAGGACCAGGTCGGCGACCTCCTCGGGTTCGGTGAAGCGGCCGGTGGGCGACTCGCCGGCGGCCTGTTTGGCGACTCCCTCCGGGTTGGCCCCGGCCGCGCGGGCCACGGTGGCGGCGACGCCGGTCGGGCCCAGCCACAGGCCGGTGGCGACCGGGCCGGGGCTGACCGTCGCGACCCGTACGCCGTGCTTCGCCACCTCCTTGGACAGTGACTTACAGAAGCTGGCCAGGGCCGCCTTGGCCGCGCTGTAGTCGATGACCAGCGGATCGGGGAGCTTCGCGTTGACCGAGTTGACGGTGACGATCGTGCCGCTCCCCCGGTCGATCAGGTGGGGCAGGGCCGCGCGGGTGGCCCGTACGGCGGCCAGGAAGTTGATCGTCAGGGCCGCGGTCCAGTCGTCGTCGGTGACCGAGAGGAAGCCGCCGGGCCGGGGCTGGACGGCGCCGACGTTGTTGACCAGGATGTCGAGGCCGCCGTGTTCGGCGACGGCGGTTCCGACGAGCCGGGCCGCTCCGTCCGCGGTGGCCAGGTCGACCGCGACCGGGTGAACCGTGGTCCGCGCGGCCAGGTCGGACAGTTCGGTGGTGATCGTCCGGGCGCCGGCGACGACGGTGACGCCCTCGCCGGCCAGGGCCCGGGTGATGGCCAGGCCGATGCCCTTGCTGGCCCCGGTGACGACGGCGATCTTGCCGTGCAGATGAAGGTCCATGGCGTCAGAGGTCGTGCTTCTTCAGCCAGGACAGGGCGGCGTCGGCGACCTCGCGCCAGCCGGAGTCGATGGTCAGCGAGTGGCCCCGGTCGGGGAACTCGAGGATGTCGGTGACGGCGTCGGAGTGCCGGTACTGCTTGAGCGTGGCCCGGGTGACCGCCTCGGGCACGGTGTGGTCGCGGCCGCCCATCATCAGCAGCAGCGGCCCGCGCATCTCGTTGGCCGTGTCGACCTTGGCCGGCGAGTGCGGGTCGAAGTTGGCCGCGGCCGCCTCGAACAGCGGCTTGCCGGGGGCCGGGATCGTCCATCGCTCGAACAGTTCGGCGGACTCCTGCTCGGAGACGGCGTTGCCGAACGCGTACCGGAACTGCTCGGCCGTCAGCGACACCGCCCGGTGCCGGTTGGCCGGGTTCTTGAAGACCGGGAAGGTGGCCCGCAGCGCCGACAGCGGCAGCGGCAGGACGCCCTTGATCTGGGCGGCGTCGACCGCGACGGCCGCGGCCGCGAGGTCCTGGCCCAGCAGCTTCTGGGCGATCATGCCGCCGAACGAGTGTCCGACGAGGATCGGCTTCGAGTCGAGACCGTTGATGATTTTCGCGTAGTGGGCGACGACGTCGTCGATACCGTGGTCGGCGATGCTGCCGGGGTCGGCGCGGGATCCTTCGACGGTGTCGGCGTCGCCGGGCCAGCCGGGGGCCGAGGTCTCGTAGCCGGCCGCCCGGAACGCCTCGGACCAGTCGGTCCAGGAGGTCGCGTGCAGCCACAGCCCGTGGATGAAGAGCACATGCTTTGCCATGGCCGAACCGTAAGCGGCGGCGACGGCGCGTCGCTTACGTCATGTGACGGTATCGGCCAGCGCGGCCCGCAGCCCGGCCCGCGACGTGACGGCGAGCTTGGGGAAGATCCGGTGCAGGTGCGAGCTGATCGTGCGGTGTGAGAGGTACAGCCGCTGGCCGATCTCGCGGTTGGTCAGCCCGCCCGCCGCCATCTGGGCGATCTGCAGTTCCTGGGGGGTGAGCCGGTCGCGGGCGTCGGGCCGGCGCAGGCCGCTCGTCTCCCCGGAGGCGCGCAGCTCGCCGCGCGCGCGGTCGCCCCACGGGATCAGGCCCAGCGCGTCGAAGGCGTCCCGGGCCGCCCGCAGGTGCGCCCGCGACTCGGTCACCTTGCGGTGGCGGCGCAGCCATTCCCCGTACGCCAGTTGTGCCCGCGCCCGGGGAAAGGGCCAGCCGCCCGGACCGGCTCCGAGCGCCGCCTCGTACTCGTCGTCCAGCAGGGCCCGCGCGTGGCGCAGGCCGAGGTGCAGCACGGGTGACGGGGTGCGACCGGCCACCGCGGTCATCTCGGCCACCACCCCGGCGACCTCGTCCGGCCGGCCGCTGCGGACGGCCGCCTCGACCAGGTCGCCGACGGCCTGACAGCGGATCGCCTGGTGATAGGCGGGGTCGGCCGGGTCGTAGAGGCGGCGCAGCTCGGCCAGCGCGTCCTCGTGGCGGCCGTCGGCCAGCGCGGCCGTGCCGCGGGCGATCTGCACGGCGGCCAGGACGGCACTGGTCGCGCCGGGCAGCGCCGCCTTCTCGGCCCGGGCGGCCAGGCGGTAGGCGTCGTCCTGTTCCCCGCGGACCGCGGCCAGCAGGGCCTGGGCGGTCAGCGCGGTCGCGGCGATCACCGGCTGTGAGGTGTCGCGGGCCAGCCGGTACGCCTCGTCCGCGGCCGGGATCGCGACGCCCAGGTCGACGAGGTAGGCGCAGCTGCGCGCCTGCAACGTGAGGGCCCGGGCCAGCAAGGCGAGCCGGCCGTGGGCGCGCAGCCCGGCCAGCGAATGGGCGAAGAACCCGGCGGCGAGGTCGAAGTCGCCGAGGGCGTGGGCGGCGTTGCCCAGCATCCGGGCCGCGCGCCCGTCGCTGCCGAGCGTGTGCCGCCGCAGCCGGTCGAGCACCACCGCGCCGTGGTCGATCGGCGAGGCGAAGGCCAGCACCATCAGCAGCCGGGGGTCGTCCTCGGACACGGGCACCCGGCCGGCCGCGGCGACCACGCTCTGCCGGGCCTCCACGCTGGGCTCGGTCCACCAGCAGCGCACGGCCGCGCCGTACAACAGGTTCAGGGCCAGATCGGGGTCGTCGGCCGCCGCGCGCTCCGCGACCTGGGCCAGCGACCACGCGGCCTGCGCCCGCCCGAGCACGCCGTCGTCGAAGCTGTCGCGGATCCACGCCGTCCGCCAGCGTTGCCGCTCGGACAGGCCGGCCCGTTCGGCCTCGGCCAGCAGCCGCCGTACGCCGTCGCTGCGGCCCAGCTCGAAGGCCAGCTCGGCCGCGCGCAGCAGCCGCTCGCCGCGCAGCACCGGGTCGCGGGTGAGCTCGGCCGACCGTTCCATCGCCGCGCGCGCGGTGGCGATGCCGCCCCGCCGCTGGGCGCGCACCGCCGCCGCCTCCAGATCGGCCGCCACGGTGTCGTCCGGCCCGGCCTGGGACGCCGCCCGGTGCCACACCCGGCGGTCGTCGTCGGTCACCACCCCGGCCAGCGCGGCGTGCGCGCGGTGCCGCCGGCCGAGGCTCGCGCGCTGGTGGATCGCCGAGCGCATCAACGGATGCAGGAACCGGACCCGTTCGGCGCCGGCCTCGACGAGCCGGGCCGCGACCGCCGGTTCCAGGTCGTCGGCGGTGCACGGCGAGCCGGCGACCACGGCCGCCGCGGACAGGATCTCGGCCAGGCCGTCGCCGTCGTTGAGCGCGGCCACCAGCAGCACGGCCTGGGTGGCGGGCGGCAGACTGGTCACCCGGGCCGCGAACGCGTTCTCCAGCCGCGCGGTCAACGGCAGCCGGGCGTCGTCCGAGTCGAGGACGGCCGGCAGCTCCACCAGCGCCAGCGGGTTGCCGGCGGCCTCGGCGAGCACGCGTTCGCGCACCTCCGGCCGCAGCCCGGGCGCGCGCTGGTCGACCACCAGCGCGGCCGGTTCCCGTTCCAGGCGCGGCACGGCCAGCTCGGCCAGTCCGCTGCCGGCGAACGGGGTGCCGAACCCGTCCCGCATCGCGGCCAGCATCACGACCGGCTCGAATTCGAGTCGCCGGGCCACGAACAGCAGCACCTCGGCGCTGGGCCGGTCGAGCCATTGCGCGTCCTCGACGACCAGCAGCACGGGCGCGGGCACCGCGGCCTCGCCCAGCAGGCTCAGGGTCGCGAGGGCGATCAGGAACAGCTCCGGCTCGGCCGCACCGTTGCGGCCGAAGGCGGCCAGGACGGCGTCCCGCTGCGGCGCGGGCAGGCGACCGGCCTGGTCGAGGACGGGCCGCAGCAGTTGATGGAGCCCGGCGAAGGCCACCTCGGCCTCGCTCTGCACCCCGGTCGTGGTCAGCACGCGCATCCGCCGGTCCCGGGCCAGCCGGGCCGTCTCGGACAGCAACGCCGACTTGCCGATGCCGGCCTCGCCGCGGACGACGAGCGCGCCCCCGCCGTCGCCGGCCCCCTCGAGCAGGGCGCCGAGGCGCCGGAGCTCGTCCCCGCGTCCGACCAGCGCCACCGGCATGACGCCATCATCCACTAACGAGCGGATGTTGAGCGGTGCGCCACAACGCGGATCAGCGTGCCGCGACCTCCGTCGGGAGCGCTGCCCCGGCCAGCCGCTCGGCCAGGGCCGGGCCGGGCATCGGGCGGGCGAAGTAGTAGCCCTGGCCGTACGAGCAGCCCATCCGGATCAGGCAGTGCGCCTGCTCGGCGGTCTCGATGCCCTCGGCCACCACGTCCAGCTTGTAGGCCTGCGCGAGACGCACCACGGCCTCGGCCACGGCGTACGCGTCGGGGTCGGTGTCGATGCCGGCGACGAACGAGCGGTCCACCTTGAGCACGCTGACCGGCAGGGTCCGCAGGTAGCTCAGCGCCGCGAAGCCGGTGCCGAAGTCGTCGACCGAGATGCCGATGCCCATCTCGCGCAGCGTGTTCAGCCGCTCGACGGTCTGCTCGTCGGGCTGCAGGACGACGCTCTCGGTCAGTTCGAGCATCAGCCGGTCGGCCGGGAACCCGGTCTCGTCCAAGATCTCGCGGATGGTGTCGACCAGGTTAGTCTGCACGACCTGCCGCGCCGACAGGTTGACGCTCAGCCGGATGTCGTCCGCGCCCGGGTTCTCCGCGCGCCACCCGGCGGCCTGCCGGCAGGCGTCGCGCAGCACCCACTCGCCGATCGGGATGACCGCGCCGGTCTCCTCGGCCAGGTCGATGAAGGCGCCCGGCATGAGCAGCCCCCGAGCCGGGTGGTTCCAGCGCACCAGCGCCTCGACCGCCCGCATCCGGTTGCCGCCGTAGAGCTCGACGACCGGCTGGAAGTGCACGACGAGCTCGTCGTTCTCGACGGCCCGGCGCAGCTCGGCGTCGCGGGCCTGGGTGTCCAGCTCCGGCGTGTAGACGCGGAAGTGCCCCCGGCCGGCCCGCTTGGCCGCGTACATAGCGGCGTCGGCGTGGGCCATCAGCTGGGCGGCGTCGGTGGTGGTCTCGTCGCGGAACGCCACCCCGATGCTGGCCTCGACGCCGAGCACGACGTCGCCGAAGATGACCGGGGTGCGCAGCGCGTCGACGAGCCGCTGCGCGATGCTCTCGGCGACGGCCCGGTTGGGCAGGCTGGGCAGCAGGACGGCGAACTCGTCGCCGCCGAGCCGGCCCGCGGTGTCGCCGGAACGGATCACCGCCCGCAGCGCGCCGGCGACCGCCCTGAGCACGGCGTCGCCTGCCTCGTGCCCGTACGCGTCGTTGATCGGCTTGAAGTGGTCGAGGTCGATCAGCACGACCGCGCTGTGCCGGCCCTTGCGCGGCGGGTGCGTGGTCATCTCCCCCATCCGCTCGGCGATGAGGGCCCGGTTGGACAGCCCGGTGAGCGGATCGGTGACGGCCAGGCGGCGGTTCTCCCGCTGCGCGAACATCTGCCGGGCGATCACCAGGCTGGTCAGCACGATCGCGCCGAAGACCAGCCCGCCCAGGGAGTAGACCGACTGGTCCCGGGCGACAAAGGCCAGCATCCCGTACGCGAGGGCGACCGCCCCGTACGGCAGCCAGCCCAGCCGGCCCCGTCGTCCGTGCCGCTCGCCGCGGGCCCGGGCGTCCTGATTCAGCCGGCTGTGCACGGCGAGCAGTGAGAGGAAGGCGCCCGCCGCCCACAGCACGTACGGCCAGCTGCCGGGCTGGAACCCGAAATCGAATTGCACGTACGCGATGGTGAAGGTGCTGTCGGCGATCACCTTGAGCGCCATGGACCCGGCCAGCAGGCCAGCGGCCGCGCCAAGCTCGGTGGGACGCATGAGCAACGTGATGAAGGCGAAGACCAGCAGCAGGTCGAGGACCGGGACCGCGGTCGAGAAGACGATCACCTCGAGGTCGGCCCCCGGCATCTGCACGAGCGGGCCGATCTCGAGGTACCAGAGCGCCATGCAGGCGCCGGCCACGATGATCAGCGAGTCGATCAGGAGCTTGAGCCGGTCGGTCCCGCTGCGGCGCCCGGCGGGCAGCACGAGCAGGCCGGCCACCACGAACGGGATGGACGCCGAGTACAGGTAGTCGGAGACGCTCGGATAGGCCGGCCCGGTCAGATAGTTCTGCGCCAGGGACGCCGCGTGGGCCACGACCTGGCCGACGAAGGCCACCTCGAGCAGGATCCAGGCCCGGCGTTCCCGCCGGTGCAGGCCGCCCTTGAGGATCACCCGCAGCCCCAGGACCGCGGTCAGCAGCGTGACCGGCAGGTAGGCCAGGTCGTTCAGCACGCGCGTTTCGACGTCGCTGCCCCAGCCGGCGAAGGCGTGGACCAGGGCCACCGCGAGCACGACACCCGATCCCCCGACGAGCGCCGCCAGCAGCCGGGAGGGACGCGCACGCAGCTCTTCCATAACCTTCACGATCGGTGACAATCGGCCCGGCCTGCGGCGTATCGCGTTGCTAGCCGGTAGCAAAACGTTCCGCTCCTTCGAGCACCCGGGCGCAGAGGCCGACGACCACGAGGACGAGCGCCAGCAGGATGCGTTCGGCCAGTCCCGCGTACGGGGGAAGGCCTTGATCGGTCAAGGCGGCCGGCCCGTTGAACGCGGCGAACGCCAGACACGCGGCCACGGTGGCCCAGCCGGTCGCGCGCAGCCGGCGGATCCGGTCGGCCGGGGCCCGGCGCCCGGCCTGCTGGGCGACGAGCAGGGCGATCAGCGGGGGCAGGGCGGCCAGCACCGCGGCGCCGGCCCGATGCGCCACGGCGGCCACGGTGGGCTCGGTGCCGGGCAGGTTGGTGGGAAACACCGCGACCACGATCAGCGACAGGCACCACGCCGACAGCAGCGCGGTGAGCAGCCCGGGGCGGGGCAGCACCCGCCGGGCACCGGCGATCAGCCAGGCTCCGGTCGTCGCCAGCCCGCACAACGCCAGGGTCAGCAGCAGCGCGCCCGGGACGGTGGAGATCGCGTTGCTGAGCATCTCGTGGACCGGGTCGACGTCGCCGACCACCAGCAGGCCCGTTCCGGCCGCCGTGCTCAGGCCCAGGCTGAGCTGGGCGTTGCGATACCAGCGGCCGGCGCCGGCCCGCACTGTCGTGGCGGTCACGCCGGCCCCTTCCGCCGGTAGTAGCGCTTCATGGCCAGGTGGAAGAGTGCGACCGGCACGGCGACGGCCCCGGTGAGCAGGAAGATGCCGCCGGGCCGATCGAGCAGCCCGGACAGCTGGGTGCCGAGCAGGCCGCCCAGGCCGAGCAGGAGCAGACCGCGTACGGCGGCGGTGGCCCCGACCCAGGCGGCGAACCGGCGGTACGAGATCCGGGACAGGCCCGCCCACACGAAGGCGGGCAGGGCGACGACATCGACGATCTTCGCGGTGATCACGAGCCGGGGCAGCGAGGTGCCGGCCAGGCGGTCCAGCAGGGCGGTCGCCTTGAGCCGGGTCAGCAGGCGGGCCACCCAGGGCCGGCGAGCCGAGCGGCCGGCCAGATAGAGCAGGCTGTCCCCGGCCACCTCGGCCAGCACGACGATCAGCCAGATGGGCCAGAAGGCGGCCGCGCCCGCGGCGACCAGCGTGCCCGCGGTGATCGTCGCGGCCGGCCCTTCCACGAGCACGAGCGGGCCGAGCACCAGGTAGGGGTGCTCGAGCACGGCCTGGGTGAGATCCATGCCCTGAAGAGTCGATGCCGGGTCACGCCCCGGGCGTCCCTCCGCGGAACCCTTTGCCGTAGCTCCCCGGTAGGGGGCCGGGGCGCCCGGCTTCGGGTCAGAGCCAGCCCGCCCGGCGCAGCAGGCGGTACAGGAAGGTGGCGCTGACCAGCAGGAGCAGCATCACCACGGGGTAGCCGTAGCGCCAGGTCAGCTCGGGCATGTCCGGGAAGTTCATGCCGTAGACGCCGGCGATCGCGGTAACCAGCGCGGCGACGGCCGCCCACGAGGCGATCTTGCGCATGTCGTTGTTCTGCTCGACGGTCAGCTGGGCCAGGCGGGCCTGCAGCAGCGCGTTGAGCACGTCGTCGAACGCGACGACCTGCTCCACGACGGCGGTGTGGTGGTCGGCGACGTCGCCGAAGTAGCGGCGGATCTCCTTGGGCATTTCGGTGAGCTGCTTGCCGGAGAGCGCGGCCAGCGGGCGCTGCAGTGGGAGCACCGCCGACTTGAACCTCATCAGCTGCCGTTTGAGCTGGTAGATCTGCTCGATGGTGACCGGGGCGCCGGGCGCGAACACCTCGGCCTCGGTCAGCTCGATGTCGGTCTGCATCGCGGCCGCGATGTCGACGTAGGCGTCGACCAGCCGGTCCAGGATGGCGTGCACCACCGACCACGGCCCCCGGGCCAGCGCCCCCTCGTCGGAGCCGAGGTCGGCGCGCAGCGAGCTGAGCTCCATGACGGTGCCCTGCCGGACGGTGATCACGAAATGCGGGCCGGCGAAGAGCCGCACGAAGCCGGTGCTGACGATCTCGCTGGTGGCGGTGAGCCGCTCGTGCTCGACGTACTGGGCGGCCCGCACGACCAGGAACACCACGTCCTCGTAGCGCTCGAGCTTGACCCGCTGCTCGCGGTGCAGGATGTCCTCGACCGCCAGCGGGTGCAGCCCGAAAACCTCGGCCACCCGGGTCAGCGCGGCCTCGGTCGGCTCGTGCAGCCCCAGCCACACGAAGGCGCCGTCCTGCTCGCGCGCCCGCTCGTAGAGCCGGGCCAGGTCGGCCGCCGGGCCGGGACTCTCGACGGCCACCCCGTCGACGAACAGCTCGCAGCCCACGATCGCGGTGTGGTCGGCCCGGCCACGGCCGACCGGCCGGGGCGGCTGCCAGGTGCGTCGGCCGTCCAAGATCTCACCTTCCCCCGGCTGAGCCTACTTCGAGCGGAACGGGCACGTGCCCTTGCCCGGCCAGGGAGTACAGGAGAACGATGGCTGTCGATACATTCCGGTTCGGCGAGGGAGTGACATGCGTACGAGAAAAGCTGTTGCCGCCGCCATCGCGTGGGTCCTGCTCACTCCGGCGGCCGCGGTCGCGTCGGAACCCGCCGCCTGGGCGGGCGGATGGGCGGGATCGGCGCAGGGTGTCTATCCGGTGGGCTACTCGGTGGGTCAGCCCGGACCGATCGGGCCGGCCGGACCGGGCAACACCGCGCCGCTGCTGACCGCCGCGTTCCCCGACCAGCAGGCACGGGACCAGACGCTGCGGATGATCGTGCACCCCGGTGTCGAAGGCACGCGCTGGCGGGTGCGGCTCACCAACGAGTACGGCACCAGGCCGGTGACCTTCGGCCGGGCGTACGCGGGCCGGCAGTCGACCGGCGCGGTCGTGGCGCCCGGCACCAACCGTGAGCTGACCTTCGCGGGCCGCCGGTCGGTCACCGTCCCGGCCGGCCGGACCGTGCTCAGCGACCCGGTGGCTGTCCCGGTGACCGACGCGCAGACGCAGCGCCTCGCGGTGAGCCTGTACGTCTCCGGGGCGAGCGGGCCGATGACGTGGCACGCGGCCGCGTTCACCACGTCGTATCTGACCGGCCCGGGCGCCGGTGACCACGCCGCCGACCCGGGCGAGACCGCGTTCCCGCACTCGACGACCTCGTGGTTCTTCGTCTCCGAGGTGCAGGTGCAGAGCCGCCGCACCCCGGCCGTGGTGGCGTTCGGGGACTCGATCACCGACGGCTTCTTCTCCACCATCAACGGCGACGACCGGTGGCCCGACGTGCTGCAGCGCCGCCTCGACCAGTCGTCGCGCCGCCCGGTCACGGTGGTGACCGAGGCGATCGGCGGCAACATGGTGACCCGGATCGGCCGTACGCCCGGCGGCTGCACCCCCTGCGACGGGCCGCCCGCCCTCGACCGGCTCGACCGCGACGTGTTCGGGCTCCCCGGCGTCCGCGTGGTCATCCTGCTGGAAGGCATCAACGACCTGGGCGGCGGCAATGCCACGGCGGCGCAGGTGATCGACGGGTACAAGGAGATCGTCCGCCGGGTGCACGCCCTCGGCATCAGGATCGTCGGGGCCACGCTGACGCCCTCGGCGGGCACGGAGTTCGGGCTCTACGGCACGGCCGAGACCGACGCCAAGCGCCGCGAGATCAACGCCTTCATCCGTACGAGCGGAGTCTTCGACGGCGTCGCCGACTTCTCGGCGGTGACCGAGGACCCGGCGCGGCCCGGACATCTGCGGCCGGAGTTCGACACCAACGGCAGCGTCGGCGGACCCGGCGACCACCTGCACCCCAACCGGGCCGGGTTCCTGGCCATGGCCGGCGCGATCGACGTGGCGCAGATCCAGCGGTTCGCGACGGCCGCGCCGGTCAAGATCGGGGGTGCGGTATAACTGCGTGATGCGCAGCGCCCGGCCGCATCCGGCACGAACTGTGACGGTGGCCTTCCTGGGCGCGATCGTGGCCGGCACCGGTCTTCTGCTGCTGCCCGTCTCGCGGGCCGGGCCGGAGTCGCCGTCGCTGCTGACGGCGTTCTTCACCGCGACCTCGGCCATCACCACGTCAGGCATGACCACGGTCGACACGGCCACCTACTGGTCCGGCTTCGGGCACGTGCTGCTGACCGTGCTGACCCAGACCGGCGGCTTCGGGATCACCACGATCGCGACGCTGGCCGGGCTGCTGGTGTCGCAGCGGCTGGGTCTGCGCGGCCGGATGATGACCGGCGTCGAGACGAACACCGGGCTGGCCCACGGCGACGTCCGCCGGGTGCTCGTGCTGGCCACCGTGGTCATGTTCGCGAGCGAGGCGGTGATCGCCACCATCTTCGCCTCGCGGCTGCATCTGGCCTACGACGTGCCGCTGGGCCGGGCCGTGTGGGAGGGCGTGTTCAACGCCGTCCAGGCGTTCAACAACTGCGGCTTCTCGCTACGCAGCGACGGCCTGACCGGTTTCGTCAGCGACTGGTGGATCTGCGTCCCGCTCACCCTGGGCGTGATCGTCGGCGGCATCGGCGTCCCGGTGCTCTACGAGATCGGCCGCGAGGCGCGCCGCCCGGCCGCGTGGACGACCCACACCCGGCTCACCGTCGGCGGCACGCTGGTGCTGCTCGTCGCCGGTTTCCTGGCGGTGCTGGCGTTCGAATGGGGCAACGCCGGCACGCTGGGGCCGCTCGGCGTGCCGGGAAAGATCCTGGCGGCCTTCGTGCAGGGCACGATCCCGCGCTCGGGCGGCTTCAACACCGTCGACTTCGGGGCCATGAACGAGGACACCTCGGCCATCGTGGTCGGGCTGATGTTCATCGGCGGCGGCAGCGCCAGCACCGCCGGCGGCATCAAGGTGACCACGTTCTTCCTGCTCGCCTTCGTCATCTGGACCGAGGTGCGGGGCGAGCGCGACGTCGTGGTCGGTCGCCGCCGCATCGCCGAGTCGACCCAGCGCCAGGCCACCACGGTCGCCTCGCTCGGCGTGGTCACGGTGGCCACCGGCACCCTGGCGCTGCTGGCCATCACCGACGGCGTGCCGTTCGACCGGGCCCTGTTCGAGGTGATGGCCGCCTTCAGCACGGCCGGCCTGAGCACCGGGCTGACCGGCGAGCTGTCCCAGGCGGGCGATCTGATCCTGAGTGCGATGATGTTCCTCGGCCGCGTCGGGACGGTCGCCGTCGCGTCGGCGCTGGCCCTCAACACCCGTCACCGGCAGTATCGGTATCCGGAGGAGCGACCCATCGTTGGCTGAGGACATCGCACGGGACGAGAACGTCGTCGTGATCGGCCTGGGCCGGTTCGGCGGCCAGGTCGCCGACTCGCTGCTCGAGCTGGGGCACGAGGTGCTCGGCATCGACGAGGACCCGGAACTGGTCCAGCAGTGGTCGGACAAGCTGACCCACGTGGTCCAGGCCGACGCGACCGACGAGGACGCGCTGATCCAGGTCGGCATCAAGGAGTTCGCCCGGGCGGTCGTGGGCATCGGCAACAACATCGAGGCCAGCGTGCTGACCGTGCTCACCCTGAGCGAGCTGGGCGTACGGGACATCTGGGCGAAAGCGGTCTCGGCCAAGCACGGCCGGATCCTGCGGTCGGTCGGCGCCGACCACGTGATCTATCCCGAGGCCACGATGGGCGAGCGGGTGGCCAATCTGATCGCCAGCCGCATGCTCGACTTCATCGAGTTCGACGACGATTTCGCCATCGCCAAGACCCGGGCCCCGCGCCGTTCGGCCGGCCGCACCCTGGCCGATCTGGGGCTGCGCGCCAAGCACGGCATCACGGTCGTCGGGGTCAAGGCCCCGGGCGCCGAGTTCCAGTACGCCGCAGCCGACACCGTCGTGCCCGAGCACGCCGAGCTGGTGGTGGCCGGCCGGACCGATCTCGTCCAGCGCTTCGCCGCCACGACCTGAGGCGCGGCGGCGGCCCCCTGACCGCCGCCGCGAATCTCGGTCGCGAACCAGGATGACCTTGCCGGTGACCGTGCCCGGCTCGGCCCGGGCGAGTGCCCCGGCCGCTTTCCGCTGGGGTGTCATCACTCGGGGAGGTGGTCTTCGTCCGAGAACGGCGTGCTGACGCCCGTGTACGCGAGGTGCATGATCATGCCGTTGGCGCCGTGCTGGAAGTTGTGACAGTGGTCCATCCAGATGCCCGGGTTGTCGGCCACGAACTCGATCTCGTACACCTCGCCGCGGCCGACGTTGAGGGTGTCGGTCCACCATGGGCTGCCGGTGGCGGGCTCGCCGTTGCGCGACACCACCCGGACGCGGTGCCCGTGCAGGTGGAACGGGTGGTTGATGATGCTGCGGCTGGCGATCCGGACCCGGACCCGGTCGCCCCGGGTGACCTCCAGCGACGGCACGGCCGGATAGAGCCGGCCGTTGATCATGCTGCTCACGTAGCCGAGCCGGCCCTGGCTGAACCCGAACCCGTCGTCCAGCCGCAGGTCGTACGTGCGCTGGTAGGAACCCGGGGCGGGCGGCGCTCCGGTTCCGTAGGTGAGCGGGTCGAACTGCCCTCCGTCACCGGGCTCGGCCACCTTCCCGGAGCCGCCGAAGGTGAGCGACGTGCCGGCCAGGGCGGCGGTCACCGGGCCGTCCGGCATCGTGAACGTCAGGTCGTACCGGCCGCCCGCCGCGAGCAGCAGGTCGGTGCCGGGTTCGAGCGGGGTGGCCCCCTCGACCGCGTTGCCGTCGATGGCCGCGACCCGGAACGGCGTACCGGAAACGCGGATCTGTTGTGGCTCTTCCGAGCTGTTGATCGCGCGCACCCGCACGTTCTGCCCGGCCGCGGCGGTCACCGACGCGGGCCGGTCGGAGCGGTCCAGGGCGGTGATGTCGCCGCCGGAGCCGGGCCAGGCGTGCGCGAACACGGTCCGCTCAAGCTCCTCAGGCCCGTCCCCGTCCTCGACGATGAGGGCGCCGAAGAGGCCCTTCTTGACGTTGAGCAGGCCGTCGCGGTGGGTGTGGTACCAGAACGTCCCGGTCCGGTTGGGGATGAACCGGTAGACGTGCCGGCCACCCGGCGGGACCGCGTTCTGTGTCACCCCGGGCACGCCGTCCTCGGCGTTGGGCACGTCCACGCCGTGCCAGTGCACGGTCACGCCCTCCTCGACGTCGGTGTTGACCAGCGTGACCTCGAGCAACTGGCCCATACGCACCCGGATCTCGGGGCCCGGCGCGGTGCCGTTGAAGGTCAGTCCGTCCACCGTGGCCCCCGAATCGAGCCGCACCTGCGTACGGGCGGCGGTCAGCGTCAGCCGTACGTCCGGCTTCTGCTTGCGGGGCCCGGTGAGCTGATCGACGCTGAGCGGTCCGGCTCCGTGCTGATGGCCCTGCGCGGAGGCATTGGCCTGACCGGCGAGCACCAGCGTGGTCGCCGGGACGAGCAGGAAGGCCGTCGTCAGCCAGGGCAGGCGGGACACGCGCGACCGGGACTCCCGCCAGCGGCCGACCGCGACCGAAAGCCCGGCGATGGCACCCAGCGCGGCCAGCGAACCGGCCAGCACGAGCGGCGTGTCCTGCGGGGCGAACGGCGCGAGCAGCCACCAGACCGACAGCGTCCCGCCCGCCGCGGCGACGTGCGCGGCCGTCCGGCCCGGCTTCCACGCGGCCCAGGCCGCCGGCAGAACCGCCAGCGGCACCTGCACGCTCAGCCGGGTGTCGGCCAGCAACAGCCCGCCGGTGATCAGCAAGAGGACGGCCACCAGCAGGCGGCCCGCGGCCATCCCGGCCAGGACGAAGAGCCATCCGCGGGTCGCCTTGGCCCCGGCCACCGGCGCCGCGACCAGCGTCAGAACGGCCAGCGTCAGGTCGATGTAGATCAGGATTGCTTGCACCGCACCCACGGTGCCGCCCGGGGGTGCCCGGCCGCGTCGGCAACTTGTGCCTATCCGCCCGGGTCAGGCCAGCAGCGCGGGATGGTCCTTGAGCCGGCGGCGCGAGCTGACGCCGAGCTTGCGGAAGATGCTGCGCAGGTGGGCGTCGACGGTGCGCTTGCTGACGAACAGCTGGACGGCCGCCTCGTTCGAGGTGGCGCCCGACGCCACCAGCCGGGCCACCGCGGCCTCCTGCGGGGTGAGGGTGCCGAAGGAGCGTTCCGTACGCTGCGGCACGCCGACGCCGGCCGCCCGCAGCTCGTCGACGGCGCGGCGCGCGAAGGCCTCGGCCCCCGACACGGACAGCAGGTCGTAGGCCTGCCGGAGCTGCTCGATGCCGTCGTTGCGCCGGCCCCGTCGCCGCAGCCATTCGCCGTAGAGCAGGTGGGCCCGCCCCCGGTACGGGGTCAGCGGCGTCTCGGTGAGGCACTCGACGGCCTCCCGGAAGTCGTCCTCGGCCCCGGTCACGAGCCCCCGCGCGTAGGCGGCGATTCCCCGCCCGGCCTCGGTTCCGGCGGCCCGCGTCCGTTCGGTCAGCAACTCCACCGCCCGGGCCGCGACGCCGGTCTCGCGGCACCGGACGGCCGCCTCGACCAGCTCGGGCAGCGAGACTCCGGCCAGGAACAGCCGGTCCGGCCCGGTCGCCTCGCGCGCGGCGGCCAGCGCGGCCGGGAAGTCGCCCAGGCCATTGTTGAGCATGGCCGTCATCCAGTGCAGGTTGGTGACCTGCCCGCGGCCGCCGGCCGTCTCGGCCCGGCCCGCCGCGCCGAGCAGTTCCCCGACCTCCTCGCGGCGCCCGCGCAGGGCGGCCAGCTGCAGCCGCGGATAGATCAGCGGCTGGTCGCCGGCCGCGTCGGCGATCGCCTCCTCCTCGGCCAGCGCGGCCAGGGCCGCGCCGGGGTCGCCGGTGAAGGTGGCGTCGGTGGCCTTCTGGGCCAGGCCGAGCCGCAGCAGCGTCGGCGAGCCCGACTCGCGGCCCTCCTTGACCAGCCATTCGGCGATGGCGGCGATGGCCATCGGGTCCCACACCTCGGTGGAGATCATGGTGGCCAGGGCCGGCCGGCGGGCCCAGACGGGACGACGGTCGGCGTGGAGCAGAACGGCGAGCACCGGAATCGCCGTCTCGTGCTCCCCCGCGGCCAGCATCAGCAACGCGCCGAGCAGGTCGGGGGTCGCCGACGGCGGGGCCGAACGGGCCGCGGCCAGGATCTCCGGAATGAAGCCGCCGCCGCGACCGGCGAACAGGCTGGCTTCCAGCGCGTCCAGATACGCCTCCCGGGCCCCGGCGGGGTCCACCGCCGACAACCGGCGCGCGCCGGCCGACATCAGCGCCGGACCAGTGCCGTCCGAGGGCCGGGCGAAGGCGATCCGGCCCCGCAGCAGGTCGGCCCGGGCCTGCCGGAAGTCGTCCAATGTCGCGGTCTCGACCGTTGTCAGCAGTTCCTCGGCCGAGGCGGCGCTACCCGCCTCCAGATGGGCCTGCACCGCGTCCAGGGTGCGGTCGGCCCGCCGGTCGGTCTCCGGCGACAACTCGGCCGCGCGCTGCAGGAACGCCGCCGCGGCGGCCATGCCACCCCGGGCCTGGGCCCGGGTCGCGCAGCTCTGCAGGTCGTCGGCGATGCCGGCGTCCGGGGTGACCGCGGCCTGCGCCCGGTGCCAGGCGCGGCGGTCGGGCGCCGAAACCGGGTCGGTGACCTCGGCCAGCGCCCCGTGCGCGGCCCGGCGGTCCCCGGCGTCCGCGGCTCGATAGACCGCCGAGCGGGCCAGCGGATGGCAGAACCGGATGCGCGCCCCGAACTCGGCCAGGCTGGCCGCGGCGGCGTCGGGGCCGGCCCGGTCGACGCCGAGCCTGCCGGCCGCCGCCCACAGCAGGACCGGATCACCGGTCGGTTCGGCGCTGGCCACGGTCAGCAGCCGGCGGGCCTCCGGGCCCAGGCCGGCCAGGCGGGCCTGGAACGCCTGCTCGATCCGGTTCGGCATCGAACCCGTCGCGGGCGGCGCGAAACCCCCGGCGCGGGGCAGCTCGAGCAGCGCCAGGGGGTTGCCGCCGGCCTCGGCGACGAGCCTGTCCCGCACCCGCTCGTCCAGGGCGAACGGGCCGCGCGCGGTCAGCAGCCGGCGGGCGATCGCGTCGGCCAGCCCCTCGACGGCCAGGACCGGCAGGGTGCTCAGCTCGCCGTCGGTGGCGGGGACGGGCAGGGTGCTCGGCTCGCCGCCGGTGGCGGGCCACCTCATCGCGAGCAGGAGAACGACCGGGTCGGCGCGGATCCGGCGGCCCACGAAGGCCAGCGCCCGCGATGACGCCGCGTCCAGCCACTGCGCGTCGTCGACCACGCACAGCAGCGGCCGTTCCCGGGCGGCCGCGGCGACCAGTTCGAGAACGGCCAGGCCGACGCGGAACGGGTCCGGGTCACCGGCGGCGAGCCCGAACGCGACCCGCAGGGCGTCCCGGTGCCGTTCCGGCAGCTCGCCGGCGTACCCCAGGATCGGCACGCAGAGCTGGTGCAGGGCGGCGTACGGGAGTTCCTGCTCGAACTCGGCCCCCGACGCGCGGACGATCTGAAAACCGGTGGCCGCCCGCTCGGCCTGCTCCAGCAGGGCGGTCTTGCCGATGCCGGCCTCGCCGCTGAGCAGGAGCGCGCCACCCGCACCGGCGGAGGCGGCCGCGAGCAGCCCGCCGATCCGGCCGGTCTCGGCGTCCCGGCCGAGGAGCGCGTCGGATCTCTGGGCGGCGGCCGGCATGGACCGAACGGTAGTTGATCGGTGCAGCCGCGACCTGGGCCCCGCGCGGCCGTTTCCGCTTCCTGTGACGAGATGGGGCTGGTGGGCGCCGATCATGTGGCTGCGGCTATAGCATTCGCACGTCTGCGGCACAGTCCAGACGAAACGGGGGCACCACCTATGAAGTCCACCTTCCATCGCACCCTGGGCACGGTGGCCGTGGCCGCGGCGATCGTGGTGAGCAGCGGGGCCATCGGCGCCGCGGCGGCCGCGCTCAACGCCAAACCGCTGCGGGCCGAGTTCGTGCCGGCCTCGGACGTCGTCGTGGCCAAGCCACTGCGGGCCGAGTAACCGCGGCGGGGGGGGGCCCCCCCCCCGGGGGGGGGGGGGCCCGGGGGGGGGGGGGGGGGGGGGGGGGGGCCCCCCCCCCCCCGGGGGGGGGGGGGGGGGGGGGGGCCCCGCGACCACCCCGCACACCCCCGGGGGGGGGGGGGTTTGGTTGGGGGGTGGGGAAAACACCCGAAATTAT